>MHBL01000320.1 GCA_001803235.1 Lentisphaerae bacterium RIFOXYA12_64_32
TATTTGTCCTTGCAACCGCTCGTCCATCCCCGGGGCCTCATAGGGAGATTCGGAAACCACGGTTACTTCCGCAAAACCGGCGCTCCGGATGGTTTCCAGGTAGGCCGCCTTGGGCATGGCGCCGGCCAGGCAATCGGCCCAGGCCGCGGCGCTGGCCCGCACGTCCGGCGGCAATTCGCCGGCGGTCACCAGGTCGGCGATGAGGATGCGCCCGCCGGGCCTCAAGACCCGATGGATCTCTTTAAAGCTCGCCAGTTTGTCCGGGGTCAGGTTGATGACGCAATTGCTGATGATGACGTCCACAGTGGCTGAATCCACCGGGAGATGCTCAATATCCCCCTGGCGGAACTCCACGTTGCCGAAGCCGTGCTCCCGGGCCAGTTGCCGTCCCCGGGCCACCATGTCCTCGGTCATATCCACGCCGATGACCCGGCCGCCTTCCCCGACTTTCTTGGCCGCCAGGAAGACGTCGATGCCGGCGCCGGAGCCCAGGTCCAGGACGGTTTCACCAACTTTAAGGTCAGCCAGCGCCGTGGGGTTGCCGCAGCCCACCCCCAAAATCGCCATTTCCGGGACCAGCGCCAGGTCCTCCGGGGTATAACCCACCGCCAGACATTGGTCAGTCGTAGTCGGCCCGCAGGTGGGGCAGCAGAACGTCTGTTCCCCCCGGGCGATCTTGCCGTAACGGTCTTTGATAACTTCCTTGATATTCTGATCTTGCATAGTGTGATTCCTTTTTATCTCCTCCGGAGATCACAAATTCCTGATCCCCTGGAACAGGATGTAGCAGCCGGCAAAGAAGATCAGGCCGCCGGCCGCTTTTGGATCATGGCGCCCACCCTGGCGCTTTTGGATTGCAAGTAACTTTCGATCACCCCGGTAAAGGTCCCGGCCACCAGGATCAGGGTCCCCTGTCCCAAGGCGTAGGCAAAGAGCAAAGTGCTGCCGTAGGCCACTTCGCCCTTGACCGCGGCCAGGGTCAGGATCACCGCCAGGACCGGGGAGGCGCAGGGCGACAGCACCAGACCGAAGAGCCCCCCTAAGATCAAGGCGCCAATCAGGCCGGTGCGCTGGGGCAGGAATTTCTGCGAGGCCGCCCATTTTCAGGTTGATAAGGCCGGACAATTGCAGCCCCATGACGATGAGGATGATCGCCACCACGAAATAGAAATAGGTTCCGACATCGCCGAACATGGTGCCCATGAGCGCCGCGATGGCGCCCAGGATGGACATGACCACGGCTAATCCCACCACGAAGGTCAGGGAATAGAGAAATGCCTG
>MHBL01000321.1 GCA_001803235.1 Lentisphaerae bacterium RIFOXYA12_64_32
GCGCGGTCCCCTGCGCCGTGGCGAGGCGTTTCCCGGACCGCGTGAACGCGGGACTACGAGCCTGGGCCGATCCGCGTTCTGGGCGAGGTCGGAGGGCGTTGAGTCAGACACATGAGTAATACCCCAGCAAACTGGATGGTTCTGGCGGTCCTTGCCTTGCTCTGCCTGGCGCCGTTGGCGTCCTTTGGCGCCGGGAAGCCGATGCCGGTGCCGCCGACCTTGCGGGCAGCGGCTCGGGCTACCGGCGCGTGGCGCCCTTGGCGAGTTGCGGGAGGATGGTCGTGGCTTCCTGGCGGTTGTACTCGAACACGATGAAACCGCCGGTGCGGTGCTGCCGGGTGACGTTGATCTGCGCGATCAGTTCCGGGGCGCTAAGGTGCGACTCGTTGGAGCGCAGGCCGATGCCCGGGAACAGCGCGGTCCGGGTCCCCTGCACCAGCGACAGTTGCCGGCGCACGGCGCCGTCAAACCCCTGCGCTTCCTGGAAGTAGTCCATCGGACAGACGAAATCCAGGTAACCCTTGCGGCACCAGTCGGCCCAGTCCTGGGCCAGGCTGTCACGCGCCGACACCCAGTTCGGGTAGACCGCCGCGGACAGTTTCGCCTCGGGCCGTACCGCTTTCACAGCCTGGCGAATGCTCTGAACGACCACGGTGATATTCTGGCGCCGGAACTCGAGCCAGCGCGGGGACACGGCCGGATCCGAGCGCACGCCGTTGGGCCAGCCGCTGACGCTGCGCCCGAGGAAGACTTCGAACCGCTGCCGGCAACCGTCGCAGAAGCACGTGTCCGCCCCGGGGTACCGAATGTAGTCAAGCAGGATACCGTCCACGGCGTACCGGGTCACGATCTCCTGGCAGACGCCCGCCTCCAACCTCTGGTTCTCCGGGTCGGACGGGCACAGCCAGTGGTCCATGACGCGACCCTTGATGTCGCGCTGCACGCGCCCCGCCGCTCGCATGCGAGCGGCCATGTCGTCCGCCGTGTCGCCGAGGTTGAAGCAGACCTTCCACACGTGAAGTTGCACACCGTTGCGGCGGCACGCCTCCAGGCACGGCTGCAACTGGTCGCCGCGTTCGGCGCACGTGGCGTCCGGCGGGAGGATGGCGCTGCGGTACGAGGCTTGCCCCGCCCAGGCCATGTTTGGGAAAATGGCGTTGAATCCGCAATTCGCCAGATGCTTGACGCTCTGCTCCCAGGTCAGCCCCTCGATCCCGTAGCCACGGTGACACCAGACGGCGCGAAACTCGCCGGCCAGGGGTTTCTGCGCCAGGCAGTACGCCTCCTCAAGCCAGCGCCGGCACTCGTCCGCCGTGGCCAGTGCGCCCACCACGTCACCCTTGCCTGCGCATGCCGTCGCCGCCTGGTGACTGCGCGTGGCCTGCTGCAGTGCCGCGCCGGCCGCGTCGTTGCCGCGGACCAGTGCCCCCAGTTCGCCGTAGGCCTGCGCCGCGTTGGTGTAGGGCAGTGAACGAGCCACGTTCTGCAGGCTCGCATTCACGGCCACGGGCCAGGCGTCCGGGACGTAACGCCCAACCATGGCTGCCAGCATGCGCGGCCCAGCCGCCGCATCCTGCGCCAGATACACGTGCGACATCCACAGGCCCTGCGCAGAGGCGACCACGGCGGGCAGCCCGGTGCGGTTCCCCGCGCCGTCAAGCCACTCGGCCACCACCGCGCTGCGGCCCGGTTCGGCCTCAATCCCCAGGGCATTCCACGAGTTCTGCACCACTCTGTCGGGCGCGCCGGGCAGCGCATTGGGCAGGAACACGATCCCGCCCAACCCGCCCGTGTAGCTCTTGCCGGAGATGTACCGCCCACCGCGAATGCCCAGCGCCGCCGCCACTCGCGGCGGAACCGGGTAGAACCCAACCAACCGTCCGCCCTGGCTGACGTACGAAACCAGCATATCGGTCAACGCCTCCGACATGTTCGGGTTGTACGGCAGCACGACCAATTGCAGTGCGCGCAGCAACTCGGGCGACGCGTCCACATCGTCGAGGATGGCCGGCTTGATGCCGGCCGCATCCAGCGCGGTCGCCACGTTCTCGCAGTAGTTGTACACCCCCTGCCGGTCGCCGGCCGCAAGGCCGCCGCCGGCCGAAACACCCCGCAGCACCGCGATACGTGTCATCGGGTGGATCACCCCGAACCCAGCCACATCGACAGCCGCATCGAGCGCCGCGCCGCGACCAGCGGCCAGGCGGAGCGTCTCGATGCGGCCCCATCCCCCCGGCGTGCCCTCGACACGTGACTGCGCCTTCAAAATCTCGATCGTCTCCCAGCCGCCGGCCCCCTTCGGACTGAAATCCACAACGTACCAACCGCCGCCACTCTTCAGGTAACAGAAGAACGACCCGACCGGCGACGAGTCCGCGCAACGGAACTGGAACCGAATGCCCCGAACCAGGCGCAGGTCCAGGTTGACGGCCACGTCCCAGCAGGCCCGCTCCGGACCGGACTTGGCGAACGGGCAGGCCAGACGCAGGGCCGGGACCCCGCCGGCGCTGAACGGCTGTGCCGGCGGAGTCCCCTCGCCCGGCTGCCACTGCGCGGCGGCCTGGGCCACGGATGGCCGCGCCAGGTCCAGGAACAACGGGTAGTCGACGACTGGAGCAACCGTGTCGGCGGCCATTGCCATCCCAACGGCCAAGATCAGCCAGATTGTGAGGCAACACCGCACGTGTCGTGCCCTTTCGTAGTTACTCTGTCCCGCGGTCAACGGGAGGTTGTCGGGCAGCGTTCCCCGAAAAGAACACCGACCCGCGCGGGTAAATCTAGCCTCGCGGGAAGACGCCCTCACGCGGACAGACATCGGGAACGGCGCCGCTCGTAGTGGTGTCGCAGTCCCGGCGGCAGTCCGCCGGGCAAGACACCATCGCCGCGCCACGCCGCCGCAACACGCCAGATGGGCTCTTGGCGCTCCACTTCGTTGCGCGCACTGCGAGCCCACTACGAACGGGCGTATCCTGGCGCCAATGGCACCGCCTTCTCTCTCAGTAGATTTACCCGCACAGGTCGAAAGAAATACCGCCGCAATCCTCCGCCGGCCCCGTCACCGGCTCAACGCGTCACGCACGGCAGCGGCCAGGTCGGCAAAGTGGTACGGCTTGCGGAGGAAACCGGCCACCCGCCGGGTTTCCGCCTCGGAAAGGGCCTCTTCACTGTAGCCGCTGGCGACAATCACCGGCACATCGGGGCTGACCTTGAGAATGGCCTCCAACGCCTCACGCCCGTCGACGTGCGGCATCGTCAGGTCCAAAATGACACAACGAATCTCGGCCGCACGCGCCGCGAACTGCTCGATCGCCGCCCGGCCGTCAACCGCCGTGACCACCGTGAAACCCAGCTTCTGCAGCATCCGCTCACCCACGACCCGAACCGTCTCCTCGTCGTCCGCCAGCAAGACCGTCCCGGAACCACGCCAGCCAGTGACGTCCGGCGTGCGCACTTCCTCGGTAGCCGAAACCGCGCCATCGAGGGCCGGCAGCAGCACCCGAAACATGGAACCCTTTCCCGGCTCACTCCAGATCTCAATGGCCCCGCGGTGACCGCGGATGATGCCCAGCACAGCGGACAAGCCCAGGCCGCGCCCCTTGGTCTTGGTCGTGAAAAACGGGTCGAAAAGCCGCTCCCGGGTCTCCTCATCCATGCCGCAGCCGTTGTCAGCCACCTGCAGATAGACATACTGGCCCGGCGGCAGGTCCTCTTGCAGATAGGTCCGACGCAGGAATTCCCGGTCGCATTTCGTGATTCCCGTGCTGAGCTGAACCCGACCGCTGCGGCTGCCAATGGCATCGCTGGCGTTGGTGATCAGATTCATGACCACCTGCCGAACCTGTGTGGCGTCGGCGCTGACCGCTGGCAGGTTGTCGGCCAAGTCGTAGCACAGGACGACTCCCTTGCGGATCGAGAACTCCAGCAACCGCGCCATCTCCCGCACCAGTTCGTTGAGGTCGGTCGGGCGGATCTGGAACTGCCCCTGCCCTGAGTAGGCCAGCATCTGCCGGCAAAGTTCCGCGGCCCGCTTCGCGGTGGTGCCGATGTCCTGAATGTTCGTCCGAGCCTCCGAGAACACCGGCAAACTCTCCATGGCCAGGTCAGCGTTCCCCAGAATGCCCATCAACAGATTGTTGAAGTCGTGCGCCATGCCGCCGGCCAGAACGCCGAGACTCTCCAATTTCTGGCCCTGGCGAAGCTGCACCTCGAGCTTCCGCTTCTCGTTCTCCGCCTGGCGCCGCTGCGTCTCGTCCGTGCAGACACAGACCAACTCGCCGGACGGCAACCTGTAGACCATGGCCCCGCGCCAACCCGAAATGCGGTCGTCCTGGTAGAACGACTCCGGATGCGACTCGGGTTGCCCCGTCGTCAGCACGCGCCGGAACACGCCAAGAAGGCCGGACCGCTCCAAGCCGGGCAGGACCTCCAGCACCTTCCGACCGACCACCTTCGCCTTCTCCAGATGGTCCATCTGTTCTGCAGCCCGGTTGAGGTCCGCGATGACAAACTCCTTGCCGCCTCGCTCGGGCCGGTACACGATGACGCCCGCGGGAATGCGGTCGAACATCGCCCGGTATCGTTCCTCACTCTCCCTCAGCGCCGCTTGTGCATGCTTTCGCGTCAGGGCAATCCCTATAGCAGGCCCTATCCCCTCCAGGAATGCGACACCATCCCGGTCGAGTCGGTTGGCGCGCGTATCGGCCAGTTGCAGCAAGCCGACGACCTGCCGCTGCGCGGACAGGGGGATCAACGCGATGCTCTGAAAGCCCGCGTCCAGGCAACTCGAACGCGTGAACAACCCCGCCACCGTCGCCAAGTCGGCAGCGTTGTTCGTCCAAAAACTGCCGTTCTCCGTGAAACACGACCTCACTTCCCCCGGATTCCTCGACAAGACCCGACCGCACAGGCACGCCAAGGCCGGAGTTTCGGACGCGCCACGGACCGGTGCCCCCAAGGACGGCGGCTCGCACAGAGCGTTTTCCCGTTCGACGAAACCCCGCGGGAACCCGTCGGTGACATAGTACGGGAACTCATCGCCGTCGCGAAGGCGAATGGCAACGGACGTGAACCCGGTGAAGTCCCTGACCAGCGTCAGGATATCACCCATGACATCGGCGTGCTCGTCCGCCGCGTTGAGCCGTTGCAGAATGGCGACGGTAAGTTGTCGACGCGCGTCCGGCAACCACTCACCCGCGCGCTGGGCACCCACAGCCTCCGAGGTCGGGGACAACGGCGCAGTGGCTGGATTGCGTTTTCCGGACCGGCGTTGAGCGTTGTCGGCGCAGTTCATCCGTCACGCTCCTTGCCCCCACGACCCGAGACCGAACGCGGAACCTTCCG
>MHBL01000322.1 GCA_001803235.1 Lentisphaerae bacterium RIFOXYA12_64_32
CTGCAAACATCGAACCCACCCTGCCCGACGGCGAGATCGTCGTGGGGCCCTGGCGCCTGCTCTTGCCGCGCGTCTACGGCTTCTGCGGCGGCGTCCGGCATGCCCTGCACGCGCTCGAGGACGCACTGCACCGACACCCGGAACGCCAGGTCTGGCTGCTCGGCGACATCATCCACAACGATACCGTCAACGAGCGCTTCCGCCGGCTGGGTGTCCGCATCCTGGAAAACGACCACATCGACACCGGCTGGACCCGGGCCAGCCCCGAGGACCTGCTCGTCATTCCCGCGTTCGGACTGCCGCTGGAGGTCGAACAACGCGTGCGCGAGTCCGGGCTGCGGCCGGAGCAGATCGTCGACACCACCTGCGCCTACGTCAAACGCGTCTGGACATTCGTCCAGGACGCCGCAGCGCAGCAACGCACGATCCTGTTCCACGGCACGCCCGGCCACCCCGAAACGCGGGCCACCTTGTCCCGGGCGTTGACGCCCCAGAATGCGGCAATCCTCATTCCCGACCCGGTGGCGGCCGAAAAGGTCGCCGCAGCCATCCGCCTTGGATCCCTCGCCGACCTGACGGGTTGCGATGTCCGCAACCGTGACCGAGTCGACCTGCGCCGCCTGGCGATTGCCAACCAGACCACCATGCTGTGCGCAGAGACCCGCGCCATCGAAAACCTGGTCGCCGCCGCCGTCAAGGCCGTGGGCGGGGACCTCAGACGCGCCGAAACGCTCTGCCGCGCCACGCAGCAGCGCCAGGACGCCGCCCTGGCGCTGTGCCGGCGCGGCTGTGACCTGGTCCTGGTCCTGGGCGGCTTCGCCAGCAGCAATACGACCCAACTCTACCGACTCGCCGCCCGGCACTGTCCGGCCTACTTCATCCGCAATGCGGACGCCTTCACCCGCCACACGATCGAACACTTCCGCCCCGAAACGGGCAAGGTCGAGAACACTTCAGACTGGCTCCCCACCCTCCCCGGTCGCATCGGCCTGCTCGCCGGCGCCTCCTGCCCGCCCGACGACGTGCGCGCCGCCGTCCGAAAACTCCAGGACATCCTCGGGTAAGCGCAACGGACCGGACGCCATGCGGCCCCAATTGCAAACGATTGTATTTCGTGGTAATGCGTCAGTTGCGGGTGGAGATAAGGTCGAAGTTTGACCTGGGCTGACGCCTA
>MHBL01000323.1 GCA_001803235.1 Lentisphaerae bacterium RIFOXYA12_64_32
ACCACTTTAGGCGTCAGCCCAAGTCAGACTTCGACCTTATCTCCACCCGCGACTGACGCAGCACGCGGCAAGGCATTTCGGCCGTTTCGGAGTAGCGCTTGCGCTGGTGGTTTGGCTCTGCCATATTTTTGAGAGGACCCGCGCTTGGACGGTGGTCGCGCGGCGCATCGTTTTCGAGAACATGGGGAGACTCGATGGATCCCAAGTGGCACATTGCGTTCTGCAACGTCACCTACACGGAGTACGCGGGCGTTACGTACAAGGACTACTACGGCTCGCCGGCGGTGATGCTGGAATCGCAGTTGAAGGCGAAGGAGTTTGCCGAGCGGCGCTTCGGAGTGGGGCGGTTCATGCATCCCGGTGTAGATGCGCCCAGTTGCGCCCTGGCGTCGTTTCTGGGCATGCCGGTGATCGTGCCGGAGGCTGACGAGATTGCGTACCTGGACTCGACCCGGCCGCTGCTCACGGACGTCGCGGATGCCGACCGGGTCCGGTTCGGCGATCCGAAGACGGACGGGCTGATGGCGCAGCGTTGGGAGACCTACCAGTACTACACGGCGCGCGGCTACAAGGTCGGGTTTGGCGGCTATGGCGGCGGCACTGTGACTCTGGCTTGCGAGATCACGGACAACAACGTGCTGGCGGGGTTTGTTGAGAACCCGGACGGGGCCAAGCGGCTCCTCGACAACCTGGTCAGGGTCGAGCAGGAACTCGCGGCATTCGACGCCTCGCTGCGCGGGCAGACGGCCAGCGGTTTCGGTTACACGGGCGACGACTTCTCGGGGTTGCTGTCGCCCGAGATGTACCGCGAGTTTGCCGTGCCCTGTTACCTGAAGCTTCACGCCGGGCAGAAGTCGCGGTTCATGCACAGCGAACTGCTTCGGGCTGAGCACCTGCGGATTGCGCGCGACGAGGTCGGGATCACGATGTTCCATGGCGCCGGTTGCAAGAACCTGACACTCAAGGAAATGTGCGACATCATGGGAGAGCGGTTCTGGACCCAGCTCACGCCGCAGGAAATGCTGGAAATGTCGCCGGCACAGATCGATGAGCGGATCTGCGAGTTTGCGCAGTGCGGTTGCGCCTACGTGCAGCTCTACCCCGGCCGCAACACGCCGGAGCGCAACATGGTCGCGGCGATCGCCGCGGCGCAGCGCGAGTGCCGCGGCGGCCCGGCGTAGGCGGTTGGGACCTGTTGAGGTGATCGCGTAATGCGTCAGTCGCGGGTGGACGGTTGGGCGGTAGATGGCCAACGTGGCGGGAGCGGCTCGCTCCCGCGAGTGTCGGAGCGAGCCGCTCCGACCACTTTAGGCGTCAGCCCAGGTCAAACTTCGACCTTATCTCCACCCGCAACTGACGCATTACGTGATCGCGCGTTGGAGTTTTGCACCGGCACGGAAACGGGTGTAGAATTCAAGTATACCATTCACGCTGTGCCGGGAGGATGTCGCATGCAAGCTGAACACGCCAAGTCTCCTGTTGTTCGGACCGCGTTCACCCTGGTCGAACTCTTGGTGGTGATCGCCATCATTGCCGTGCTGGCCAGCATGCTGCTGCCGTCGCTGACCAAGGCGAAGGAGTCGGCGATGCGGACCAACTGCTCGAGCACCATGCGACAGATCGACATCACGATCCGGGCCTACGCTGACGACTACGACGGCTGGGTGCCGGCGGCGCGCTGGGACCGGGATGGCGGCTGGAATCCGTGGTACAAGTTTCTCGCCACGTATGCGCCGACCCTTTACCGGCGTCCGGACTGCGGCAACAACCTGACCGACGCGGTGCCGGACTGCCCGGCCAGGTCAAGGCAGGAGCAGGGCTGGATCTTTACGTCAGGCGGCGGCGCCGTGGACCAGGCTCAGGCCTACTGTGGCGGTTACGGCATCACCCGCTACGCCGGGTACAGCGACCCGGCGAACGTTGCGCCGATTGTCTCGCCGCGGCGGAAGTTTACCCAGTTTGAGCCGAACTCCTCGACGATCATGCTCTGTGATGCCTACTATTTTGAGTTGCACGACACGCTCTGGTGGTACCCCGACCACTCGGGGTGGTGGAACGACCGCGCCGCCTTCCGGCATCTGAATGGTGCGAACCTGCTGTACTTCGACGGGCATGTGGACTGGACTCACCGCCGGGTCTCCACCGCCGCGGAATGGCGGCCCACGTCCTGAGCTGCGGCATCGGCGAGGACTGGCTGCCCGCGCCGGGCACCGTGCCGGCGTTGCCGACCGCCAAGGCGTTCAGCGAGATCGGCTGGGCGGTGTTCGCCGATGCACAGCCCACGCCGAACGTGATCTGCGGGTTCAAGTGCGGCGACCTGGGCTACCGTGTCAGACGGTAGTGTGGCGGGACGCTCTGCGCGACTGGGCCGGCATCCGCGATCCGGGCCGGCGCGCCGAGACCTTTGTCGCCTGCCACCTGCTGAAGGCAGTCGAGGGCTGGACCGACCTCGGGTACGGCGAGTTCGAGCTTTACTACTTGCGCGACAAGGAAAAGCGCGAAGTGGATTTCCTCGTGACCCGGGACCGGAAGCCGTGGTTCCTGGTCGAGGTCAAAGCGGCCGATACGCACCTGAGTTCCGCACTGGCGCACTTCCAGGCCCGGACCGGCGCGGCGCACGCGTTCCAGGTCGTGTCGGAGATCCCGTACGTCAGCGCCGACTGTTTCGCTGCCGGCGGAAGGCCGCTCGTGGTGCCGGCGCGTAGGTTTCTCTCGCACAGTTGCTGTGAGACGTGGTCCGCAGCGACATCCTGACCGGGCCACCACCGTCCGGCGTCCGGCATCCCGTCCGCACCGCGCCTTTGCACTCTACCCGTCTCACCAGGACGGTCGACGTCCTTCGTACAGGGCTGTTTCAAGATTCGTGACCGTCGCGTGCGGCGAGTACCCCCGGCGTGTCCCCA
>MHBL01000324.1 GCA_001803235.1 Lentisphaerae bacterium RIFOXYA12_64_32
TCCCTTTCCCCCGTCCGCCGCCGGCGGACGGGGGAAAGGGAAGAGAGGGGACGAGGTGCGGTGTGGTAGCCAATGAACCCGTTCACCTGCCACACAAGGTGGCAGGGGTCTATGCTCCACCCTTAGCTGACGCATCACGATGTACGTCCCAGGGCTGTTTCTTTTTCGGTTTCCAGGAGTTCGGCCGGTGGCTCGGACGGTCCCCGGCCGAAGGGAACTGCGGTCCGGAAAGTCCCGCGCCACAATGCGCTCGATGCCCCCAAAGGCGAAAAAGAAACAGCCCTGTGTACGTCCGGCGAGGAATTGCGGCATTCGGCTCAGCCACTACAGTACACACCGTGCCGTTGGCCTTGTAGGACCCAGGATTCGGGAACCAGCTTCGCAGGCCCGCGACGGGAGGCAACCCATGAGTTTTGTGAGTGCTGCGGTGACGGATGTCGGAGTGGTGCGGGAACGCAATGAAGACTCCTACCTGTGCCAAGACGACATCGGGCTGTTTGTCGTCGCCGATGGCATGGGCGGGCACGCCGGCGGGCAGGAAGCCAGCGCCACGGCGGTCCGGGTGATCGGGCAGCGGATCAGCGACGAGTACAACGTCCTGGTCGACTTGGCCAAGGAGGGCGAAACCTGGGAAGTTCAGGCGGTTCTCGAAACGGCCGTTCAGGCCGCCAACGAGGCCGTGTGCGCCATGGCGGCAGCAAACCCGGAACTTAAGGACATGGGGACGACGGCCTCGGTCCTTTGGATCTGCGGCAACAGTGCCACCATCGCCCACGTGGGTGACTCGCGGATCTACCTCATCCGCGACGGCGAGGCGCACGTCATGACCCAGGACCATTCGCTGCTGGTCGAACTCGTAAAGCAGGGACGGATGACCCAGGAGGAAGCGGACGGGTTCCCGTACCCGAACGCCATTTCCCGGCGGCTCGGTTCCGCCGAGGGCGTGGAGGTGGACACATTCGAGTTCGGCCTGCTCTCCGGTGATCGACTCCTGGTCTGTTCGGACGGGTTGTACCGTTTTCTGGACGAGGGCGAGGTGGCGCCCCGACTGATGTCCGGACCGGTTGAGGAGGTGGCTCCGAAACTCGTGCAACTCGCGATTCAGGGCGGTGGAGACGACAACATCACCGCGGTGCTCCTGGCCGTGGGGGAGGTCCCCGCCACCGACGACACCCGGCGCAAGATCGAAATCTTCGAAGGCATGCCGCTGTTCCTGGGCCTGTCGCACCGCCAGATCCTGCGCGTGTTGGCCGCCACCAGCATGCGCCACTTCCAGACCGACCAGATGGTGTTCGAAGAAGGCATGCTCGGCGACGAGCTCTTTGTCATCCTGAGCGGCGAGGTGGAAGTGAACAAGAATGGCATCGTCATGGCCACGCTCGACGCGGGCGACGCATTTGGCGAAATGGCGCTGGTCGACGAGTCGCCGCGCAGTGCCAACGTGCGCGCCACACTGCCGACGCGGATGCTGGTGCTGACGCGAGACCGTCTCTACGCGACCATGGGACAGGACGCGGACCTGGGGCTGAAACTGCTCTGGAATTTCCTGCAAATGACGATCGACCGTTTGCGTGACACCTCGCAGCAACTTCTCTGCGTGAAACAGGAGCAGCGCGCCAAGGAGCCCCGGCCGTCACGCCCCGTCCCCACGGGCCTCAGCTTCCGCCGCTCGGGCTGAGATGGGCAGTGGCGCGGGACCTCCGGGACCGCAGTAGGGTGCTCGGGTCCGTCCCGGACCTAGGCCCTCGGCCGGGGACCGGCCGAGGCACCCCGCTTCGGCGTGGGACGCGCCGAGCCACCGTGCGCGCGAGCGCACGCCTGCCGGAACTCGGCACTACTCCGCGACGGGCTTTGCCTGCGACAGGTCGCTCTTTTCGCGGGCCGGGTCTTGCGTTCCGGGCGGATACATGCTATTTATATGTAACGACACATATGCAACGAGATGATTGGTGCCGGTGGAGACGGAACGGATGGTGACGCTGAAGGACATTGCGCGGCACGTCGGGATGGCGCCGTCGACGGTGTCCGCGGTGCTGGCCGGCAAGAGTTACTGCTACGTCTCTGCCGCGAAGAAGGAGCAGATCCTGGCCGCGGCGCGGGAGTTGGGTTACCTGCCGAACCAGATGTCGCGGGCGTTGAAGGGGCTGCCCACGCACACGGTGGGCGTCATTGCCAGCCTGGCCAACGTTCCAATCACCAGCCGCCTGCTGTTCCGCATCAGCGATCTGCTCTGGGATGCGGGACTGCACGTGATGATGGGTGATTCGCGCGGTGAGGCGGCGCGCGAGGGGGTGCTGGTCCAGGAGTTTCTCGCCCGTGGTGTGGACGGCCTGATCATCCACAACGTGCATCCGGCGGCCGAACTGGAGGTACTCGTTGGCGGGCGTGCGGCGTACGTGACGCTCTACCACACGCATCCGGATTCGAACGTGATGGCCGATCGTTGTGCAGGCGGGCGGTTGGCGACGGAACATCTGCTGGGGCACGGGCATCGCAAGATCGGGTTTGCCGCCAACAGCCTGGATGGCACCGGGGCGGCGAAGTTCGAGGGTTATCGCGCCGCCCTGGCCGAGGCAGGTGCGGAGTTCGCACCCGGGTTCTGTGTGAATGGATTCGACGGCCGGTCGCGGGCCGGCTGGCGGGGCGTATGGAACGCCATCGAGCGTTGCGGCGTAACGGCGTTCTTCGCGTCGGACGACTTCCAGGCCGCGGCACTGATCCAGGCCTTGCCACGCAAGGGCGTGCGAGTCCCGCAGGATGTGGCCGTGATCGGGTTTGACGGCCTGGAGTTCGGCGAGTTTCTGAATCCGGCGTTGACGACGGTGCACCAGCCGGTCGAGGAACAGGCGCAGAAGGTTGTGGCGTTGCTTCAGGCCGCGTTACCGGACAAGTCGCACCCGACCGGGCAGCACGTGATCGAGCCGCAGTTGCTGGTCCGCGAGTCGTGCGGCTGCGGCAAGAGGCGGAAGAAGTGAGGTTTCGGGTTTCAGGTCAGGCAGGGAAATCGGCAGAGGTGTCAGGCCTCAGATTAGGTGTCAGGAAGGGAGTCAGGGGCGCAGAGTCTGCAATCTGGGAACCGGTGCGGGAGGTCCTTGACGGTGGGTGTGTATCCCGGTCGAGACTTCCCTGAGCCCTGAACCCCTCCGAAGGAGTTCACGATGAAGACATCCGCAATGGAACCGATTCGTTTTCTGGCGCGTGACGAAATGCAGCGGATCCACGAGACCGCGAAGCAGGTGCTGAACCGGATCGGGATGAAGGTGGATCACGTCAAGGCGTTGGAGTACCTGTGCAACGCCGGGTGCAAGGTGGACATGGACACGCGGCAGGTCCGGTTTCCGGAGGAAGTCGTCGAAGCGGCGGTGGCGCGGATGCGTGCGAACTTCGCGAACCCGGCACGCTGGCCGAAGCGCATGTCGGTACGGTATTCGCAGGTGCGGTTCGACGCGCAGCCGTTCAAGGTTCATGAGGACTTCTCGGTAAACGCGGGCGGGTTCTGCTGCTTCATCTGGGACATGGAAGGACAGCGTCGCAACGCGACCATGGCGGACGTTCGGCAAGCGCTGCGGCTGGCCGACAAGCTGGACCAGATCACGTACACCGGGCTGCCGTGCGCCGCGCAGGAGGTGCCGATCGCGATCCGACCGGTCGTGATGGCGGCGGAACTGGCGAAGACGACGCGCAAGCTGGGCGGCATCGAGACGTTCAAGCCGCAGGATGTCGAGTATGTCAGCCGGATCGGCGAGGTGGTGGCGGGCGGGCGTGAGGCGCATCGGAAGAACCCGGTGCTGGTCGGGTACGGCGAGGCGCGCACGCCCTTGTGCATCGACGAGGTGATGGTCGACGTGATGCTGGCGCACTTGGAGCGCGGACTGCCGCAAAGCCTGGACACGATGCCGAACGCCGGTGCGACCGCACCGGCAACGGCTGCGGGCACGCTGGCTCTGGGCATTGCCGAGACGCTCGGCGGTCTGGTGCTGGGCTTCGCCGTGGACCCGAACGCGACCCTGACGATCGACGTGACCCCGGGCTACTGCGACATGCGCTCCATGGTCTTCGGCTATGCCGGGCCGGAGCGGTTCTCGCTCATGTCAGCCCGCATTCAGATGATTTCCGAGTTCTACGGTTGCCCGTCAGGCGTGCACGGCGGCAAGACCAATTCGTGTGTGCCGGGAATCCAGATAGGTGTGGAGAAGTGTGCCACCATGCTGGCCGCGGTGCTGGGCGGTGCCATTGGGTTCGGTACGGTCGGGCACCTCGAGAACGCACTCACGTTCAGTCCGCAGCAGTTGGTGATCGACAACGAGATCGCGCGGTACGTGCGGCGCTGCGTGCGCGGAGTCGAGGTGACCGATGACACGCTCGCATACGACGTCATCGCGGCCACGGGCATCAACGGCAATACCATCGACAGCGATCACACCGCACTGCATTACCGCGACGAACAGCTTTTGTCGCCGTTCTTCGACATCCCCGTGTGGGGTCGGGGCGACTCGCTCGATCGCGAGCGGTTCGAGCGCCGGGCGCGCGAGAAGGTCAAGGAGTTGCTCGCGCAGGAGACTGAGCCGCCGCTCACGCCCGACCAGGAGAAAGCGATCGACGAGATCGTCGCCGAAGCGAAACGTGATTTGACGCAACGGTAACACGTGTCGTGCTATGCCATGAACCGGTGGGGCTCTGCCCCAGACCCCGCCAAAGGAACAGTGTCCCTTTGGAATCCCCATGACAATTGCCTGCGCGCCCGCCGGTGAGGCGGCCGGCGCGCAGGCCATTGTCCAACGGGAGTCCAGAGGGTACAACGTATCCTCTGGTGGGGGTACGGGGGCAACGCCACCGTTCACAGACGAGGAGTGTCAACCCCATGAAATGCACGGTGATCGGTGGTGGCAGCTACAACTGGGCGTTCGGGTTTGCGCGACAGTTTGTGCGCACGGAGCGGTTGCGCGATGTGCACCTGGTCCTGGTCGACACGAACCGGGAAGCGCTGGATCTGGTCGGCATGGCGGCGGACATCTGCAACCGTGCGCAGGGCTCACCCATTCGGATCGAGCGGACGCAGGATCTGGACGCGGCGTTGGACGGGGCAGACTTTGTCATTGTCTCCATCTCGACCGGCGGCCTGGCGGCTATGCGCCACGACTTGGAAATCCCCGAACGGTACGGGATCTTCCACACCGTCGGTGACACGGTGGGGCCGGGCGGGTGGCTGCGCGCCGTCCGCAATGTGCCGGTGTTCCACGACTTCGGCGCGCGCATGGCGCGGCTGTGTCCTAGCGCGTGGCTGATGAACGTCAGCAACCCTCTGACGCCGCTCACGCGCGTGCCGCAGCGGTACTTTGGGATCAAGACGGTGGGCATGTGCCCGGGCGTCGAGCACGGCGCGCGCGCCTATGCACGCCTGGCCGGGGCTGCGCCGGATTCGCGGCTCGACTTCGTGGTCAGCGGGATTGACCACGGGTCCTGGTTCCTGCGGCTCTACGCCGACGGCATGGATGTGCTGCAGAAGCTCAAGGACATGGGCTACTGGCGCAGCGACGACCGGTTGCCGTCCGACATGAAGGCGGACGACCCGGTGGCCGCAGCGCACGCTGGGATCCGCGCTGCGTTCGCGGTGTGGCGTGAGATCGGGTACCTGCCGAGCCTCAGCGACCGGCACACGACGGAGAACTGGCCGTGGTTCCTGGCCAGCGACAACGGGGAACTCCCGTTCGGCATCAAGCGCACGAGTATCGCTGACCGGCAGGAGTGGTTCGCCGGCGCCAAAGCGCGCCTGGAGAGGTACGTCCAGACCCAGGACCCGGCGGCGATTGGCGGCGCAGGACACGGCGACGATCCCGTGGTGACGACGATCGAGGCACTGGCCGGCAAGCGTTCGTTTTTCTGGGCCTCGAACTACATGAACGTCGGTCAGATCCCGGGCGTCCCGGAGGGGGCGGTGGTGGAGACGCGCTGCCTGTTCGACGCCGCCGGCGTGCACCCGCTCGCGTCGCCCATGCCGGACTTGCTCAAGACACTGGTCCTGCCGCACGTCTGGCGCCAGGAGTTGATCACGGGCATCGCGCTCGCCGGGACGTTCGACGACCTGGTGGCGCTTGTGACCACCGACCCGCTCTGCTCCCGCCTGCCGATGGGCAAGTGCCGCGACATGGTCAGGGAGATGCTGAGCGCAAACCGCACCCTGATCCGCAACCCGAAGTTGCTGGAGTGGTGAAAACGGAAGGAAAGGTTTCAGTGTTCAGGTTTCAGGTGTCAGGTTTCGGGTGTCAGGTGGGAAGGCCAGAGAGACGAGGTCTGGACGTCACGTAGTTCTCGTGGGTTGCGTTCGCTTGAACCGGCGTCCGCGCCAGAGTCCCGCCTTTCAGGCGGAAGTAGGAGCGACGCTTGAGCGAGCGACGCGCAACGTTGCCACCCGCACTGGTGGCGGCGCGGTCACAAGCGCGTGGCCATCCAGGCGGTCATTGAGGAACGTGTGAGGTCCCCCGGGGTTCAGGTCAGGAGGAGACGGACAGTGCAGAAGCAGGAGGAGTGAAGTGAAGAAATCGACGATGGCACGGCTGGGCTGGGGCTGGGCAACAGGGCTGCTGGGGCTGCTGCTGCTCGGGGTGGCGGGTGCGGCGGAGAACCGGATCACGTTGGTGGACAAGGGCAAGAGCGACTACGTGATCGTGGTGGCCAAGGACGCGCTGCAGACGCCGAAGTTCGCGGCGCAGGAATTGCAGTCGTACATCGAGAAGGCGTCCGGCCTCAAGTTGCCCATTGTCGACCAACCCGCTGAGGGCAAGAAATCGATCTTCGTCGGCGAGAGCGAGTTTACCCAGGCGCTCGGGGTGCAGACGGACGGAGTGAAGCCGGAAGGGTTCCTCGTTCGTACTGTGGGTGATGCCCTGGTGATCATCGGGAAGGACACGCCGGGCGACCCGCTGAACATGCACTGGAAGAGCGGGCCGCAGACCGGGACGTTGTCCGGCGTCGATTGCTTTCTCGAGAAGTACCTGGGCATTCGCTGGTTCATGCCGGGCGAGCTGGGTGAGGTCGTCCCCAAGGCCGAGACGCTCGCGTTCGGCGAGATCAACCTGCGCGAAGCTCCGAGCTTCGTCAATCGCAGCGTCCACTTCTGGAACCGCAGCAACACGGACAAGGAAGGCTACAGGTGGCTGCGGCGGAACCGGGTTGGACGAAGCCTGATCGTGTCGCATTCGCACAATTGGTGGTACGTGATTCCCTGTACGCCGTCGCCAAAGGGCTGGCCTTCGTGGCTTGAGCCGCGGCAGCCGTTCACGGACCACCCGGAGTACTACGCGCTGGTGAACGGCAAGCGGAAGATGAGTCACTACACCATCGGCAGCAGCAACGTGCACGGCGGCCAGGTGTGCACGACCAATCCGGACGTGATCCGGATCTTTGCGGAGACCGCCATCGACGGGTTCCAGAAGCACCCCGACGATCCTATGTTCTCGATCTCGTGGAACGACGGCGGCGGTTTCTGTGAGTGCGACAAGTGCCGTGCCCTCGACGTCGGGACCGACGCCAAGGGCAGGCCGCTGGTCATCGACCGGTTGGTTGTCTTCTACAATGCCGTCGGCCGGCTGGTGTACGAGAAGTGCCCCGACAAATGGCTGGGCGCCTACGTCTACTACGGCGGCGACCTACCGAAACGCAGTGACGTGTACCAGAACATCTGCCTGTGGAACCCGTACAACGAGGTTTCCACACTCTTTTTCAATGATGACTACCGCCGCAAGACCTACGACCAGATCCGGGGCTGGGGCAGGCTCTGCGACAACATGTTCTTCTACTCCGCGTACCACGGCAGCGGCTTCTGGGGGTTCCCGTACTCCAGCACACCAATCCTCACGGACCTGTTCCCGTTCCTCGAATCGACCGGCATGCGCGGCGTGGACTTCTACGGCCTGGAGGGCTGGGGCGGGAACGGCATGGACCTGTACCTGGCCTGCCGCCTGTGCTGGGACGTCTCACTGGACACCGAAGTGCTGGTGAACGACTACTACGAGAAGTTCTATGGCCCGGAGATCGGGGCGCAGATCCGCGCGTACCACGAACTGCTCCAGAATGCCGCGCGGAACCTGGCGGGCAACACGAAGATGACCGACATTGGCACGCTGGCGTGCGCCGGGCAGGGCATGATCGAACCGATGTACGGCGGCATCCGCCCGCAGGCCCGTAAGATGCTTGACGAGACGTTTGCCGCCGCGCCGGACGGACCGGTCAAGGAGCGCGTCCGGCTTGTCTCGGATGCGTTCCGATTGGTCGAACTCACGTTGGATGCTCTCCAAGCGTACAAGGCCGTGGACAAGGACGCGTCGCTTGAAAACTCGGTGGCGTTCAAGAAAACCGTCGATGCGCGCGAGCAGTTCCTCGAGGCGCACAAGGAGTCTCTGGCCATTTCGTACCAGGAAGTCCGGGCCTGCGACGAGAACTACGGGCTGCCTGTGAAACCGCAGGTAGCCGAGCATTTCCTGGCGCTGAAGGGCAAGCGCAAACTCGCGGAATGCCGGAAGGCGATTCGTGCGCCGGCAATTGACGGCAAGCTCGACGACGCGTGCTGGAAGGATGCCGCTCTGTTGGCCGACTTCGGGCAGAAGGACCTCGGCACGCCGGCGGCGTTCGCGTCCGAGGCGCGGTTGCTCTCCGACGAAAAGACGATCTATATCGGCATGACCTGTAAGGACCCGGATCCGGCGCACTTGTTGGCCACGATCACGACGCGGGACGGCGGCGTCTGGGACGAGAACGAACTGGAGATCTTTTTCGACACGGCCCGTGACGGCAAGACGGTGTACCAGTTCCTGCTGAATAGCATCGGCACGCAGTGCGACGTGAAGACCGAGAACGGCAAGGGCGACATGGCGTGGAACGGGAACTGGACCGTCAAGACGGCCGTGCTGCCCGACGGGTGGAGTGCGGAGATCGCAATCCCGCTGGCGGACCTCGGTGTCGCCACACCGGTGCCGGGCGACATCTGGCGGTTCAATCTCTGCCGCGTGCGCCACAGCACGGCTGACTCGGTGGTCGAGTACAGCGCGTTCTCGCCGACGTTCGGGCTGTTCAACCGCCCCGACCGGTTTGCGGATCTGGTGTTCAAGTGAGGTGCGGAGGTGGGCGCGGATCGGGGGCTTCCCGCCCCCGTGCCCCCGGCCAAGGGGCGTCATTGACTCCCCTTGGAACCCCTCGGGGTTGCACCGGAAATCGGGCGGGCATCCTCCGAGCAGGATGCCCGCCCGATTTCCGGTGCGAGGCCGTCCGCCGCAGGGACCGGATGTCTGTCCGGTCCGCGGCGGAGTGGCGGACTTGAGCGGCAATCACTTTCGTCTGTTTCGAGGCCACGCAAGGGTAAGTGACATGGTAGCGCGATCACTATTCTCATCCCGCAATGTTGGGGTCAATTGCCTGGCCTGCTCGATCGTGGTGGCGCTCATGGCAGCCCCGCGAAGTGTTGCCGAGAATGCGGCACCGGCGGCTCCCCCCCCGGCGTTGCGCGACGCGCTGCTCTGGTACGAGGGGTGTGAGACGGTGGCTGGCGCCAACGCGGACAAGGGTGTGAAGATCAGCGGCGTGACCGCGGTGGACGGCAAGATAGGCAAGGCGCTGCTGTTTGAGCGGCCGTACGCGAACCGGGTGGCGAACCCGGACGTTGCCTCACTCGATGGCTGGATTGCCGTGGGCGCGCCGCAACTCTGCAAGGACGGTGGCCGGTTCAGCCCCGGGTGCGTTCGGATCACGGAAGCCGACTACCTGCGCCAGGTCGTGACGGACCTGAGGGCCCAGCAACAGGACTGGTACTGCCTGAGCGTGTACGCGAAGTCTGACGCTGCCGGAACGAAGCTCGAACTGCGCGTGGACCGTGAGATCGCGAAAGAGTTTCCACTGACGACCGAGTACGCGCGGCTGGTGCTGCCGTTCCAGGCGCGGCATGAGAACTCGACCGTCACGGTGCGGGTCGTCGGGCCGGGCGCGGCCGTCGTGGATGCGGTGCAACTGGAGGAGCAGCGGTCGTTCCCGTCGACCTTCTGCCCGAGCCCGCGTCGGCCGACGCAACGTATCGACGTGGCGGTGAGCGAGCGCACGCTGAACGTCACGGAGGGTTCCATCGCGTTCTGGATGCTGCCGCCCTGGATTCGCGAAGAGGGCACGAGCCAGGCGCTGTTCTTCTGGGGCGACATCGACAACCCTGGCGTCGAGCACCTGGCGATGGCCGCGTACCCGCACGGCATGACGACGGAGCACGACTGGTACAACCGCATTCTGCTCAGCCGCACTCGTGCGCGCCGGCACGACGGGTTCAACGCCAAGAGCTTCGACCTGTGCAACTGGGAGCCCGGGGCGTGGCACCACGTCGTGGCTACGTGGACGGTTGCCTCGGGGGAGGCATTGTCGCAGATCGCAGTGTATTTTGACGGTAGGCTTACGCAGACGAAGGAAGGGCCGTGGGGTGAGGTGAAGGCGCCGAAGTCGTTCATCTTCGGTTATTGGTGGGGCAGTTATGCCGACGCCGTGCTGGACGAGATCTGCGTGTTCAGGCGGGCGCTGTCAGCCGAGGAGGTCGAGTGGCTTGCGAAATTGCAGGCGCCGTTGGCCCCAGCGGCCGCCCGGTAAGGTGCATGCAGACTGCCTCACAGCGTGTCCTCGGCATGGTGGGCAGCGGCAGGTGAAGTGCGGCGGCAGAGTCCAGCCCTGCTGACCAAGCGACACGGGCTCACTGCCAGCGGGAGCGGGGCTGGCAGTGGCGTCGAATACCGCCGCGCAGGAGTCTTTCCATGCGAAGTGTGATTTTCCCCTGTCTCATGCTCGCCCTGCCTGCCCTGGCGCGGGACGTAACTCTCACCGTGCGCAATCAATCCGGTGTGGCTCTCGCCGCGCAGCCTGTGCGTGGCGGCGTGCCGTTCGCCAGGGGCGATCTTCTTGAGCCGAAGGCGCAGCTCCTGGATGCGCAGGGCACGCCCCTGCCGTGTGCGGTGCGCCCACTGTCCCACTGGTACGATGGCAGCATCAAGTTTCTGCTGGTGGACGCCCAGGTGAGCCTGGGGCCCGACCAGGAGACTAAGCTGCGGCTTGTGACGACGGAAGGGCCAAGCGTCAGCCGGCCCCTGGCCGTGAAGGTCGAGGAGCAGGCCGAGCAGACCATCGTGGACACCGGTGCGGCGCGCTTCGTCTTCTCGCGCCAGGCTTTCGGCTGTCCCACGGCGGTCTGGCTGGACCTGAACCAGGACGGCACGTGCGAGACGCAGGCCACGTCCGGTCCGGCGGAGTTCGTCTGCGACGTCGAGCACGCGCCCCCCGGGGCGCCGAATGAAGAGAACTGGCTGCGCGACGCGGCCGGCGGTGCGCGGGAGCGCTTCACCGCCCGCGCCGATGGCGACTACAAGGTCGACGTCGAACATGCCAACGCCTTGCGCGCGGTCATCAGGCTCAGCGGCTGGCTGACCAATGCCTCGGGCCGCAGGCTCATCCGGTACGTCATCCGCGCCCACGCCTTCGCGGGCAAGCCCGAGCTGCTCCTCTGCCCCACCTTCATCTATGCCGGCAAGCCCAAAGAGGACTTCATTCGCACCATGTACCTGCGCTTTCCGCGCGCGGCCGAGGGCAGCGCCAGTTGGTCGCTCGGCGGCGAGACCGCGCATCAGGGCACGCTCACGGGGTCGTCCTCGGTCAGCCTGTACGAGACCGGCCCGGAGAAGATCTACCACATGGCCCCCTACGACCAGGACAAAACAGTCACGTACACGCTCACGCAGGACGGCAACCAAGTCGCGACCGGCAAGGAAGCGGCCGGCTGGGCCTGTGTGGCCGACGGGCGCGGTTCGCTGCAGTTGGCGCTGCGCGACTTTTGGCAGATGCACCCCAAGGAACTGCGCCTGCAGCGTGACGCCGCCACCGTGTACTTGTGGCCGGAGATGGGAGGCAAGGTCCTGGATCTGCGCCGCCGCCATGACGAGGTCGAGAATACGTATCACTACGACCTGAGCCTGTGGCCATACGGCGGCGAGGGCGTGGGTGTGACGCATGAGATAGCCCTGCGTTTCGGCCCGGGGAGTGAGAACGCGGCCGCCGGCCTCTGCGCCGCTCTCGACAGTCCGCTCCTCCTGCAGTGTGAGCCGCAGTACTACGCCGATACACGGGCCTTCGGCAATTTCCTGCCGCTCGACCGCGCGCGTTTCCCGCACGTGGAGGCGCGGCAGGAGGTCGGCGTGGCGTGGATCCAGCGCAACCAGCGGCAGTTCCACTGGGACGGGATGATTGACTACGGCTGCACGCTCTTCCATGGCTACAACACGCCCAGTCACTATGGGTATGTCCAGCCGAAGGGCTGGTGCAGTCGCGGTTATGTGGGGTGGCTGAATGATGACGGCGGGCTGACCAACGCCCTGTTCGTCCAGGCCCTGCGCACGGGCGACTACGAGACCTTCCGGACCGCCACCAACATGGCCCGGCACTCGATGGACGTGGACACGTGCCACTACTGCGCCGCGGAGCCGCGCTTCGTAGGTGGCGGCCATCGTCACGACCAGCAGCACTGGGGCAACGGCACGCGCGGCTATGGCACGGCGACGCACGGGATCATCGACGACTACCTGCTGACCGGCAACGAACGCGCCCTGGACGTGGCGCTCGAGACCGCGCAGTACCACATTGACCCGTTCGAGGGCGAGGACGAGGACCGGCCGGGGGGCCTGATCCGTATCTGGGAGATCACCGGCGACCCGAAGTACAAAGCCGCGGCGGACAAGACCATGGCGGAGGAACTCGCGCGTCCTGCCTCGCCGAAGTGGTTCTTCGTCACTACCGGGCACTTCCGCATGGTCCTGAACACCAGCACGGGCTTCATGTACTATCTCGCCGCCGTGCCCGAGGCCGAAACGCAGAAGCTCCGCGACGCGATCGTCAAGACCATCGAAGCGAACCTCGACACGTACATGAGTTCGTGGGAGGACGCCGGGTCATACCTGCCGCTGCTGTTGGCGGCACTGGCCCATGATATCAGCGGTGAGCAGAAGCACATCGAAACCCTTGCGGCGCTGTTGCAGCGTCTTTCCATCCCGCTCAAGGCGGACGTCCCGCCGGACTTTCTGGCGACGCTGCGCGCCATGCCTTTCGAGCAACTGCCCGATCTGGCGATCGGCAAGTGGGGCGTCAACAACATCTACGGCCTGGAACTCGGTGGCTTCAACGCCATGCCCTACGTCATGGCGGCGCTGACCAAGGCGGGGATGGATGAGGCGGGCTATGCGCAGGTGGCGCGGGTCGACACCCCGCACCCGCCGTTCGAGGAGATTCTCGACCCCAAGAAGATGGGCGAGCCGCAGAAGTGGCAAGGGAAGCCGAGTTTCCTGTACGGCTACACGCTCGAGCACAGCGCGCCCGACGATCGGGTGGGGCGCTCGAAGTTGTTGTTGTACGAAGATGGCAAGTTGCTCGGTCCGGCCCACAACCCCCACATTGACACGATGGAGAACGGCATGGGCCGCTGGAGCCACTGGGGTTCGCATGGCATCCAGTTCTCGACCTCGGACAACACGGACCCGCGTACGAACGGGCGGCAGTACAAGATCGTGAATCCGGAGTAGTCCGGCATTTTCTCCAGGGTGCGTGCGGACGTCCCGGCTGAGCGGTTCGCGGAACTTCGCACCCGCCGCGGTTCCCCGCATTCTCCGGCTGGAGGGCGAGCGACCTCGCGAGCCGTCTCGCTTGCGCTCCCATGAAACGGAAGGGGCCCGGGAGCCCGCGAGGACGCGGGCGCTCCAGGGACTGGCACGGGGGGCTGACTTTGGAGCGCCCGCGTCCTCGCGGGCTCCGGAAGCGCCGTTGCCAGTTTCACCTTGGTATGACCGGGCCGTGTGCCGCCCGGGGGGCGCTGACGCGTTACAGTGCATCCTGACCGCCGCTGAGCCACTTCAGGTCGAAGGCGGCGCAGGTGATGGTCTCGTAGGGGTGTGAAATGCCACGTTCGTAGAGGCAGAGGATGGTCTTCTCGTCTTGGGCCGTGGCGAGGTCGGAGTAGGCGGCCGGGCCGGCGTGCAGGATGCGGAAGAGCGGCCAGGTTCGGCCCTCGTCGTAGCTCAGACGAATGGTCATCCGCTCGCGCTTCGCGGCACTGGCCGGGTTCGAGAACAGGATGCGGTCACGGCCGTGCGTTGCGGCGTGCGTGAACCGCACCAGGCCGGCTTGGCACACCGGCTCGACGAGCGTCGTATCCCACTCGGGCGGCGCGAAGGTCAGTCCACCATCGGAACTCCGGGTGACCACGCGTTCGTGTCCCTCGCCGAGGTTCTTGCAGAACGGCAGCCAGATGGTGCCGTCGGAGGCGTCCACGACCGGGCAGGGGTTGCCGCAGGTCATGTCGCCGTCGGCAATGATGACCTCCGGTTCGGTCCACGTCAAGCCGTGGTCGTGACTGCGACGCAGCACGATGTCGATGTTGCCGGCGTCGCTCGAACTGTGCTTGCGCCCTTCGCAGAAGGCCAGGACCGTCCCGCGGGTCGTGACCGCGAGTGCGGGAATGCGATACGTGTGGTAACCGTCCTTGCCGGCGATGAACAAGGCCTTCTCGCTGGCAAATGGACGCGAATCGTAGACGCAGACGGTGGGGTAAGCAAGTTTGTCTCGCACAGACTTGGGAAGACGCACGCGGTGGAACGGTCCGTCCGGTGGCTCCCCCGTCGCGGGCGGGCAACGGAGGCCGCCGCCGGGCGGTCCGGCTGGCCGTGGCAGTTCGGGGAGTGCCGGCTGGGGCCGAGATGGTTCCGGTGGTTGACGGGGAGTGTGCATCAGTAGTCCACTGACCTTCCTGCTGCCCAATATACTTTCGCCGGGGTCACGCGCTACCGTCGCGGTCGGCCGTCGAACCAGCGCAGAGGTTCGGGCCGTCTGGTCGCGCTGCGCAAGCCTGAGTTCAGGCGCAGGAAATGCCGGCAATGCGATCCCCTCACGTTACGCCCGGTTCCCGGTTGCAGTAACCAGGGATGGGGAGATTACTCAGCATGGACTTGAGAGGGTTGATGAATCGAGGTATGGTTAGACATGAAAGCAACCATCGATATTTCTGACGGTCTGCTGCTGCGCTCGACCCCGGGACGTTTGGGCCACTGCCAGAGCACGCGGCTTGGTTTCACCCTGATCGAGCTCTTGGTGGTCATCGCCATCATCGCCATCCTGGCCTCCATGCTGCTGCCGGCGCTGTCGAACGCCCGTGAGGCAGGCAAGACGGCGGTGTGTACGAGTAATCTCAGACAGCTCGGAGTCACCGCCAGGTTGTACGCGGATGCCTACGACGGGTGGGAAGTGTATGCCTACGATCGTGGTGGTGGATACTGGTGCAGTTGGCTGAAGACGGTGGGAGGCTTGGGCGACAATCAACTCTTTGTCTGCCCTACGGAGCCGAAGGCGGGGGCCGCGTGGTCCACGTGGTCCTACGGCCTGAACTGGCAGACGTTTGGCGCCTGGACGAACCCGGATCACCCCTACGCCCGGCCCCAGCAGACCGCTCGCATCTCGTCCTTTGGGAACGACTCACTCCTGATTCAGATCGCCGACAGCACGCCGTTGGCTTATCTCACGGCCTCTGATAGCGCTTTCCTGATCTCGCCGAACTCAACCTATCCGAACGACGGGACGGGAACATGGTACCCCGTTTTCACCCGCCATACCCCCAAAGCCAACTGCCTGATTTTCGACGGACACGTGGAACGCCTGGACTACGGCCAACTCCGGAATGCGAAACGGTGGCGGCCGATCCAGCGGGCCGCCAGTCCGGGCACGCTGTCCTGGTAAGGTGCCGTTCGACCTCGGATGGCGGTGCGGCGCGGTGCGTTACTGCTGGAGGAGTCCACGGATGGACCGTCCGAATGTCATTTTTGTTCTCGTGGACCAGATGCGCGGCGACTGTCTGGGCGCGGACGGGAACGGTGCGATCTGTACGCCGAACCTGGACTACCTTGCCGCGTGCGGCACGCGGTTCAACCACGCGTACTCGGCCGTGCCGTCGTGCCTGCCGGCGCGCGCGGCGCTCTGGTCCGGGCAGAGCCAGTGGCACACGGGTGTGCTGGGCATGGGCCGTGGCCAGGGGCCGACGCCGAACGACTTTCCGCACACGCTGGCCGGCGAGTTCACCGCGGCCGGCTATCGCACGCATATGGTGGGCAAGGGCCACTTCCATCCGCAGCGGGCATTGATGGGTTTCGAGACGATCGAGCTGGACGAGTCTGGCAGGACTTTGGCCAACGGCTTTCTGGATGAGTACCGCGACTGGTTCGGGAAGCACGCCCCGGACGGTGTCACGCCGGACGATCACGGCGTAGACTGGAACTCGTGGCTGTCGCGGCCGTGGCACACGGCGGAGCACCTGCACCCCACGCACTGGACCATGAGCCGTGCCATCGAGTTCGTGAAGACGCGCGAGGTCGACCGGCCGTTCTTCCTGAATATCTCGTTCGCGCGGCCGCACTCGCCGTATGTACCGCCGCGGCACCTGATCGACTGGTACGAACGCGCTGGCGTTCCCGAGCCGCACGTCGGCGACTGGGCCGGCCTGCACGACGATCCGCAGCAGGCGGTGAACCCAAACGCCTGGCGCGGGCGCATGGCGCCGGAGCTCATACGCCGCGCCCGGATCGGCTACTACGGCGAGGTTTCGTTCATCGACCAGCAGGTCGGTCGGCTCATGAACTGGCTGCACCGGTTCGCGCCGAAGGTGGCGCAGAACACCTGGTTCCTGTTCACCTCGGATCACGGTGACATGCAGGGCGATCACAACCTGTGGCGCAAGACGTACGCCTACGAGGGCAGCGCCCGCATCCCGTTCATCGTGACGTCGCCGTCGCGTCAGGGCCGTCCGCAACGCCCGGTTGCCGATGAGGTCGTCGAACTGCGCGACGTCATGCCGACATTGCTCGATGCGTGCGGGTTGTCCGTCCCGAAGACGGTGGATGGCGTGAGCCTGCTAGGGCCGATGAAAGCGCCGGCGAACGGCTGGCGGCAGTACATCCTCGGTGAGCATTGCACCTGCTACTCGACGGAGCAGGAGATGCAGTACGTCACCGACGGGCGGCGCAAGCTGGTCTGGCTGCCGCGGCTCGGCCGCGAGCAGTTCTTCGACCTCGAACAGGACCCCGGCGAGTGCCGCGACCTGATCGCCGCGCCGGACCGGCAGCGCGAGATCGAGACGTGGCGCGGATATCTGACGTGCGAACTCGAAGCGCGCAACTGCGGCTGGGTGCGCGACGGCCGCCCGCACTGCCCGAGCGACGCACCGCTGGTCTCTCCGTTCAAGGACGTGCGGTGGCAAGGGCAGGGGTGAGGGAAGAGGTTCCAGGTTTCGGGTTTCAGGTGTCAGGGAAAGGATACGGGATGCGCAAGGTGGGAAGAGGGAAGGTTGGGTGGCCGGGGGGCAGTGTCCGGTGTTCAGGGCAGCCCCGAATGCGACCGAGCACCAGCTCCCGAACGGGGAACGGCCAGGCTTGTAGTTCCGCGTTTACGCGGTCCGGGTTACGCGTAGCCACGGGAAGGGTGATCGCCTGAAGGCGAAACTGCGAGCGGGGAATTCGGTTCGACCCCGCGGCTAATTGTCGACCTGTGCGGGTGAGTCCGGCCTTGCCGGCAGAAGTCTTCCCGCGGACAGGCTTCGGAAACGGCGCCGTTCGTAGTGGTGTCGCAGTCCCGGCGGTAGTCCGCCGGGCAAGACACCATCCGCGCGCCACGCCGTGACAACACGCCCGGCTTCGTTCAGAAACTTCGCCGCGACACGCCAGATGGGCTCTTGGCGCTCCACTGTGTTCCGCGCACTGCGAGCCCACTACGAACGGGCGTATCCTGCCTTCTACGGTGGGGCCTTCTCTCTCTCTGGATCTACCTGCACAGGTCGCCAATTGTTCCCGGAGGGGAAAGGCCATGCCCTGGGTTTGACACCGTCGCTGACAACCTTGTGCGCGATGGATTTGAGGAATGCGGCGTCCTCGTCGCTGATCTGTGCCGGCTTGAAGGCGATTTGCCGCACGTTCTCGCCGAAGAAGAATTCGAACCAGACGCAGCCGCCGAGGAACTCTCCGGCGGTGTTCGCATGGTGGGTGTCGAGCCCGAGCACCTGCGTCTCTCCCTCCGCTTTCCAGGCGTATCCGGCATGGAGGGAATGGCGTTCCGTCGGCAGCGCAGGATACACCGCGGCCTTGGCGTCGAACAGAGGGTCGGGCGTGAACGTCCATTCGGGGGTTTCGGCGACAAGCTGGAAGGCACCGCCCACCGGAATGACCTTGCTGATCCCGAGTTCCGCGGCGATGGCGTGATAGGCCTTGGTCAGGTCCTGGTACATCGCAACCGGGTCGTAGCCCTTGACGTAGGTCTTCGTGTCATCGGAACGGTAGGCCCAGGTTTGGTGGAACACGACTTCGGCCTGGGGCGCGTATTTCCGGATGTAGTCGAGAAGGTCCTTGGCGTAGGGCCTGTACGTCTCGATCCTGGTGCTGATCAGGCTGTATTGCTGGATGGTTACGTACTGCCACTTCTCCGCGGTCAGCAGTTCCTTCAGTCCAGCCGGTTTCTTGTCCAGCCCGGTGTACGGCATGCCCTCGGGCGCGTTCGGGTCGGCCTCGTGCTGCAGGGCGAGTTTGACGTGTTTCTCGAGCGGACAGCCGCCGATCATGGCATGGGCGAAAACGAGCTCGCACGTGCCGGAACTGGTGCAGAGGTCACGAAGGTACCGCGTGGCATTGCCGGAGAAACTGTTCCCGATGGCCAAGAGCCGCACCTGCCTGCGGGCGCCGTCGGCAGCCAGTGGCTTGCCTGGTCCCCCGGCCTCCTGAGCTGACAGATTCGTGAAGGAAAAGACCGTCGTTGCCGAGGCAAGTATCGCAAGTCTGTCCACCATGTTGCACGCCTGTCCTCTTGGTGGCTGATATCCGTCCAGGCTATCCGGCGCGGCCGTCGGGCTGAACGGAGACGATAGCGGCCTTGTGATCGGCGTGGAAGCCGGCACTCAGTTTGACGCACAGCCCGTCGTGCATCAACTCGGCCCCCGAGTGGCGCTCTGTCGCCCCCCCGTCCGGAGTCTCTCGAAGCACCGCATACATGGCCCCGGGATCGAGGCCGAACAGGGGGAACCACTGGGTGTCCGGGCCGTCGCCCAGTTGATAGACGAAGACGAGGCTGGCGGATGTGTCCGGGGCCTGCAGTTGCCAGGCGATCCAGCCTTGCCGGTCCTGCAGGGGGCGGACAGGTGTCAGCAGGTGCGCCACAGAGGCGGTGATGAACGGGCGCCACCGCTTGGCGAACTCCACGTACCAGGCCACGCGCTGGCGTATGACCGGCGGGCAGCCGAGGAAGTCGCCGCTGAACCCCATCACGCCCGGAACGGCGACGGTCAAGGCGAAATCGAGGTCCGTCCTCTCGGCCAGCCGCCAGGTGGCGCCACCGGGCACAATAACGCTGGGGGGCGCTTTGCCGGCCGGCGTATCGTCCTGCGGGATCACGGACCCGAGGCAGCGCAGCACGGTCCACCGTCCGACACGGCCGGGTGGGAAACGCAGCAGCATGCCCTGCGCAATCCGCAGCACATCGACCGGATGCACCGTGTCGCTCAGAAAATGAGTGTCGAAGTGCCGGAACGTTCGCAGATCCAGGCGCATGCCGCCGCTGGCGCAGTTCTCCAGGCACAGTTGCGGGTGCCGCCGGCGGACCTCGTCGAGCAAGCGATACCACTGGCGATAGTACCGGAGGTGCTCCGCGCCGGATGGGTCGTACCCGAGGTGCGCGTTGAAGTCGATCTTCATCCACCTCAGCTTGTAGGTCTCGACCAGTCGCGCGATCTCCGTCCGCAGATACTCGCAGGCGTCTTCCTTTTCCAGGTCGATACGGTGCCCATGGACGAACCACTCCGGATGCTGCTTGGCGACGGGTGTGGTGGGCGCGAAGTACTCGGGTTCCATCCACAGGCCGAAGCCGAGACCGGCGCTTCGGACTTCATCGGCGAACTCTGTCATCTTGCCGCAAAAGGCTTCGTCGGGCTTTTCCTGCCAGTTGCCGCGGTCGCTCCAGCCGCTGCCGGACGCGCCGAACCATCCCGCGTCGATGACGAAGACTTCGCAGCCCAGTTCCTTCGCAGCCCGGAGATGCTCGCGCAGTCGCGGCACGTCGAGCGTGCTGAACTGGTCGAACCAGGTGTTGTACACGATGGGCGGGGCCGACTGGAGCGAGGCCGGGCTCCGTTCGTTCACGTAGCGGTGCAGCCGTGGTGCGGCACGTTGCGGTTCGCCGCCCGGCAGTTCCTGTACCAGGATTTCCGGCAACTCCAGCGTCTCGCCGGGCGCTACGCGCAGATGGAGATCCTCGTCCGCCAGGCCGATCTCCACCACAACCCAGGGCAGGTGGCGACCGTAGGGGTGCGTGCCGATGCGGATGACCCAGTTGCCTTCCGGAACGACGTGAAAGGCTACGCCTCGTTCCGTCCCGATCTCGCGCAGGCACACGTACGGGGCATTGCCCTCGGTGGTGCGACCCCAGTTGCCGCCGAATGTCATGCTGCCGGTGCGCAGCGGCGCCCACTCGCCCTGGTTCTCGTTGCTCCACCGGCTGTCCTGCGCATAGACTTCGTAGCGGCCCGGCGCGAACGTGAATCGGGCCAGGCAGCGGTGCACCACGGTCTCTGTGTCGGCCGTGTTGATGAGGCAGTCTTTGCGGCTCAAGACTCCGGTGGCCGGGCAATAGGCCCAGGAGCTTTTCAGTCGCAGAGACCGATCCGCCGTTTCCCATTCCAGGCCGAACCGATCTGCCTCGCCGTGAGACGCTTTGAGGACAAGGCTTGGCCCCTCCATTCGCCCTTTGTCGGAGCAGAGGACCGCCAGCCCACGGGCGCGGTCCGGCTTCCCTTCGTCCGCCGCCGTCGCGAACCCGAAGAGTCGTCCCAGCTCCAGTCGGCCGTTAACATTCTCAATAACCACGGCGTGTTCGATCGTGGTGCCCAGCGTTAAACGGCTCATGGTGTACTCCTTGGGTATCGGACTGGCGATCGCAATTGCGCTCGGACTCGAACGCGAAATGCTACGCAATCCTGATCGAGTACGATAGCGAGTCCGGTCACGAGTACGAGTGGTGACTTCGCTTTTCGGTTCCGTTCCCCCGCCGGGGGTGCCTCGGGGCTGCGCGGGCCCTTAGGCGGCGTACAAGAATAACCTGTACATTTGGCGTGGCGCCAGGCCGTCAGATTCTAGGA
>MHBL01000325.1 GCA_001803235.1 Lentisphaerae bacterium RIFOXYA12_64_32
TGTAAGCGTTCAGTCTCGCTGCGGCGGGCAAACGGTCGAACAAAGAGCGGCGACGCACGCCGCGGCAAGACAATCCCCTCCCCCCTTTGCGGGGGAGGGCAGGGTGGGGGGCTGCTAGCCAGTACGGCCGAAACTTTTTTTTTGCATTCATCTGCCGCTGCCAGTGGGAAGACTTTGCGGTGGCAATGCCTCGGCTTCAGCCAGTGCCTCGTCGATTCGGGAGACTACCCGGGCGAGGTCATCATAGATCTCCAGGTTCCAGAATCTCAGCACACGGAATCCGTTGCGCTCCAGCCAGCGAGTCCTTCTTGCGTCGTAGTCTGAGTGCGCTGGTGACGAGTGCTGGCCACCGTCAAGTTCTATGACGAGGCGGCGGCGCAGGCAAACGAAGTCTGCTATGAACGGCCCGATGGGCTGCTGACGTCTGAACTTCCACCCGAGGCGTTTCTTGCCGCGCAAGTGGTACCAGAGCAGATACTCCGCGTCACTGGACCGATGCCTCAGGCCGCGTGCGAAGTCCCGGTTTTCTTTCTGTCGGGAGTCGAGCATGGCGGCACCTCCTGACCGTTAATCGTGGTTCAGGCGAAAAGTGGGCAGGAAATGATCCAAGGGGTTTCATGGGCTAGTGGAATTCCTGGCCGGGCGTGGGGCGGGAATGAAATGGCGCTTGACAGGAGATCCCGAGGAGATCAGGTTCGCTGGTAGAGAGGTGGCGGTCGGTGTCGTCGTTCTGCGAAAGCTGCTTCGAGAAACAGCAGAAGATTGACCGCCTGGAGGATCGCGTCCGTAGCCTTGAAGCCCAACTGAAGTACAGAACGAAGCGACAGTTGGAAGGCTTCTTCGGCTCGTCAACGCCGTCGGCGAAACTGCCAGTCAAGCCGAACGTTGCAGAGAAGAAAGTGGCGAAGCCGAAGGGAGCTCGGGCCGGTCATGCGGGACACGGACGGCAAGCATTCGACGAGAGCACGGCGGATGCCGTCGTGGACGTGCGAGTAGAGAGCTGCCACTGCCCGCACTGCGGGTCGACCGACCTGGCGGATGCCGCAGGAGAAACGCGTAGCGTCCTTGAGTCGGCCCCCATCAAGGCGGCGAAGGTAGTGCAGCGCCTGCATGGCAAGGTCTGCCGCACCTGCGGCAGACGCATGGTGGCAAAGCCGAAGGGAGTCCTTCCGAAGTGCCTGGTCGGCAACCAGTTGCTGACCAATGCGGTGACCATGCATTACGAACATGGGATTCCGTTGGCGCGGGTGGCGGAACAGCTTGGCGTGAATCCCGCAACGCTGGTGGATGGCTTTCAGCGGCTTGCCCGCTTGTGCTCTTCGATTCCAGAGCGGTTGGTCGAAGAGTTTCGGCAGTCCCCGGCGATGCACGCAGACGAGACG
>MHBL01000326.1 GCA_001803235.1 Lentisphaerae bacterium RIFOXYA12_64_32
GCCAGTTTCAGCTTGGTATGACCGGGCGGGCCGGCGCCCGGGGGGGCGCTGACGCATTACGTGCGGCTTCTCGTACCTGGTTGAAAATGCCCGTCCGGACGGCTAAATTTGGGTTTGCGTTTTTTGGGTTCTTGACGCTGTTTCAGGGCGGATCGTTGCCGTTGCGGGCTGACGGGGACAGCGGGGAGAGGCCGTCGGACGTTGGCCGCCGAGAAACAGACCCCGCAGAAGAGTGCCGTCGCGCTGTCGGGCATCGGGATCAAGTCAGGGCATCCCACCCGCACTGCCCGGTCATGCAAGGTCGCTGAACTCACAGGAATGACAGGACAACGCACATGAGTAGACTGGTCAGTTACAGTGATGTGATGAGACTGATTCCCGAGCGGCCGCCGCTGCTGATGATCGATCGCCTCGAACTTGACACCGAGGCCCAGCGTGCGCAGGGCGTCAAGGCCGTGTCCATGGACGAACACTTCTTCCAGGGGCATTTCCCGGAGACCCCGATCATGCCCGGTGTGCTTCAGGTCGCCGCCATGCTGCAATTGGGCGGTGTGCTGATTCGCGTTCTGGATGGCGAACGGGAAGGGCTGATGACGCGGGTCAAGACCATGACTCGCGTCAAGTTCCGTAAGCCCGTGCTGCCCGGCGATCTGATGATGGTCCACGCAGAGATCAAGGAACGGACGGCGGCGGGTACGTTCCTGGTCCGAGGCGAGACCCAAGTGGCCGGGGCCACGACCTGCGAAGGGAACCTGGAAATCGAACTGATCACCCCCGACGCGGCCTGCCCCGCGCCGGCCCAGCTGGCGCCGCCCATGCGCCCCCTGCCCGACCTCGGCCCCGACGCCGAGACGTTTGATGTCCTGGGTGTGATGGCGACCATCCCACACCGCTTCCCGTTCCTGTTGGTGGACAGGGTTCTGACCATGGACCGGGCTCGCACCCGCGTCAGCGCCATCAAGAACGTCACCGGTAACGAACCGCTCTTTGCCGGTGTGCCGATCCCGGTGTTTCCCGAGTACACGCAGGTCGAGGCCGCAGCCCAGGCCGCCTGTGCCGTGGCCCTGAAGATGCCCGGGAACCAGGGCAAGATAGGGTTCTTCATGTCGATCGACGAGGCCAAGTTCCTGCAGCCCGTCGTCCCGGGCGACCAGCTCCTGTTCGAGTTGAACTGCGTTGACCGCGGCCGGTTCGGGCTCGTCGACGGCGCCCTCTATGTGGGCGAGAAGATGGTCACGCAACTGGCGTTGAAGTTCGCCATCGTGCCTCGGGCTCCCGCGGCACCCTGAACTGGCAGGTTAGTTAGGTAGATAGACCATAGGCTGTAGGCAAGAATCACGCCTTGGACCACGTGAAGTTCAGAGCGTCTGAGTGGGCCGAATCCCAACCTGATTTGGAAACCGCAAGTCCACGTTCGAGTCTCGGGAGCCTACCGCCTGACAGCCTACCGCCTAAGCAACCTGAAAAGTCGTTGCAGGGAGACAACCATCCGATGCCAACCGAGATTCATCCCACCGCGATCATGGCCCCTGGAGCCGTGATCGGCGAGAACTGCGTGATCGGGCCCTACTGCGTGATCGGCGAACATGTCCGTCTCGGCGCCGGCACGCGACTCCAATCGCATGTTGTCGTTGACGGGCACACGACGCTGGGGGAGAACTGCAATCTGTTCCCGTTCGCGTGCATCGGCAAGCAGACTCAGGACCTGAAGTACAAGGGCGGCGTGTCCTTCGTTGAGATCGGCGCCGGGACCACCCTGCGCGAGTACGTCACGGTCAACTCGGCCACGGCCGAGGGCGGCAGAACGATCTTGGGCAGCAATTGTCACATCCTGGCCTACAGCCACATCGCCCACGAGTGCGTCCTCGGCAACAACGTCATCATGAGCAACGGCACCAACCTTGCCGGCCACGTCACGGTCGGGGACCGGGTCGTGTTCGGCGGCATGGGCGGCGTGCATCAGTTTGTGCGGATTGGCCCCCTGGTCATGGTCAGCGCCATGGCCAAAGTCGTGCAGGATGTCGTCCCGTTCTGCCTCGTTGACGGCAATCCCGCGGTGCCGGTCACCGTCAACAAGATTGGGCTGGAGCGCAGCGGCAGATCGCCCGAGACTATCCAGGCGATCACCAAAGCGTTCAAGCTCCTCTTCCGCTCGAACCTGACTCTCGATGCGGCGGTCGTGCAGATTCGACAGCAGTGTGGGGACGTGGAGGAAATCCGGCTCTTCATCCAGTTTGCCACGTCCTCGGAGCGCGGCTTGGCCCGGCCCAAGGCGGGCGAGTGATGACTCGGTGCCCCCGCGGCGGAAGGCAGCGTAGCGCAGCAGGCGGGTGGCATGGGGTGCCACACCAAAGAGGACTGACGAACCGACAATCGTCATCGCGATCGCAAAGTCGCCGCGTACAACGTGGCCACTACAGCGGGCATGCCTGGCTGTAGTGTCGGCCGTGTCGGCCGATACACAGGAGATTCTCCCATGATCGACATCCGCATTCTCCGGGAAAACCCCGAATTGGTGAAGGCTAACGCCGCACGACGCGGGTGCCGCGTGGACATCGACGAACTCTACCGCAAGGACCAGGAGTACCTTGCCCTGACCCGCGAGGTCGAGGAACTGCGCGCCGAACGCAACCGTCTGAGCGACGAGTGCCGCACCAACCCCGACGCCCGAACTCGCGTCAAGGAACTCAAGCAGGTCCTGACCGACAAGGAACAGCGCCAGACAACCCTGAAGACCGAAATCGACGAGTTGCTCACGTGGCTGCCGAATTTCCTGGCTGACGACGTGCCCGATGGGACGTCGGACGCTGACAACGCGGCCCTCCGTGTGTGGGGCGAGAAACCGTCGTTCTCATTCAAACCCCGCGACCACCAGGACATTGGCGAACAGCTCGGCATCATTGATACCGCACGCGGGGCGAAGGTTGCGCAGCGCGGTTTCTACTACTGGGTGGGTGCAGGCGCCCAACTCACGAACGCGCTGTTCTTCTGGGCTCAGAAAGAACTCATCCAGCGCGGGTTCACCTCGTTCCTCACTCCCTGCGCCGCCAAACAGGACACGCTGTTCGGCACCGGCTACCTGCCGTTCTTCGCCGACCAGACCTATCAGATCGCCAACGAGAATCTGGCTCTGATCGGCACCTCGGAACAGACGCTCGTGGGCTACCATGCCGACGAAATCCTGACAGCGGAGCAATTGCCGTTCCGCTACACAGCCTTCACGCCCTGCTTCCGCACGGAAGCCGGGAGCTGGGGCAAAGCGGTGCGCGGCATCTTCCGAGTGCACCAGTTCCACAAGGTCGAACAGATCGTCTTCTGCCTGCCGGAGAAGTCGCCCGAATGCCACGAAATGTGCCAAGCCAACGAGGAGTACCTGCTGCAGCAACTCGGCATCAACTACCGCGTCGTCAAGGTCTGTGTCGGCGACATGGGCGCGCCGGGCTACAAGAAGTACGACATCGAAGCATGGTTCGCCGGGTTCGACGGCTATCGCGAAGTCACCTCGAACACCAATCTCACCGACTTCCAGGCGCGCCGCCTCAATATCCGCTTCAAGAGTGAGGACGGGCGAAAGGGCTTTGTTCACACCATCTCCGCCACCGCGGTCACGGACCGCGTCGTGTGTGCCATCCTCGAAAACTTCCAGCAGGAAGACGGCACGGTGATCATCCCGGAAGTGTTGCGGCCGTATACCGGGTTCGTCAAGATCGAACCGCCACGGAAGAAGTAGCGACCGGTGCAAGCAGCGGACCAAGCCCTGTCAGCCACCGACAGTACCGCGGGCGGCCCCCCCGCCCGCCTCACGGCACGCACGCAGCGCCAGGCTCGGATAGCGGGCGGAGGGCCGCCCGCGGTACTGTCGGTGGCCCGGCCAGTCCCTTGGCCGACGACTCCGGGCCCTCGACACTCGCCCCCCCCCGACACTCGACACTCGTCACGACAAATACGATGGACTCTCGGAACATCAGAATCGCCAGTAACCAGCGGTTTGGGTGCATTCAGTGCGGCCAGTGTTGCCGGCGCTTCTACGTGGCCCTGTCCGAGTCAGACATCCGGCGCCTCCGCAGCCTGAACTGGTCGCGCAACGACGATATACCCGCCGACCCTGTCGTTACGGTCCGTGGACACCCGTTCCTCGCGCACCAGGCCAGCGGCGACTGCATCTACCTGGACGCCCAGACCAACCGCTGCCGCATCCACGGCCGGTTTGGCGCTCCGAGCAAGCCGCTCGCCTGCCGGGGCTACCCCTTGAACATCGCCTCGTGCGGCGCCGGCGGCGTGTCGGTGACCGCGCGCATGGACTGTCCCGCCGTGCAGCAGAACCACGGCCCGCTGCTCACCCAGGGCCGACGCGAGATCGAGAAGTTCGTGGCTCAGCTCGGAACACGGGGCGGGAGCACCACGGACGAGAGTAACGACGGGCTCGCCCCGGAAGCCGTCACGGCCGTCATGGGCGCTCTTGCCGGGGACCTGTTGAAGAAGCCGGGGTTGCCGCCGGGCCGGCGCAGCGCCGCGCTCCTGGTTGCGGTCGAACGCTTCGCGGAATTGGGGCCGGATTTTCTCAACGACATCCCCACGTTGCAGGAAGTCATACCGTCATTCACCGCGCGCACGATCGAGAAAGCCGAGAGCCCTCCCAAGAGCAACGTCGGAATGTTCTCGCGCGCCCTCTTCAGCCAGTGGTTGGGATCGTACCTGCGCCGAGACGAAGAGATGCTGAACCAAGGAGCCATCGCGAGAGTGAAACGCAGCCTGAACCTGGCCAAGATGGTCGTCGGCCACGGTTCACTCGCGGACCTGGGCGGCGAGCATCCATCGATCCCGCTCCGAAAGGTTCGGCTCTTCTCCCCCCCGCCCCCCGCCTCCTCCGCCCCGGACCCGACCCCCGCCTGGGAGTGCTACTGGCGTTTGCTCGAATCGCGCTTCGAGACACTGCAGTTCTACGGCCCGACCTACTTCGAGTTGCCCTTCTTCGTGGGTCTCCGGGCGCTGGTCATGACTTACCCCCTGGTGCTGGCTGCGGCGCGCTGTCACGCGGCGGACCGACACGCCGCCACCCTCGGGGAGGAAGATGTGCGCTACGCGGTCGGCGCCATTGACCATAGCTTCGGGCGCTCGCGCCTGCTCCAGATCCCGCTCTGGCGTTCGGTCGAAATCTACTTCAGCGGCTCGCGTTACCCGCGGCTCCTCGCCTCGCTCGGCGGGATGTGACCGCCCAATGGTACGGCCGCCGACCGCACACCGCCCCAAGCTCGCAGCCTTGACAACATGAACCCCTACACCTGCGTACGCGCCACGCCCTGTGGAGGTAATGCGTCAGCACCCCCCGGGCGGCGGACCGCCCGATCATACCCATGTGAAACTGCCA
>MHBL01000327.1 GCA_001803235.1 Lentisphaerae bacterium RIFOXYA12_64_32
TGGTCCATTGTCCATAGTCCAGAATTGCGGGGGAACTTGTGGCGGACGAGCACTAGTGTCCCCGGGCGCACTAGCCTGATCTATTCATGAACCACAGATGCACGCAGATCATCGCAGATGCATGTATCTAATTATGAAGGTGTTGTGGCCTCAGAAAAGGAAGGGCGGCCCAAGTCGCTGTCGCCCGAGCCAGGAGAATACCATCTGTGCTCATCTGCGCCAATCTGCGGTTCGCTCGTGAATCATCCAGGCTAGCCGTGGGTTCCTGGGGGCAGGGCGTGCTGATTCTGCTGATCTCCCGAGCGGTGGGACAACCGGGCGCGAACCGCGCTGACGACGCACAGTGCGCTCGCGGCGAGCGCGAGCCAGGCGGTCAGTTGGCAGACGCGGGTTGGCCAACGGGTCAGGAGGAAGACGTGGTACCAGAGGAAGGTGAAGCCGGCGATGAACAGCATCAGGGTCACCCACTCGAGGCGGGCGCGCAACGGGCACTCCGGTGTGGCCAGTGAAGGATGCCAGTGGGCACGGAACTTGATGAGCCAGCCCAGGAGAAGCGCCAGGCAGAGTGAAGGCATGAGCCACTCTCCGATCTCGGGGAGACGCCGGCGGTCTCCGATGGCGACCGGCGGTGCGGCCACGTCGGCGGGCGGTTGGGTGGGCGTCTGTGCCTTGTCCTCGCGCATGGCGACGAGCACGCGGTCACCGGCAATGGTCGGCCACGGCAGCACGCGGCATCCAGTGTTGAACTCCCATGCGACCTTGCCGGTGTCCCAGTGCAGTGCGAAGAGGCGTTGTTCGGAGGAGACCACGAGCAAGTCGCGGTCCCGGCCGGCGAGGCTGAGGCAGAATCCGCCCTGCGCCGGGCGTTGGCGCGGCAGAGTTGTCTGCCAGATTTTCTCCGCGGTCCGGGCCGACAAGGCGAAGACGACTTGATCGTGCTCGACGAGCAAAGTTTCCGCGTCGGCGCCGAGGACCCACGGGACGATTTCCGGGGCGGCGTCGGGGTTGAGATCATCCGCGCTCAGTTGCCAGACGACGTAGCCGCGACTCAGGCCGTACGCCAGGAGAAAAGGGGCTTGTGGTTTGGGCGGTTTCGAGGGGACATGCTGCATCAGTGCCAGATCGGCGTAGATGCGCAGGTCGGTGACTCTGGGGAGCAGCCGGAGGTAGTGCGATGTGCCGCCGCTCTTGTACCTGAGGCTGACGAGGGGCAGGCGGTCGTAGATGAACTCCCGGCCTTTGTTGTCCACCAGGTTGCGCGGGAGCACCGTGAGGGGGTCGATAAAGGCACTGTCCGCTGCTTGCGGAATTCGGCTTGAGTCGAGGACATGTCCGGTCGCCAGGTCGATGGCGTAGGTGTGGAGGTTTCCCAGGGCTTTTGCGTCCCGCTTCGGGATAGACGGTGCAGTCTCGGGGAACGCCGTGGAACGGAAGTACCAGGTTCCGGGGTCGCACTGGGTATCGTCGACCAGCACAGTGTCGCCGTGGACACGGATCCACGGGGGGTGCAACGGACCAGGGGCGGCCGTCCACAGGATCTGACCCGTGTCGCGATCCAGGCAGACGATCTTGTGGTCGGGGGGGGGCGGGGTTGCGGGGCTCGCTTTCTCAGGGGACGACACGGCCACGCCTGCCCACAGCAACAGGGCGGCGGCGACCAGAAATGTGTGTCGGAATAGCATGGTTCGGTATCGGGAGCCGGCGTTACGGGCGACAACAGAATAATGGACAATGGACAATGGACTTGGGGGTTTGTCAACCGCGGGGATGGGTGACCCAGGGCTGTTTCAAGATTTGGCGCCGCGTCTCGGAAGGCCACGCATCCGCGCACACCAAGTAGGGGCGGCCTGTCCTCAGGTCGCCCCCCGGCGTGGGGACACGCCGGGGGTACTCACCGCACGCGACAGTCGCGAATCTTGAAACAGCCTTGTGGGTGACCACAGGGGAACCAAGACCGTCTGAAGTCGGGAATGCGAGCGGGGCAGACGGTCTGTCAAAGTGCGCACGCAGGCTCCGAACTCACCGGTACACCTTGGTGACCCAGGCGCGCAGTTGGAACTCCGTGGGGGCGGGGTCTGCGAGGCCGATCTGGATGTGATTCGGGCCGGGGCGCAGCATGGGCGGTGTGCCGTCGAGGATGACGTCCTTGGGTTCCTTGCTGCCGACGGCGAACAGTTTGCAGTCCTTGCCCTGGCGGAAGAGCAGTCGGTCGCCCGCGCCTAGGGCTACGGGGAAGACAAGCTTCTGCTCCGCGATGCTGACGGACGGGTTCAGGATGCGCGCCGCGTCGCGGAGCCCACGGATATCGTCGAGGCAGCAACGGACGGTTTTACCGGCCGGGATATTGTTATAGAAGATGATGAGGTACTCGACCTTGGCGGTGTCCAAGGCCGCGTTGGGGAGCGGGAATTCGGCGTACTTCCAGCCGTTGAAGTCGACGGTGGTGTTCATGTTGTGCCACTTGCCGGCCACGTCGCGCAGTTGGAGGTAAAGGACTTCGCCCTGTCCGTCGCCGTGGACCCAGAACCCGATGTTGCCGCAGGGCGAGAGGTCGAGCGGGGGCGCGAACCGCCTGCCGCGCGCGGACCAGCCGTTGGGGTTGACGCTGGTGGCTGTGTAGCAGGCGCTGGACGTGCCGACCTTGACCGGGTCGGTGCTGAGTTCGAGGTTGTGCGTGACGCCGGGTGCCGCGGGCGCCCCTGCGCCGGCCGCGGAAACCACGTACTTGGCGTATTGGTTCTCCGGGCTATCGGCAAAGCCGTCCAGGCTGTCAAACGTCTCGATGGAGACGGTGTTCGGGTTGTCGTAGGCCTTGCCGCCGTCGGCGACCCGGTCCACGACCAGTTCCAGTTCCAGCATTGCGTCTTTGCTGTCAGACCGGCAGATGACATCCCACTCGTTCTGCACGCCGTCGAGCGCGTGGATGGTGCGCAGTTCGTCATCCTCGCGCTGGAGGAAATCCCACTTGACCTGGTCGTCGGGGTTGCGGCCGCGCAAGATGTCGCCCTGGGTGATGACGGAGACGTAGGCGCGGGGGTTGACCCCGGGTTCCGCCTCGCAGGTGAAGTGGATGTCGTTGTCGCCGGGTTCGAGCAATGGCCCATCGCCTTGCGGCTTGACCTCGGCGACCAGACCGCCCTTGGCGTCGTAGAGCTTGCAGTCGGCGGGCGAGTGGAACTCGAGGTAGGCGCCGCTCTCGATCTCGACCGGAAAGGTGATGGTCTTGCCGTTGGCCGTGATGGTCGGGTTGCGCAGCTTTGCCTTGACGGTCGGTATGGCCTTGATCGGGCTGAGGTAGCAGGTGGTCGTGCCCTTGGCCGGCACGTTGTTGCAGAACAGGCTGAAGGTCTCGATTTTCGGGAAGTGAAGGTGGCAACGGTAAGTGGCGTAGCCGCCGCCGTAGGGCCAGGAGTAGTCCGCGTAGCGCTCGCCTTCGCGTTCGACCAGCTCGACGTAGCGCCAGCCGGTGAAATCGACGATGATGTAGCGGTCGGCGATGGCGCCCCACGAGATGCTGTACGGGTCGGTCATCTGCAGGTTCAGCACTTCGCCTTTGCCGTCGCCGTAGACCCAGACGCCGAGGGCTTGGTGTTTGCTCAGGTCCAGGGTTGGATCGCACGTGCGCCGGAACTTGGACCACGACCGCACCGGCGTGTCCATTGTGCTGGAGACGGTGTAGCAGCCGCTGACGGTGCCGACCTTGACCTGGGCGGTGGACGGCTCGAGCGTCGCCGTGATGCCCGGCTGCGCGGCCCGCTCGGGGAAGTCTTTCGGGTCGGTAAAATCGGTCAGGATGACATTGTCGGGCGCATCGTAGGGTCCGGCGGACATGAGCGCCTCGATGCGGAGTTGCAGCGGCTGGCGGCTGAACCTGTTCTTGGTCTTCCATGTGTTGCTCCAACCGTCGAGGCCGGCGACCTTGTGCCGGTCATACTCGATGGGGCGGAAGACCCACTCGCCATCCGGGGTCTGCAACAGCGTGTACTCGGCGCCCGGCACGTGCAGTTTGTCTTTGATTTCGTTCGTGAAGTAGTTGGCCTGGCGCAGGTTCTCATAGCGCTTCATGACCGCGGCCAGACGCGGCAACGCGGGGACTTTGTAGAGGCTGGCGGGGGTGATGCCCATGATCGAGAGCCCGCACTCGTTGCCGATGCACTTGCCGCAGAGGTACTCGATATCGTCCGGGAACGTGGGTTCCTCCTGCGGGTCGGTCCAGGTCTTGAACGCCCACCAGCCGAGGTGCCCAGGCTGGAACATGCGGCGGTAGCGCGCGTCGATTTGTGCGGCATGCTGGTCAATGAACCGCTTGTGGCTGCGGTTCGGGTGGTCCCAGGCCTCCATGCGCGAGCGCACGAACCACAGGTGGTGGTGGAACGTGCTCATTTCCATCAGGGCCGGTTTGTTCAGGCGCTTGCAGATCTCGAAGACGAACTTTGAGCCGTAGTGCCAGGCGTTCGGGCCGCCGGCCAGGATATCCTCGCCGTCCAGGGCGTCGAGGTAGATCATGTCGAACCCGCAGTCGTTGAACATCTCGGCCGTCTTGGCGGCCACGTCGGTCAGCAGCGTCGAGTCGGCGTCGGGAGTGAAGAGGCCGAAGCACTCCTTGAGGTGCGCGACCTTGGCGTTTTTGGCGTGCGCCACGGCTTCTGTGCCCCACGCGCCGCGTTTGCACTGGGTGAAGGCAAAGGGCGGCGCCTTGGCGATGTCGCTGTAGGTGATCAGTTCGTCGTCGATCTGCAGGGTCACGCTGTTGCGCACCGCGCCCCCGGCGATGGCGGACATCTTCTCGGTGGTTTCCACGACCGGCACCGTAGCGGTGTCGGCCGTCATGTCCTCGGCCAGAGTGAAGAACGCGTCCTTACCCAGGCGCGGGTCGGGAACGGGCGTGACCCACGGGCAGGTCTTGGCGATGAAGAAGGCGTAGGTGTGCAGGCCGGCGGCGATGCCGGCGGCATGGAGTCTGTCGATGACGGCTTTGAAGCTGGCCTTGCCCTTGGGATACAGTGTGGGGTTGGGTTCGCAGTCACCGAAGCGGAACGAGTGGCCGCCGTGGAAATCGATCTGCGTGACGCCGAGGCGCTGGCAGAGCCGGACCCAGTCGTCCACGTTGTCCTCGGACATCTGGCCGGTGTCGAACAGGTACGAGCCGTAATTGATCGGCGCGTCCATGGCCCAGGGGCCGCCGAGCGGGGAGTGCGGCAGGTCCGGGGCGGCGCTGACGACCGTCTGCAGCGTCGGGCGCAGTTCAGCGGTGGGGCAGCCGACGATGGCGACCTTGGCGCCGGCAAGGCCGAAGCGCGGGTAGCAGAGGGCTTGGAGCAGGCGGTTCGGGCCGGGGATTTCCGGCACGTTTGTCTGAAGGTTGAGCGACACGGCACAGCCGGCGAACGGCTCGTCCAACTGGCCTTTCACCGAGAGTGGAATGTACACGAACTGCAGCGACTCGATCTGCTCGTTGCTGACCGACTCGACCGTGAACACGAGGTAGCGCTTTTCCATCTTGACGCTGACAACGGCCTCGATGCCGGGCTCGGCGAACTGCAGTTTCAGGCGCTCCTCGGCAAAGGATGCCGTCGTGGCGGGGAAGCGTTTGCCGCCCTGCTGGACCCAGGCGCAGGGCGAGCCGGGAGTGGCGATGTCCGTGCCCGTACGCGGGTCGGAGAAATGGAGGTTCTTGCCGTCGGCGCCGATCTCGTACCGCAGGCAGTCGTTTTCCAGCTTCATGGCGGCCTCCGGAATGGTCTGGGCAGAACAGGTCAGGTGTGCGGCAAGAACCGCGGCAAGAGGAACAAACCAGGGGGCGGCAGGCCTTGGGTCCATAGAGTTTCGTCTCCGTTGGGGAACCTGGAAGCGATGAGACAAGGTACCGTCCCGGCCAGGGCGCGTCAAATCCGGCCGACGGTTGAACGAGGGTCGGGAAAGAATCCGTCCGATAGAAGCCTTCCATGGCTCTGGGAATTGCAGGTCCGGGGCGCTATATTATCTAAATAAAGGCAGATTGCGGGTTGGCGTCTGGTCCATGTGACACTTTCGGGACGCGCTCCCGGAGGCCTTAACGTGCTGAACCGCGAGGAATCGTCGGCCCACAACATGGTGAAGTGGGCCGGCATTCGGATACGAACTTGAATGATCATTTGCCGGAAAGCGCCGGGTGTGTTCCTGGTCGCAGCAGGCCGGACGGGGGGGTATTGCGTCTTGCTCTTGGGGTTGAGCAGGCCTGGCAAGCGACCGGGGACGAGGTGAGGTCAGTTTGACCCGCCTGGCGTGGCGGCGGCGTGAAACGGCAGAGGTTGGACAGGACGGGCCATGGCAGCACGAGCTGCAGGCGATTTCCCAGCGGGAACGACGATAGCCGGCTACCGCATCGAGCGCGAGCTCGGGCGCGGTGCCATGGCTGTGGTCTGTCGCGCCATCCAGTTGAACCTCGAGCGTCCCGTGGCGCTGAAGATTCTCACCGGTGATCTGGCCAAGAACGACGAGTTTGTGGCGCGGTTTTTCAATGAGGCCCGTGCCGCGGCTCAGCTTTCGCATCCCAACATTGTCCAGGCGTACGACGCCGGGGTGGCGGACGGGAACATCCACTACTTCGCCATGGAGTACGTGGAGGGGGAGACCCTGCTGACGCGGATCCTGCGCGAGGGGTTCCTGCGTCCCTCGGTGGGATTGTGGATTGCCTTGGACATTGGCGACGCGTTGGACTACGGCTGGCAGACGCAGCGGCTGACCCACGGCGACATCAAGCCTGAGAACATCATGCTGAACAGCAGCGGCCAGACGAAGCTGGCCGACTTCGGTTTGGCGAAAGTTGCGGGGCACGATTACGAGGGTTCGGAGATCATGCTGACGCCGCTGTATGCGGCGCCCGAACTGATCCGAGGGCACCGTCCGAAGGAGGACTGCCGCGCGGACATTTACTCGTTTGGCGCGACCGTGTACCACATGTTCGCCGGGGTCCCGCCGTTCCCGGGTGATGACGCCAAGGTCGTCATGAAGCGGCATTTGAACGAGCCGCTGACGCCGTTGGAGGAGCGGAACCCGGCCATTTCGAAGAGCATTTCCGATTTTGTCAGCCATCTCCTGGAGAAGAACCCCGACGATCGTCCCGCGGACTGGCAGGAGGTCAAGCGCAAGCTGAAGCTGCTGGAGCAGGGGCTGAAGGTTGCCAAGAAACTGAAGCACTTCAAGGGCGGGCCGGTTGCGCAACCGATACTGCTCAAGCCGCCGCGCCCCGCGGGTGCGGCGTCCACCAACGCCGGCACGACGAAGTCGCGGGCTACCGGAACAGCGCGTCGGCGCAACACGACCATCATGATCATGTCCGGCGTTGCCGCCGTGTTGTTTGCCTTGCTGCTGTTCCTGGCCTGGCAGATTGTGATGCCGTCGGGTCGTGAACCGCGGCCGGCGGATACGGCGGCGTTGGATGTCGCTCAGGCCGAATGGGATGAGTTAAGTCTTAAGTTGGCGCGGATCAAGAACCCGGCCGAGTGTGTGGACCTGCTCAAGGCGTATGCGGCCAAGTACGATGCGGTCCCGGCCGAGTATCGTGAGCGGCTGGATCAATACGAGCAGGCGCTGAAATGGCGTCGGACCGCCGAGGCGGTGCAGCAGGAACAGGTGAAAGACACGTCTCCCGTGCCGGTCGAGAAACCCAAGGCGGTTCAGCCTCGCCCAACCGAAACCAAGACGAAGCCCAAGCCCTCCGCGCCTGTGAAGGCGCAGCCTCCGCCTTCACCGCCTGAGAAGGTGCAGGCGGTGGCGGTCGAAGAGCGGCCCGCCAAGTCGGAGGAGGGAGTCGCCAAGTCGGCCGGCAGTCCACCCGCCGATGTGGCCCGCCAGGACGACTACGTGGACTACATTGCGGAGTTGTCACGCCTGAAGTACAGCCCGGTGCGGAATCTCGTGCCCCTGATACAGAAAGGGATGCAGTGGCTGGAGAAGTACCCGGAGGACACATCGGAAAATCAGATGGTCAGTTTCGTGGTGAAGACGATGTTGCCCGCCGTGGGCGAGTTCCAGCCCCGGCTGGTGCAGAAGAAGGACAAGCTGCGGGGAGAACGATTGCCAGGTCGTCTGGTGAAGGATGATGATCGGATCAAGGACGTGACGGCGTCGGAGATTCTGTTCGAGAAGCGCACGGAGTATGGCGGGATGACGAGCCGTCGGGTTCCGTGGTCGGCTCTGGACGATCCGCTGTATTTTACGTACCTGGGCAAACTGGCGTTTGGCGACGCCTCCGTCCCGGTCGATCAGCAGCGACCCTATTTGGCCGTGCTGCTGCTGTGCCGGGCGTTTCAGGGGTTTGACGCGGGGTTGGCGGCTGTCTCGGACAGTCCGGAGCGGCGGATGTGGGGCGCGTTGCGGAACGACTTGGAGCGAAACGTCGAGGAGGCCAAGGCTCTTGTGAGCTGGCGTCAGGCGCAGGCTTGCCTGTCGCGGAAGGAGTATATGCGGGCCGATCGCCTCATTGCGGAACTGAAGTCTGGCCGGACGGGTGTGGCCGCACGACACAGCGAGGAGATCATCAAGCTAGGCGAACAGTGTGAGTCGTACCTGCCTGCGCGTCAGGCTGCGGACCTGGTCCAGCAGGCCAGGGACAAGTCGGGTGACGACCCGTCGGCGGCCCTGGTTCTGCTCGGCATCGCCTCGACTCGTTACGGCAACATGGACTTTCCGAACAAGTCAGACATCAGCGGGTTGCTGGCGAAGGCGGTCGCGGAGTACTCGAAGAACCCGCAGTTGGAGAGTTGGCTGAGCTCCAGTCCGGCGTCCTTCACGCCCTTCGCCAATACGGTGCGCTCTCCCGGTCCCGGGTTCTGGTTGGCCTATGCCGAAGCCATTGCGGCACGTGCCGATCTGCCGCCGCGTTTTCAGCCTGCGGTGGGCAGCCTCCGTGGTTTGGGTCTGCTGGACTTGGGCGAGTGGCGGGGGGCGCTGACGCTGCTGGCCACGGACAAGGATTTGGCGGTCGAGAAGTTGCCCGCGGACCTGGGGGCGAGCATCTGGTTCGGGCGTGGGATGGTCGCCGAGCGTTTCGGGACGAACCTGGTGTCCCCCGCCAGTGTAGTGGGCGGCATCCGGGGCGCGTTTACGACGCAGAAGGGGGCTTCGCAGGCATACCCCGCGGTGGCGACGGCGGCGTTGCTGTTTGACTATGGTTTGCTGACCGACGTGAGTGACATCGACGTGGGGGAGGGGCTGGCCTTGGGTGAGGTGCTGAAGATCGAGTGCCCCCCTGCCTATCTGCCCCACAAGAAACGTCTGCTGTTCGCGGCCCTCAGTTGGATGATCGAGAGCGGTCGGAGCAACGAAGCGGCGACCGCCCTGCTGAATCTGACACCGGGAGAAGGGGGAGTTTTGTCCGATTGCTTCACTTCGGAAGATACGGCTTTTGTCAAAGGCATCGCCAGCTACCTGGCGAACGGGACCGGGCTGGTGATCCCGGAGCGCGGTGTCGAGGAGGTGGTGCGCGAGTACTACTATCGTCTTCTGATCTCGGCCGCGGAGAGTGGACGCGAGGGCTCGCGTCCACTCGACGGCGTGCTGTTGGACCAGGCGATGGCGGTGGGCGATGGGACCTTGGTGACTTCCGGGATCGGTATGATCGGTGCCAGCGTGTGTTACGACCTGGTGCTGCTGCGGGTGAGCCGGCATATGGCAGCCCACGAGGCGGAACTGGCGCTGGATGTGGTTCAGCGTGCCTTGAACGTGCGGACCGAGCCGGCGCTGAACGCGTATTACCCGGTGTTCTGCTTTCTTCAGGCAGGCCTGCAGGCGTTGACGGGACAGAATGGGCAGGCCGCCGAGACGTTGGAACGGCTGGCGGGATCCTTCGTGGCGAACGACGTGGAGTTGGCTCTGGCCACATCGCTGCGGCCCGATGCGGACTCCGCGAAGTTGCGGGCCAAGGTCAAGGGCGACAGGATGGCGCGGTTCTGGCTCGCCTGGCTGCAAAGCACCAGCCGGATTGGTGGCGACGAGTCGGCTGCCGGCGTGGAGAAGGCCATGGAACAACTGTCGGAACAGAGTGTCTCACGGGAACAGAAACGTCTGACGGAAGGCCTGCGTGCCTTCTGTTCGAGCCGCCGGTGACGCGAGGGCCGCTTCGGCGCGCCGGTGCGGACGTTCTGGGTTTTCATAGGAATCGATAGGGTGCTGACGATGGTGCGGGGCCGCTGGATGGTGGTCCACGACAGTGACGGCGATCCCTACGGATGGGACGGCACGTGGAATGCGTAGCCATGTGTGGGTTGAACGGGTGACTTCAGGGCGGTGCGAGCTCAAAGGGCGCTCCCATGCTGTGTGACAGATGTCAGGGTCAGGAAGCCGCCATTCACATCCAGGAGATGATGGGCAACGCGGTGACTTCGATGCATTTGTGCGCGCAGTGTGCAGCGCAGGCCGGTTACTTACCGACGGAAGGCGAGGGGCCGCCGGACCTGTCGGTGATCGTGAGCAAGCTGACGGGCAAAGCGCTGGTGAGCGCGGTTGCGGAAACTGCGGACGAAGCGGCGGCGGATGCCGAGCCGGTGAGTTCCCTGGCGTGTCCGGACTGCGGCCTGACGGAGAAGGAGTTTCGTGCCGAGGGGCGGTTGGGATGTGCCCGCTGCTACCCGGCGTTCGAGTCGATCTTGACGCCTTTGCTGGCGGACATGCACCGCGGGCCGGTTCACGTCGGGCGTGTCCCGATCGTGTCAGGTCCGGCGGTGGCGGAGTACGGTTTGGATGTCGTGACGCTGCGGCGGGAACTGGAGCACGCCGTGGCGTTGGAGGCTTACGAACAGGCGGCCGCGTTGCGGGATCAGATCACCCGCCTGGTGCAGGCGAAGGAACAGAGTTGAGGTGGTGGTGGACGGAGTGACATACCACACGTTGGCGCGTCGGCCCGTGCCGTGGCTTTGTGACGGCAGGGGGCCGCAGGAGATAGCCATCTCCTCGCGCATTCGTCTGGCGAGGAATCTGGATGCCTATCCGTTCCCGGGGCGCGCCTCGCCGAAAGCGCGGCAGGAGGTCCTGGGCATTGTGCAGGAGGTGGCGACGCGTCTGGACTCGATGCGGCCGGCGGTGTGTGGGGATATGGCCGAGATGGGTGAGGTAGATCGGAGCCTGCTGCTGGAGCGGCGCCTGGTCAGCAAGGAGTTGTGCGGTCGCGGCGCGGGCAGCGGTTTTGTCTACAGGGCAGACGAGTCGGTGTCCGTGATGATCAACGAGGAGGACCACATCCGAGTCCAGGTGTTGCTGCCGCACCTGCAGCTTGGCGAAGCGTGGCGCGTCGCGGTGGTCTTGGATCGGGCCCTGGGGGCCTTGGTCCGATTCGCGTTTGAGCCCAGGCTCGGGTTCCTGACCGCCTGTCCCACCAATGTGGGGACAGGGCTGCGCGCCTCGGTCATGCTGCACTTGCCGGCATTAGTGTTGTCGGGGCAGATTCAGGCCATGGCGCAGGCGGCGCGGAAGTTGCGGTTCGGCGTACGGGGCATGCTGGGGGAGGGCACGGAGGCGGTGGCCAACCTGTTCCAGATCTCGAATCAGTCGACGCTGGGCGAGTCGGAGGACCAGATCCTGCGGCGGTTGGACGTGATGATCGACCGGTTTGTCGCCGAGGAGCAGAACGCGAGACTGCGGTTGGCGCGGTTGGAGCGCGTGCGGCTCTGCGACCATGTGGCGCGGGCCCATGCGGTTTTACGCGAGTCCTACATTCTGTCGAGCAAGGAAGCGCTGAACAGCCTGTCGGCGGTTCGGTTTGGCGTGGAGATGGGAATGCTGTCCCGGTTGACCCAGGCGACGGTGAACCGGCTATCCCTGGCGGTGTTGCCCGGGCATCTGCAGGTCGAGCGTGGCAGTCCATTGGACGTACCGGACCGGGATGTTGCCCGGGCCGAACTGGTGCGTGCCGAACTGCGGGCCGCGGAGGCGTGAACCGGGCGCGGAACGACGAATTGTCGATGGCCATAACGAGGAATAGGTGAAATGTCAAAGTCTGATGATTTCGAGTTCGCGATGCACAACTTCACTCCGCGGGCGCAGCAGGTCATGGCGCTGGCCAAGCGCGAGGCGAAGCGGTTTGGCCACAACTACGTCGGCACGGAACACCTGTTGCTCGGGCTGATCAAGCTGGGGCAGGGCGTGGCGGTGGCGGCGTTGCAGGCCATGGGGCTGGATCTGGAGACGGTGCGCTACGAAGTGGAGAAGCACTCCGGTCCGGGGCAGAATACGCAGGTCGAGGGTGACCCGCCGGTGACGCCGCGGGTGAAGCGGGTGATCGCGCTGGCGGCCAAGGAGGCCCGGGCCCTGAACTACAACTACATCGGCACGGAGCACATCCTGTTGGGGTTGCTGCGGGAAGGGGATGGTGTTGCGGCCCGGATTCTGCGCAGCCTGAACGTGGATGCGGATGCGGTTCGGAACCAGGTGATGAAGGCGTTGGACCCGAACTACCTGCCGTCCGAGGCAAAGGGCCAGAACCCGGAGGGCGGTAGCGGGGGTGGCGGCGAGGAGCAGGCGGCGCCTGGGCAGAAGCAGAAGACGCCGGCCCTGCGCGCGTTCGGCCGGGACCTGAACGAACTGGCGGCGAAGGGCGACCTGGACCCGGTGATCGGGCGTGCCAACGAGATTGAGCGTGTGATCCAGGTGCTGTGCCGGCGGACCAAGAATAACCCGGTGCTGATCGGCGAAGCGGGCGTCGGCAAGACGGCGATTGTCGAGGGGTTGGCGCAGGCGATCGTACAGAAGAACGTACCGGAACTGCTGCGGGAACGCACCGTGGTGGCCCTGGATCTGCCGTTGATGGTGGCTGGCACCAAGTACCGCGGCCAGTTCGAGGAACGCATCAAGGCCGTCATGGAGGAGATCAAGCGGGCGAAGAACGTCATTCTGTTCATCGACGAACTGCACACCATTGTCGGCGCCGGTGGCGCCGAGGGTGCCATGGACGCTTCGAACATCCTGAAGCCGGCGTTGTCCCGTGGCGAGATCCAGTGTGTGGGTGCCACGACCATGGACGAGTACCGGAAGCACATTGAGAAGGACGCGGCCTTGGAGCGGCGTTTTCAGCCGATCGTTGTGAATGCGCCGTCGCGCGAGGAGGCGGTGGAGATTTTGCGCGGCCTGCGGTACAAGTACGAGGGGCACCACCACGTACGGTACTCTGACGAGGCGTTGGCGGGGGCGGTGCGGCTTTCGGATCGGTACGTGACGGGGCGGCACCTTCCGGACAAGGCGATCGATGTGATTGACGAGGCCGGGGCGCGAGCCCGCATTGCCTCGATGATTCGGCCGCCGGACCTCACCGACATCGAGAAGGAGATCCAGGAGATTCAGCACGCCAAGGAAGCGGCCGTGGAGGGGCAGCAGTTCGAGAAGGCCGCCGCGCTGCGTGACAAGGAGAAGGAGTTGCGGCGGAAGCTGGAGCAGACCCTGAAGGCGTGGGAGCAGAAACGCGAAGAGCAGGTGGTCACCATCTCGGGGGACGATGTCCGGCACGTGGTGGCGAAGATGAGCGGGGTGCCGTTGCACCGCATCGAGGAAGGCGAGGCGGCGCGGTTGCTGCGGATGGAGGAGGAGATTCGGCGGACGGTGATTGGCCAGGACGGGGCCGTGGGCGCCATTTGCCGCGCGGTGCGGCGGTCCAGGGCTGACCTGAAGGATCCGCGCCGGCCGATCGGCTCGTTCATCTTCCTGGGGCCGAGCGGGGTCGGGAAGACGCTGTTGGCCAAGGCGCTGGCGGAGTTCATTTTCGGCGATCCTGACGCCCTGATTCGGCTCGACATGTCGGAGTACATGGAGAAGTTCAATGTCAGTCGCCTGGTCGGATCGCCGCCCGGGTACATCGGGCACGGCGAAGGCGGCCAGCTTACGGAGCGGGTGCGGCGTCGACCCTATTCGGTGGTGTTGTTCGACGAGGTGGAGAAGGCGCACCCGGACGTCATGCACATGCTGCTGCAGGTCCTGGAGGAAGGGCAGATCACCGACAGTGTCGGCTACCGGATCGATTTCCGCAACACGATCGTGGTGATGACCTCCAACCTGGGTGCGGCGGAGATTGTGCGGCCGTCCACCATGGGCTTTGCCGCTCCCCCGGTTGGTGAGGCTGACTATCAGAGCATGCGTGTGCGCCTGGAGGATCAGGCGAAGCGGGCGTTCAAGCCCGAGTTTCTGAACCGTGTCGACGAGATCGTTGTTTTCCGGCAGCTCGGCAAGACGGACATTGGGGAGATCGTGAGTCTGGAGGTTGCCAAGATCCAGGAGCGTTTGGCCACGCGCGGGATACGCCTGGAGTATGGAGACCCGGTGCGCGATTTCCTGATCGACAAGGGATACAAGCCGGAGTATGGCGCCCGGCAGCTTCGGCGTGTGGTCGAGCAGTACATCGAAGATCCGCTTTCCGAGGAAATTCTGCGAGGCGCGCTCCCGGAAGGTGCACGGATTGTGATCGAAGCCGGAGATGGCAAGCTGCTCTTCCGGCCGAACGAGGTGCCGGAGAAGGCGGTGGCCGAGAGCGAAGGTTGACCCCTTGCCTTTTCAGCTTCACATCCGGCACAACCTGGATTCCGCGGCGGATCACTTTGCCGCCGGGGACGTGCGTTCATTCGATCGTGAGCTCGTGCGTGTTGGCAGCTCCCCGGACGCCGACGTGCGGCTGGGTGAGGAAGGATGTCAACCGACGCTTTTCCTGCTGTTGTCCGACGCGGCGGGCCGCGTTGTGCGGCTGAAGTCTGATCCAGGCGCCTGTGTCTTTGTCGGCCAGGCTCGGGTGGAAGACGAACGACAACTGGCCAGCGGCGACGAGATCCGGGTGGGGCACTGGACGTTTCGGTTCCAGCGCGTTTACGCGCGTGCCGGCCTTGGGCGTCGTGCGGGTTTAATGTCGCTGACGGCCCGGGCCTTGGTGGTCTTTATCCTGGTCATGGAGATCGGGGGCGTCGTCTGGCTGCCGCGCCAGATGCGGTCGGCCATGCTCTGGGAGGAGGAAATCGCGCGGCAGCGGGCGCTGACGTTGCTTGATTCACTGCGCGACGGCAACCGGCCCTCGGAACAGGAAACCGAGATGGAGCGGACGGCACGTGAGACCGTGGGGCGCGAACTGGATGCGCTGGCCAGGCACGTGCGCCAATACGAGGAGGCTCTGACGCGCGACGAATGGGGGCGGATCATGGCGGACCTGAGGGGGTACGAGCAGATCCTGAACCGCTTGGCACGGCGCCAGGTGTTTCAGCCGGTGCCCCCGCTGGACGTGGAGGGTGGCGTGACGGCCGTGCTGAAGGCACACGGGGTGTTGCCGGAGGGGAAATGAGGTGGACCGTGCCGTGGTCGGCAGCCAGAGGACAGATGAACCGCGGATTGCGGAGATGAACGCAGACGGAAAGGATAAATGGGCGTGAGTGATCGGGACTTGTTGCCGTGTCTTTCCCGTTTCAGCGGGTTTTCTGTCGCCGTGATGGGCGACGTGATGCTGGACCAGTACGTCTGGGGCCGCGCGTCGCGGATTTCGCAGGAAGCGCCGGTGCCCATCGTCTGCGTGGAGCGGGATACGGTGGCGCCGGGCGGTGCGGCCAACGTGGCGCGCAATGTCTGTACTCTGGGTGGGCGGGCCTGGGCGCTGGGGTTCGTGGGCGCCGACGAGAACGCCGAGAGGCTGCGGAAAACATTGCGGGAGACGGGGACTGATGTGGACGGCTTGGTGGCGCTGCCTGACCGCATGACGACGGTCAAGACACGGGTCCTGGCCAACAACCAGCAGGTGGTCCGAATCGACCGCGAGGAGACGGCTCCGGCGTCGGCGTCCGCCGTTGAGCGGCTCCGGCTGGAGCTGTTGAAGACCTTGGATCGGCACGCGGTCGGGGCCGTCATCCTGGAGGACTATGCGAAAGGCGTGTTTTCTGAGGGGTTCATGGCTGATGTCGCGGCCCTGGCCCGGCAGCGCGGTATTCTGGTGGCGTTGGATCCGCATCCGAGCCATCCGTTCAATGTCAAGGGCATGCGGTTGCTGACTCCGAACCGGGCCGAGGCGTTTGCTCTGGCGGGCGTGTACTACCGGTCAGCGGTTCGGCCGCTGGAGAAGGACACGGCGCTGCTGGACGTGGGCGCCCGTCTGCTGGATCTGTGGGAGACCGAGCTGTTGCTGATTACGCTGGGCGCCGACGGCATGGCGTTGTTCACGCCCGGTGCCGAGCCGGTTCACATTCCGACCCGGGCACGTCAGGTGTTCGATGTGTCGGGGGCTGGCGATACGGTGATCGCGGCGTTTGTGATGGCGCTGCTGGCTGGGGCGACACCGGCGGACGCGGCGCGGCTCTCCAACCTTGCGGCCGGAATCAAGGTCGGCAAGATTGGCACGGTTGGGGTGCACATGGCAGAGATGGAGGCGGAGTTGAAGGGACACGATGCGTAAAGCGGTTTTTCTGGACCGGGACGGCACGATCGTGTCGGACCGGGCTTATCTGGCCGATGTGGCAGGGGTGGAATTGATGCCCGGTGTTGGAACGGCACTTCGGGCGTTGGCGCGCCGTGGGTTTCTGCTGGTCCTGATCACGAACCAGTCCGGGATCGGCCGTGGCTACTTCACCTCAGCGACGGTGGCGGCGCAGCACCGGCGGCTGGACGAACTGCTGGGCGGATTCGGCGTGAAACTGGACGGCGTGGAGGTGTGCCCGCATCTGCCTGCTGAGGATTGCGACTGTCGGAAGCCGAGACCGGGCATGCTGGTGCGGGCCGCGGAGCGGCTGGGAGTAGACCTGGCCAGGTCATTTATGGTGGGGGACAAGGTCTCTGATGTCGAGGCGGGCAGGGCGGTGGGGTGCGCAACGGTACGAATCGGCGTTGAGTCTTGCTCGGGGGCGGACTTCGCAACTCCCGACCTGAGTGGCGCCGCCGAGTGGATACTGAATCGGGACAACTCATGAACAGCATGGCGACGAGAATGACGCGAAAAGGCGATCGCGTGATCGCGGTGATCCCGGCACGGTACGGGAGTACCCGCTTCCCCGGCAAACCGCTGGCGTTGATCGCCGGCAAGACCATGATCGAGCAGGTGTACCGTCGGGCGGCGGCCGCAACGTACGTTGACAAGGTTCTGGTTGCTACGGACGATGCGCGGATCGCCGCGGCGGTGGCCGGTTTTGGAGGCGACGCGGTGATGACCTCCAGCGAGCACGCCACCGGCACGGACCGTATCGCCGAAGCGATGCGCGGCAGGGACGCGGACTGGGTGCTCAACGTTCAGGGTGACGAGCCCACGCTGCCGCCAAGCGTGCTGGACGATCTGGTCCGGGCCATGGCATCGGCGCGCTGCGACATGGGAACTGTGGCCGTTCCGTTCGGTCTAACCGGTAGAGACCCAAGTGATCCGAATTGCGTCAAAGTGGTCGTGGACGGCGAGTCCCGGGCGTTGTACTTCAGTCGTGCGCAGGTGCCGTTCTGCCGCCAAGGCGGGACACCGGTAGAACCCATGTTGCACTGGGGTTTGTACGCCTACCGGCGCGATTTTCTCGACAAGTTTGTATCGTGGCCGCGCGGGCAGTTGGAGACCTGTGAGATGCTCGAACAGTTGCGGGCGGTCGAAAAGGGGGTTCGCATTCTGGTCGTCAAGGCCTCGGTGCCCAGCGTGGGTGTGGACGTGCCGGCGGACATTCCGTTGGTCGAGGAGATGCTGCGGCGCGAGGCGAAGGGGGCTGCATGAACACGGGCTGTATTGAACTGGTATCCGGGGTCCGCATCGGGCCGGGTTCGAGCCTGGTGGTGATCGCCGGACCGTGCGTGATCGAGGCTGAGGACGTCTGCTTTCGGATTGCCGGTCACATGCAGGAGGTTTGCGGGCGGCTCGGCCTGCCGTACGTGTTCAAGGCGTCGTTCGACAAAGCGAATCGTACCAGCGTCAAGTCGTTTCGAGGCCTGGGCTTGCACGACGGGTTGGCAGTCCTCGGTCGTATCCGGGAGCGGTTCAAGGTCCCCGTCCTGACCGACGTTCACGAGTCGGACCAGGCGGCCCTCGTCGCCGGCGTGGTGGACGTACTGCAGATACCGGCCTTCCTGTGTCGGCAGACCGACTTGCTCGTGGCAGCAGGCCAGACCGGCAAGCCGGTGAACATCAAGAAGGGGCAGTTCCTGGCTCCTGGCGACATGGCCACGGCCGTGGAGAAGGTTCGCTCTACAGGCAACACGCGGGTCCTGGTAACCGAGCGTGGAACCACGTTTGGCTACCACAATCTGGTGGTGGACATGCGTTCCCTGGTGCAGATGGCCGCCTTGGGCGTTCCCGTGGTGTTTGATGCGACGCATGCGGTGCAATTGCCTGGCGGCCAGGGACACGCGTCGGACGGTCAGCGCGAATTCGTGTTCCCGTTGGCGCGGGCCGCCGCGGCGGTGGGGATACACGGATTGTTCCTCGAGGTGCACCCGAACCCGGCTGAGGCGTGTTCCGATGGCCCGAATTCGTTGCCCCTGCAGGACGTCGAGTCGGTCTTGGCAAAGGTGAAAGCCATTCATGAGTTGGTCGGATAACGCAGTGCGGGTGCGTGCCGTAGTCCTTGACGTCGATGGCGTCATGACCGACGGCCGTGTCGGTTATGGCGGAGGGCAGGACGAGGTCAAGTTTTTCGACGTCAGAGACGGACATGCCATCAAGATGCTTCGGCGTGCCGGCATCCGTGTCGGTATGCTCTCGGGGCGGAGCAGTCCGGCGAACCGCCGGTGCGCCGAGGAACTGGGGCTGGACTTTGTGCTCGAGGGCGCGAAGGACAAGTTGGCGGCGTTTGAGCGGTTGTGCCTCGACCAGGGCCTTGATCCATCCGAGTGTCTGTATATGGGAGACGATGTGGTGGACCTGCCGGTGCTGCGGCGTGCCGGTGTGGGTGTGGCGGTCGCGGACGCCGTTGAGGAAGTTCGGGAGAGTGTTGAATGGGTCACGGCCAGTCGCGGCGGGGCGGGCGCCGTACGCGAGGTGGCGGTGGCGTTGCTGAAGCGGCAGGGACGCTGGGACGAGTTGATGTCCCGTTACCTGAGGTAATGGCTCGGAATGCGGCACAGATGGGTCATAGTAGTGGCGTGGGTCTTGGGCGGCGTGCTGGCGGCGGCGTTCGATCTCAGTCGTATGGACAAGGTGACGCTGGCGGAGTTCCGGACCAAAGGCGTCACGGAGGACGGGAAGGTCACCTGGGAGTTGCGGGGCGGCAAAGCGGAGGTGAAGGCGGCCCTGGCTGACATCGAGGGTATTGAGCTGAAGTTTCACATGAAGGACCGGGAGAGCGTGACGATCACGTCCCCGAAATGCACCTTCAACCAGGCGACGCAGGTCGGAAACAGTGATGCGCCCATTCATATGGAAAGCAAGTCGTTCCGCCTCGACGGCGTCGGGTACGATGTGTTCGCCGGCGCGCACAAGGTCAGAATCCGGCAACAGGTGCGGATGTTCATCCTCCTTGATGCGGAGGCGCGGCGGAAGGTGAACGAGGTCCATCTCCGTGGCGGCAAACCGTCAGGGCCCGCGGGCGCAGGCGGCCCGGAAGCAAAGTCGGCCACGGGTGTGGAGGTCAGAGATGGACAGGAGGCGGGCAATGGCGGGAAGTAGTGTTCTTTGGCGGTACGCGGCGCGCGGCGGCAGGTTCTTTTCGCGGACAGCCGTTGCCTTGGCCGTCCTGCGGTGTGTTGCCGGGACGGTCGTCCTGGCCGTTGACGAGCCAACTGTCAAGGTCGACATGGCGACCGCGGAAGACCAGGACGAGCTGGAGATCAGCGCCGACACGATGGATATGGACTTTGCCGACCGCGTTGCGACGTTCCAGGGCAACGTGAAGGTGAACGACTCGCGTATGACGCTGCAGTCGGACAAGATGATCGTCACCCTGAATTCTACGGACGAACTGAAGCGGATCGAGGCGTTGGGGGGGGTGGTCATCCAGGAGGCGGGCACTGGGCGGCGGGCTACGGCGGGCAAGGCTGTTTACGACGTGGAAGCCGGTAATATTGTGTTGACCGAGGATCCGCGCCTGTATGACACGGAGAAGAATGGTTCGATCACGGGCGCCACCCAGATCACGTACGACAGGAAGACGGAGAAATTCAGGGTGGAGGGCCAGCGGAACGAGGCCGACCCCAGCCAACGGCCGACGTTCAAGGTGCTTATTCCCAAGGACAAGGGGAAGGATCTGGAGATCTTCGGCGTCGACAAGGCCAAGAAAGACAAAGAGAAACAAGGCCAGTGACAACAGACTCTGCAGTTGAGAAGCGCGCCGTCCCTGCTCGTGGCGCCCAGTCGGGCGTCCAACCGGCGGCGACTGGGAATGTGCTCTTGGAGACGCACAACCTGGTGAAGGCGTACCGGGGGCGGTGCGTGGTGGACCATGTCTCGCTGACAGTTCACGGCGGCGAGGTGGTGGGGTTGCTCGGGCCCAATGGCGCGGGCAAGACGACCAGTTTCTACATGACCGTCGGCATGATCCAGCCCGACGCTGGGCAGATTCTGTTCATGGGCCTGGATGTTACGAAGCGTCCGATGTACCAGCGCGCCCGGCTCGGCATGGGGTATCTGTCGCAGGAGCCGTCCATCTTTCGGCGTTTGAGTGTGGCGGACAACATCATGGCGATCCTGGAGACCCTGGACCTGACGCGGAAGGAGCGAGCCGCGCGGCTCAAGGACCTGCTCAATGAACTGCAGTTGACGTCTCTGGCCAAGCAGAGGGCTTTGACCCTGAGCGGCGGCGAACGGCGCCGGCTGGAAATCACCCGCGCGCTGGCGACAGGTCCGACCTTCATCCTGCTCGACGAACCGTTCAGTGGTGTAGATCCGATCAATGTGTACGAGGTCCAGAAGATCATTGCCCACCTGCGCGACCGCGGCCTCGGCGTTTTGGTGACCGACCACAACGTGCGCGAGACCCTCGCCATCGTGCAGCGGGCCTACTTGATCTGCGACGGGCGGATTCTCTGTCAGGGCTCGAGTGAGTTCTTGACCAACGACGAAGAGACCCGGCGCGTGTACTTGGGGCCTAGGTTTACGGCCTGACATTCGGGGCGGGCCAGGCCCGGGAGTAGGAGTCGGAGCCACACGAAGGACAAGGAGAGATCATGGAAGTCATCATCAGTGGACGACACTACGACGTTGATGAAGCGTTGAAGACTTTCACAGAGGAGAAGTTCGGCCAGCTTGCGGAGGCATATCCGAAGCTGACGAGTGTGCGGGTGGTCATGCACACTGAACGCAGTTGGAACGTGGTCGAGGCACACCTGCACGGCAAGCACCTCGTTCTGGAGGCCAAAGCGCAGAGCCGCGAGATGGTCATGTCGGTCGAAGAAGTCATCGGGAAACTGGAGACGCAACTCCGCAAGCACTTCGAGAAGATCCAGCACCACAAGGGCGGCGAGAGCGCCGTGGCGGTTGCTCCCGGGGACGAGGTCGCTCTCGAGGCGGAAAAGGACGATGACCAGGCCTGATGCCCGCAGGGCCGGGCCAGGCGCCGGCGCTTGGGTGCATCTGGCATGGGCTTGCTCGTGACAGCACATCGGGCTGTGCGGTGATGCGGCAGCGCTCCCGGGCGTTGGCGCTTTACTGACGTGCGGAGCCGCCGGTCTTGAAAAGGCCAGAGCCGGGGCGATATTATGGGCCTTAATCTTGATCGGATAACAAACAGAGCGGGTTAACAGCAAGGATCCACGAATGTCACGGCACTCATCGCTCAAATTGAGAGGCGCTATTGCCACCAAGCGGAACGTCTTGAAGCGGTACGAGCGCGTCGATATCCTGAAGGCGACCGGACGGTACAAGGAAGGGGCGAAGGTCTGGGGGCTGCCCAAGACTAAGCCGAAGGAGTAGGGCGCCTGCGTTCCCGCTCAGGGAATGGGAGCGCTTTCCGAGCCGCCGCGAAGAGGCGTCCCAGCCTGACCGCCGTTAGGTGGTGCAGGGTTGGGCCTCGTCGCGGCGGCTCCTTTTTTCGACCTGTGCAACAAGGGGATCAGGCCCCGTCACCTTCCGACAGTATCGCGGGCGGCCCCCGCCTGCTTCTCGGCGCCCACGAGGAACAAGACTCGCATGGCGGTCGGGGGGGCGCCCGCGGTACTGCTTGTCAGGAGGGGCCGGCCTGGGCTGGCACCACACGGCTCCGCTTATTGCACAGGTCGCTCTTCTTTCACGGCCGCCCCGTGCGTGTCGTTGCGTGTGGGCGGGCGGTCGGGGGCGTGTGGGTGGGTGGGGTGTGGAGGTCGCTGGCGCTGGTCAGGCCGTTCAGTTCCCGCCAAGCGCCCCACAGTCCGATCAGCAGGGCGATCAGGCAGAAGATCAGGAACCGTGCCCGCCAGTATCGGTAGGTCACGTGCGGGGGCGTCTTCGTTTGGAAACGGAGCGCCGTCTGGGCGCCGAGCAGTTCCCCCATCCTGCCTCGTCTGCCGCTACCTGACCGACTTCGTTGCATGGCTACACTCCCAGCGCGACAAAGACGCCGACAACGATGATGGCCGCGGCCAGCAGCAGGGCGACAATGAGCGGCCAGGTCAGGCCCCAGCCCAGTCGCGTGAGGTCCCCCCATGTCAACGACATGAGGAGGTGCCGCTGGTCCGGTGCGTCGGCCTGGTCTCGCTCGACCTTGAGCAGTTCCATGTGGGCGTTGTGGACGTGTCGTTTCCACTGCCGCAGCGCCTCCGAGCCGGTGTCGGTTTCCGGTAAAGTTCCCAGGTTGTCCAGGCTGTCGAGTTGGCGGTGGAGCACTTCGAGGTGCGCGTGAATGCGGTGTCGATCCTTTTCCTGCTCAGCGATGGCTTGCCGCAGTCGCTGGGTGATCTCGCCGTGCAGGCGTTCGAGTTCGACCCTTTCGCTGCGCGTGACAGCTTTGCGAATCTCGGAATGTTCCACCCGGACCAGTTCCTTGACGTCGGGCTCGGAAGGCTGCGGCGCAGGGGCAGGGGGGGGGGGCGGGCTGTCCTGCTCGGTCGTTGGCGGGTCGCGCGGCGCAAACCGCTGGGTGGTCACCAGGCGTTCGTTGAGGAATCGGGGAGACATGTTAATTACTCAAGTTGGTTAGGCTGTTAGGCTGTAGGCCACGCGGCCCACACGCGGCATTGGCGGTCCGGGACCGCCTGCCTCACTTCACAAGACAAACGGCATGGCATCGGATCTTGCGGGTGTCTCCTCATTGTTATTGCCTACAGTCTACAGTCTGCGCTCTCTGTTAACCTTTGGGCTCGGTGCTGCTCTTCAGGCTGGGGATGCGGATCTGCATCCCCGGCTTGAGGCGGTCGCTGCCGTTGAGCACGTCACGGTTGGCATCGCGGAGCAGTGCCCAGTGTTTGCTGGTGCCATAGACCTGCCGCGACACCTCGCTTAACGTATCACCCGACTTGACCGTATAGTACCGTTCGCCGCTCGGTGGGGTCTCGGGCTGCTCGGGGGGCGGGCTTGTCGGTTTGGCGGCAACGGCAACTGGCCGTGCATCGGCGGTGCTCGCGGGCTGGGCAAGTTGTTGGCGCAGTTGCTGGATCTCCGTCTGCAACTGGCGGACGGATTCGACGAGTTGGCGCTCTTGATCGGACTCCGTGGGGGAATCGAGGGCAGGCTTCGGGTCCTCCGCCACGGTCGCAGGTGCCAGTGTCTCGCGGAGTCGTTCGTAGTAGGCCGTTTCCGTGCGCTGGCGCCATCGTCGCACCATATCGGCGTCATCGCCTTGGGTCACCTGTTGCAGGTACCGATCGTAGTGGTACATGGCAGACACTGCGTCATTGAGCATGTCCTCGTAAAGGATGCCGAGTTGCAGGTGAGCCTTGGCGCACTCCGGGTTCCGCCGCAGGCAGCGTTCGAAGGCGGCGGTAGCCTTTTCGTGTTTGCCTTCCTGTTCGAGCCGCATGCCGCGAAGGTAGTACGGGTCTTTCTCGGCCGGCACGTTTCGTCCGGAACAACCGGCAGACAGGACAGCCAGAATGGCAAGCGAGACGCTCAGAAGGATTGGGGGCCAGCGTGGTTCACCCCTCCTGTCGAGGGGGGAACCGGTGGGTTCGCCTCGCCTCCTCCCTGTCCCTGGGTGACGCATCAATCGACTTGACCTCGCCAGTGTCAGACTCTGGAACGTGGAACTGCCGCCGTTCTGCGCGGCGGGCTGTGATCACCGCACCACATTGCATCCCAATCCGTAAGGCTCGTGAATGATCATGTCTTACGGGCGCAGCGCTCAGGCTTCAGGTGCCAAGGTTGTAAAACTCTCATGTTGAATGTGTTGTGTCCGCCTGATTTCTGGGCCGCCAGCCCCGGCAACCCGGGCAAGCGTACCGCTACAATATACGCCGTGAACGCTCAGGGAGAAGAGCAACAGGGGGATTGCCTCCGCGAAAGGTCGAGGGTGTCAAGCCAAGTGGTTTGGTATGACCGGGCGGTCTGCCGCCCGGGTGGCGCTGACGCATTCCCGGTCGCTTTGGTGTCTGAGTGCGAACTCCGCAACATGGCTGTACGTTACCGTTCGTCTCAGGGTGGTCATGATACGGCAGGGGCCGCGGGCGCAGGCGAACAGACGGTTCCGCTCTGGCAACTCGTTTCGCACTGGGGAAGGCTGTGTCAGGGTCAGATATGGGCGAAGAATGCCGAATCGACAATAGCGATAGTAATCGTTGTCGGAATCGGCGGTCGGTCGGGTTCCCGCCACGGTGCGGGGTATCGATAAGCGATGGCGACGAGGATTGCGAGGAGCGATTGGACGAGGAGACAGCCCCCATGCAGTGTTTGCCGGTCCCAGAGTACAGCGCCTTAATCGTCATCGACGCGCAGGAGCGGCTGTGTCCTGCCATGCTGGAACTGGAGGAACGCCTCACCATGTTGCGGCGTGCGGTTCAGGTTGCCGGCCTGCTCCAGGTCAGCGTGGTCGTCACGGAGCAGTACCCGCAAGGGCTGGGGCCGACGGTGTCTACGATTGCGGAGGTGCTGCCGAAGGGCTGCCGGCGCGTCGAGAAGACGTCTTTCTCAAGCTGGTGCTGTGCGGACTTTGCGACGGCGATCGAGGCACTGGCGCCGCGCGCCTTGGTTCTGGCCGGGATGGAAATGCATGTGTGCGTGCAGCACACGGCTCTGGACGCTCTGGCGCGCGGCTACGAGGTCATCTTGCTGGCCGATGCCGTGTGCTCACGCCGGGCGTTGGATCGTGAGACGTCGCTGGCCTATCTGCGGCAGCAGGGCGCGCTGATCACCACGGTCGAGGCATTGGCTTTTGCGTGGGTCAAAGATTCGCGCCATCCGAAGTTCCGGGACCTGGTTAGGATCGTAAAGTGAGCCATCGGGCCTGTTCCGCCCTGCGGCCTTCGTCGTCCACTTTGTCGTCCACTTGATCGATTCGCCCGGTGCGTTCCGAGTCGGCGGTCAGGCAATTCGACGAAGTTGACGACAAAGTGGACGGCAAAGGAAAGGAGTCTATTGTCCCATCGTCGATCGTGTTCCGGACCTCTGTCCTGGAGCCAGCGTCCGACTCAGCTCAGCTTACCTCTGAACCCGGCGGCAGAGCTCCGTCCACGGTCAGCAGGCGCAGATGTTCGCCAGTTTTGGCGGCTAGCAGCATGCCATTGGACTCGATGCCCAGCAGTCGTGCCGGTTCCAGATTCGCCACCACCACCACGGTCTTGCCGACGAGTTCCTCTGGCCGGTAGTGCGGCAGCAGGCCGGCAACGATCTGTCGGTCTTCAGTGCCGAGGTGGACCTGCAGCCGGACCAGTTTGTGCGAGCCCTTGACCGGTTCGGCGGCGGTAATCCGCGCTGTGCGGAGTTTGACCGTCGAGAATGTTTCGATGCCAATCTGGTCGGTTCCCGCCACCTTGGTAAGGTTCGTCGGTTTGGCGGACACGGGTGTGCGCGGCGGCTTGGCGGCTGGTGCTTTCGCCGGCGACGCCGGCTCTACGATGGTATCCATCGTCGCCACCGGTTTCGTCTCAACGATGCGCGGGAACAGCGACTCGATATCGCCCGTGCACTGACCAGGCTTGAGTTTTCCCCACTGTGCCAGGTCGGCAAGGCGCGGGGTGATTTCCGTGTCGTCCAACCCGAGCGCGCGTCGCAGTTCGGACATTTTGCCGGGCATCACGGGGTAGAGCAGGCCCGAGACGATCCGCAGGCTTTCGGCGCCGCAGTACAGCACCCGCGACAGGCCTGCCTGATCGTCGCTCTTGGCCAATTTCCACGGCGCCATTTTCTCGAAGTATCGGTTGGCGGCGCGCACGGCGGCCAGCGTGTCGGCAATGCCGCGGTCGATCTGCATGGTGCCTAGGCTCTCCTGCACACGCGCCACCGCGCCGAGCGTAAGCTCCATCAGTTCTTTCTCGTCCTCCCCGGTTTGCGGCACAGGCGGGATCTTGCCGCCCAGGTCGCGTTTGACCATCTTGAGGACGCGGCTGGCCAGGTTGCCAAGGTCGTTGGCCAGATCTGAATTGTAGCGGACGGTAAAAGCCTGTTCGGTGAAGCTGGCATCCTGTCCGAGCGTCATCTCGGCCATCAGGAAGTACCGGAAGGCGTCCACGCCGCACTTCTCGACCATATCCATCGGGTTGACCACGTTGCCAACCGACTTGCTCATCTTGTCCTTGCCGACAAGCCACCAGCCGTGTGCGAACACGGTGCGGGGCAGTTCGACGCCGCAGGCCTTCAGCATGATCGGCCAGTAGACGGTGTGCGTGGTCAGGATATCCTTGCCGATCAGGTGGTACGTGGCGGGCCACCACTTGCCGAATGTCGCCTTGTCGTCCGGGTAACCCACGCCGCTGATGTAGTTGACCAGCGCGTCGAACCACACGTAGGTGACGTACGCCGAGTCGAACGGCAGCTCGATGCCCCAGTTCAGGCGCGTCTTGGGCCGGCTGATGCAGAGGTCGCCCAACGGCTTGCGCAGGAACCCCAGGGTCTCCTGGCGCCGGTGCGGCGGTTGGATGAACTCCGGGTGCGCTTCGATGTAGTCGATCAGCCACTGCTGGTGTTGGGTCATGCGGAAGAAGTAGTTGCGCTCGACCAGTTTCTCGACGGAACGCTTGCACTCCGGGCACTTGGCTTCGATCAGGTCCTTTTCGGTGAAAAAACGTTCACAGGGCACGCAATACCAGCCCTCGTAGTTCGAGGCGTAGATCTCGCCGCGCTGATACAAATCCTTTAGGATGCCGCGCACCACTCGCCGGTGCCGCTCTTCCGTCGTGCGGATGAAGTCATCGTGGGTGATTTCCAGTTTTCGCCACAGTTCCTGAAAGCGCACTACCGTGCGGTCGCACTGCTCCTGCGGCGTGATGCCGTTCTCGGTCGCGGCGCGTTGCACTTTTTGGCCGTGCTCGTCCGTGCCGGTCAGAAAATGCGTCGGCGTGCCGAGCAGGCGGTGAAACCGTGCCAGGACGTCGGCCAGGATGGTCGTGTAGGCATGGCCAATGTGTGGCTTATCGTTGACGTAGTAGATCGGCGTGGTGACGTAGAATGTGTCGTTGCCCATGGGCCCTCACTGCGCAGCCGTGCTGCGGTGTCAATCTCCTGGTCTTGGAACCAAAACGGGAACTGCAGGCGGACGGTAACAACTCAGGTATCTCGTCGAGGGTAACCTTCGCTGCGCTTGGTTGCCCGCGGGTCGCGGGGAAGGCAGCAGAACAGGCATGTCTCTTCGGACGGCACCCGCCGTCTCGGTCCCCGAACGCGATTCCCTCGACGAACAGAGAAATTACACGGACGCCGAGTCAATGTCAAACGCGATGCAGGCGTCTTCGTAATGCGTCAGTGGCGGGTGCTGGGCTGGGGGGGGGGCGCCGGAAATCAAGTCAGGCTCTGCGTGCCGACTTCCCGGCGCCAGAACATCATCACGGCCAGAACCAGGAACAGCAGAATGAAGAGCGAGATGTACGCGCCGCCCCAGAGCACGTAGGCGATGGGGACGGTCGTCTTGGCCGCCAGTGCGTCGGCCATCCAGAAGAGCTGCCAATTCGGGATACTCGCGTAAAGGGTGGCGGCCAGCCAACTGCCTTCCGCGTGACGGCCCAGGACGTAGTCCGACATCAGTCCGACGACGAACACGACGGAACAGAGCAGCAGGTTGGGCACCAACTCGAACCGGGTCGACAGGGCTGTGGCCAGCGTGCCCATGGCCCATACGGAATAGAGGATGAGGATCAGCGCTGGGACGATGTGCCAGGCAAACGCACCCGGTCCTTGCATCCCCTCTTTGCCGGGCAAGAAGTAGATGATTACCGCGGCGGCGGGCAAGATCACCAGCATGGACAATACCGCCGACATTGGGAACGATGAGCGCGCCACGTAGTTGCGGACTCCGCCGGCGGCACAGCTCAGAGCCAGTGCCGCGAAGTAGATGGCCAGCACGCGGTTGTCCAGCCAAAACTGGTCCTTGGCGATGCGTACGGCAATCAGGGTTGCCAGCGAGGTGAGGAACCAGAAGACCACCAGGGCGAACAGAATGCCGGCGATCTTGCCGAGGATGAAGATCGGCCGCTGCACCGGTTTCGACAGAACGAGCAACGCCGTGCCGTTATTGATCTCCCTCGCAATGGCGTGGCTGGCACTCAGCACCGCCGCCACCCATCCGAACAGCATGGTGGTGGCCATGGCGCTGTCTACGACCAGCTTAACCTGTTCGCGGAAGACGAACAGCGTGAAGATGGGGTAGATACCGATCAGGGTAAGGGCAGACAGTAAGACCAGGAGGAAGATGGGCTCGCGCACACTCTCCCGGAACGTGTTCTTGGCAATCTGGAACAGGGAAGAAAACACCGTATCCGCCGCTTCCGTTGCTTGGGGCCCTTGCAGAAGTACTGCAAAAGCCTGGTTTCAGGTTTCAGTGTTCAGGTTTCGGGAATGTGGGACCTAATTCAGTATCAGAATGTTCTCTCCTGACACCCGACAGATGAACCCTTATCCTGCGAAACGAGGTCTGGTAAGGAGTCTGTTCCATGCCGTCGTATCGTTTCGGGACGAATGCCGGCCGATCGGGAACGTTTACCGGTCAGACGGGCGTCCCGCCGTAGCGCGGTCGAGCTGGTTCAGGCAGTCCCCGTACGTCTCGGCGATCTGGGCGTTCTTGAACACCCCTGCCATGGCGTTTGCGTTGTTGTGCCAGTCGCTGCCGTTCACGGTGACCATGGTGTGCCGGCCCCGTGCCCGGTCCAGAAAGGTCATCGGGAGGTACTGCGAATCACCCACCAAAACCAGGCGGCTCGGGTTCAGGAAATCGAGGAACTCCTCGTATTTCACGTCTGTCACTGCCACCGCTTCGCTGCCGTGCGGCAGGAAGAAGAGGTCATACCCGCCGGAAGCCGCCGGCGAAATCAGCAGGATCGGCTGTCGCGTGTAATGCTGAACGATCTCTGCCAACAACCGTGACTTGGCGTAGTTCCCGGTGACAATGAGCGACTCCACGCGGTTCTCCGCTGCCCAGCGTCGGAAGAAGGGGATCTTGCTGAGCACCCCTGCCTCGACCTGCAGGCTCAACCCTACCGCGACGGCCATCACCAGCCAGCCTGTCCTCGTCCCACGAAACGCTGTCATTCTTCTCCTCCTTAGTCCGATCCGGGCAAAAGTTCCCAAGGCGTCCTGTTGCGGCAAAAACAACCATACTATAGTAGGGTGTTCATGGATTAGTCAATGCGGCGGCACGGAATGCGGGTAATGCGTCAGCGCCCCCCGGGCGGCAAGACGACGACGGGAAGACGAGGATGGGAGACGAAGACCGGAGACGAAGACCTGGAACACCTGTCTGCACCTGACCCCAGAGTCGGGTCTTTGTCTCAGGTCTTAATCTGCAGTCTTCGCCTTTCGGTTTGCAGGAGGACCTGACATGAACGACATCCGGCCCATCATCGGGACCGAACCGGGCCGCCGGCCGCGGGTCGCCATTTTCATGAGTGGCAGCGGCAGCAACGCGGAACAGATTCTGCGTCGAGTCCGGGGTGACGGCCAAGCTCCTTTGGAGGTGGCGGTCTTGGTGACGGACGCGCCGGAGACCAGCCGCGCACGCGAGTTGGGTGCCGCCTATGGGGTTCCGGTCGTGGAGAATGACATCCGGCGATTTTACCACGACCGTGGCGAGGCGCGCCTTTCCGTGGCCACGCCGACAGGGCGGCAGATCCGCGAGGCGTGGACAGACGCGCTGCGCGCCCAGTTGCAGCCCTATGGCATCGATTTCGGCGTGTTTGCCGGGTTTGTGCCCCTGACCAACCTGACCGATCGCCTGCCGTGCCTGAACGTCCATCCTGGCGACCTTACCTATCTCAGGGACGGTCGCCGCCACCTTGTCGGGTTGCACACCGTCCCGATTGAGCGTGCCATTCTCGAAGGGCTCAAGTCCCTGCGCAGCAGCGTGATTCAGGCGGTCCCCTACACCGGTCAAGGAGACGACATGGACAGCGGGCCGATCCTTGGCATTTCTCCGCCGGTCGCCATCGACCTCTCGGGAGTGAAGCTGTCGGAACTGCGAGCCTGCGTGGAGGCTCGTCCGGAGCGGCGGCCCAAAGGCGGGTACGGCGACCGCCTGGAGGAGCTTGCGGTGCAGAGCCAAGAGAGGCTGAAGCGAGAAGGGGACTGGGTCGTGCTGCCGGAAGTTACCTACGACGTCGCCCGTGGTCGTTTCGGCACGGACGCGACCGGACAGCTTCACTACCGCCTCAAGGCCCGCTGGCATCCCATCCAGACAGTCGTGTACGACGGCCTGGAACGCGAAGTCCTCTTCGCGGGTTCCTTGGAAGAGTGAGGATGCTCTGCCGGCAGTCGTTGCCCGCCGAAGGACGTTGACGTGCACCCGCCCCGTCACGCGTGGGCGGCGCAGTTGCCCTTGAGCCGCAAGATCACATCCTTGGAACGGGAAAACCTGGTCGCCAGTTGCTCTTCCGCATGCAGTTCCGCACGCAGCACTGAGCACTGAAACTCCAACTCGGCCACCATTCCGCCCGGGATCAGGTCCCGCGCTTTGGACAGGGTCAGGACAATCAGGTCGATGGCGGTCTTGTCGTTGACTTCCTTGGCGATCATCATGCAGCTCCGAGCCCCCATCTTCCCGATTCACCTGCCGTTTCTCAGATTTGCGGCTCTTTCTGGCCGTTTCTCAATTCTGCAAAAAAAACACATGTCGCGGCGGTCCCTCCAATTGCCGTGTGACGATTCGCTAATCGAGCGCTCCGTGGGGGTAACTCAGCCACGAAGCACACTCAAAATGCGTCCTTAGCAACAATCGTGCCGTGTCCACTGGAAGGGCAATTCGCCGAGGAGCGCTGGCCTTTGGCATGCAAGGTGCTAATACCAACCGCAACGTTTGATCTTCGGATTGGCAGCGGACAAACACAGGCGTAAGGAGCCGTACAAGAAAAGACAGATCGGATCCATAAATATTGTTTGACTTGGGGTGCAAACCCCACGCCCTGGCAGGTCTATCCCCCTCCCTCCCTCTACCCCGACTTGTCAGGGCGCTCTTTTTTTATGCCCGTGCCTTGGACTTCACGCCTTCCCGCCTCTAAGCTTCCTGCTTGCCATCCTGTGCGGGGAAAGCATGGGGCACGGAGCCCGGGGTATGGAGTAAGGAGAGTCGGGAACCTGGTATGGCGGAGTATCTCAAGAACCTGACCGAGTCGCAGCGTCAGGCTGTGACCCACGTGGACGGGCCGTTGCTGGTGGTTGCGGGCGCTGGATCGGGCAAGACGCGCGTCGTGACCTTCCGCATTGCGCACCTGATTTCCCGCGGTGTGTGGCCGGGCCAGATCCTGGCGATGACGTTCACGAACAAGGCTGCCGGTGAAATGCAGGAGCGCGTCAGGGCGCTGGCGGGTGACGCCCCGCGCTGGGTTGGGACGTTCCACTCCGCCTGCGCCCGGTTCCTGCGCCAGGACCTGGACAAGCTGCCGGATGGCCGCACCTCGCAGTTCACGATCTACGACCAGGATGACCAGACCGCTATCGTCAAGCACTGCATCAAGACCCTCAAGCTTGAAGAGCGGGGCATCGAGCCGCGCCCGACCCTCGCCCTGATTTCCAACGCCAAGAACAGCCGCATCTCGCCCGGGGCGTTCCGGGTCTGGTCTCGCGAGGGCGAGACGGTCCAGGCCATATACCAACTCTATGAAGACACCCTGCGGCAGATGAATGCCGTCGATTTCGATGACCTGCTTATTCTGACCGTGCGGCTTCTGGAGGAGGTGCCGCATCTGCGTGACATCTACCACAGCCGTTTCCGGTACGTGCTCATTGACGAGTACCAGGACACGAACACGGTTCAGTACGATCTGCTGAAGCTGTTGACCGGCCCGACGCGCAACGTGCACCTCACGGGCGACCCGGACCAGAGTATCTACTCCTGGCGCGGCGCGGACTTCCGGAACATCAATCGGTTCCTCAACGACTTCCCGGACGCGCTGTTGGTCCGGTTGGAGCAGAACTACCGCTCGACCCAGACCGTGCTGACCGCGGCCAACGAGCTGATCCGGCACAACTCGGAACGCATCGACAAGGAACTGTTCACCGACAACGGCGCCGGTGTGCCCATCCGCGTCGTGCGCGCCCCGAGCGAGCGTGAAGAAGCCGCCTGGGTTGCGGAGCGTGTCGTGACGCTGCGGTTGCAGGGCATCGGGCTGAGCGACATGGCCGTATTTTACCGTACCAACGCGCAGTCCCGTGCCTTTGAAGAAGTGCTGATGCGTGTCGGGATCCCGTACCAGATTCTCGGCGGCATCCGTTTCTACGAGCGCAAGGAGGTCAAGGACCTCCTCGCCCACCTCAAGCTGTTGGTGAACCCGCGGGACATCATCTCGCTCGAGCGCATTGTCGAGTGTCGACCCACCGGTGTAGGTCAGAAAACCCTCGCCGATCTCATCGCGTTGGCCAACCGCCGCAACGAACCCGTCTTTACAGTCTTGCAGCGTCCGGACTTTGTGGAGCAGTACGACGGGCGCGTCTCCGCGAAGTTGGCTGCGTTCGCCGGTTGGTGCCGCGAGCTCGGCCAGGTCCCGCTGACGCCCGTGGGCGAGTGTGTGCGTGCCATCCTGATTCATTCCGGCCTGCTCGAGTACTACCGCGGCCGCGCCGACAAGGATCCGCTCGCCGAGGACCGTATCGAGAACCTGAAGGCGTTTGCCGTGCGCGCCGCCGAGTTCGAGGAAGCCCACCCCGACGCATCGCTGCCGGAACTGCTCCAGGACGTTGCCCTGGTGGCCGACGTCGACAACTGGGACCGCAGCGCCGAGACCCTGTCCCTGATGACGTTGCACAGCGCTAAGGGGCTGGAGTTCCCGTATGTGTTCATCGTGGGCGTGGAGGAGGGGCTGCTGCCGCACCAGAACTCCAGGGAACCGGCGCAGGTCGAGGAAGAGCGGCGGCTCTTTTACGTCGGCATCACGCGCACCGAACAGGAACTGTGCGTGCTCCACGCGGCGGAACGGCGGGGCTGGCGGGGCGAAGTCAACCGCTGCCGCCCCAGCCATTTCCTCGCTGAACTGCCCCCGGAGACTGTCGAGGAGACCGACCTGTGTTTTTCGCAGACCTCAGAATATGACACCTACCGGCGGGGCCAACCACGGCGCCGGCAACGCGGGGAATGGACGGAGGACGGCGACCCGTGGTGAGGGCACGACACAACGACCCCACAACCTGAAGGAGGGCCTCACGATGCAACTGGAACGTATCTCAGCCTGCAACTACCCGGTCCGCGACCGCGACCTCGACTACACCTTCAAGCTCCTCACCGATTCCGGGTTCACCAAGGTCGATCTGTGGGGCGGGTTGCCCAACTACTCGAACCATCCGGCCGAGTGCGACGTGGCCAGGCTCAAGCAGAAGGCCGCCGAGTACAAGCTCCGGATCGCGAATCTGGGCACCTATCCCGGCCGCAAGTTTTTCGACATCGGAGCCGATGCGGAGTTCGCAGAGATGAAGCGTGCCATCGACAATGCCGTCTTCCTCGGGGCGCGCTCGATCCGGGTCAACCCCGGCCACGGCGAAGACCCCAAGATCATCGATGCCCTCGTCCCGTTCTTCCAGAAGAGCGCTGCCTATGCGGCCACCAAGAACGTGTTTCTCGGCATGGAGAATCATCTGGGCAGCATTGCCGGCAATCCGGACCACTGCATGAAACTGGTCAAGGCGGTCAAAGCCCCGCACTTCGGCGTCCTGTACGAGCCCGCCAACCTGATGTCCGCGAAGGTCGACTACAAGGACGCGTACAAGGCTTTCCGCGGCCATGTCGTGCACGTCCACATCAAGGACAGTCACTGGGTGGACGGCAAGTATTCGCGCACCATGCTGGGCCAGGGCGACGTCGACGTCGCTTGGGTCGTCAAGGCGCTTGAGGCCGACGGCTACACCGGCGACTACGCGCTGGAGTTCGAGATCGAGAAGGAATTCCCGATCGCCGAGAACCTGCCCAAGTGGCTGGCGTACTTCCGCAAGATCTGACACATCAGAGCCACGTCAGAACTCTCCACAGAACGTGAACTTCTCGATGCTCGATCAGGTGGGGAATTGCTGTGCCCATGAAGAAGGGAACCAGATGGGATCCGAGTACGCACTGACATCCGCTGTCCCGGTGTCCGACTGCATCCTGGTCATCAGGAGCCAGAAGGTCATTCTCGATGCGGACCTGGCCAGGCTCTACGGCGTGCCGACAAGACGCCTCAACGAGCAGGTCAAACGCAACATCGCCAGGTTCCCCCCCGACTTCATTTTCCAGCTCACGTCCCAGGAGAAAAACGAACTGGTCGCAAATTGCGACCGGTTCAGACGGCTCAAGCATTCGACATCCCTCCCCCACGCCTTCACCGAGCACGGCGCCATCATGGCCGCCAGTGTCCTGAACACGCCACGAGCCATCCAATGCAGCGTGTTCGTCGTCCGTGCCTTTGTCGAACTGCGCGACACCATGGCCGCGCACCGGAAATTGGCCACGAAACTGACAGCCCTCGAACAGCGTCTCGACCGGCATGACGGGGAAATCCAGGCCATCCTCGATGCCATACGGCAACTGATGGCCCCACCCGAACCGCCCCAGCGCAAGAAGATCGGGTTTGGCGTCCATGAGGCGCCGGGCATCTACCGCGTCCGGCGCCGAAGACGGCCGTCACACCAGAACGGCTGACCATGCTCTGGCGGATCACCCCTCAACCGGACCGTGCGCGGTCGCACGGCGGGTAGCGGGTCGTGCCACCAGTCACGCATGGTCTCGGTGAGGAGTTGTTTCATGGTGCAAACTCTATGAAACAATAACAACGATTGTTGTTCTGTAGTAACACGCCAATCATGGCTCCCGTCAGGGCAGGCCGGGGCTCGGGGCGTGTAGCGTCAGTCGCGGGTGGAAATAGGGTCGATGGTTGGCCGGGGCTGGCGCCTAAAGTGGTCGGAGCGGCTCGCTCCGACACCCGCGGGACCGAGCCGGTCCCGCCACTTTGGCTGCACCCGCCACCGACGCATCACCTCGGGGCGGTCGGCAAATCGTTTGGCGTCCATCATTTAGCCGTTGGCGCAGGCAAACCATCCGGACTCTGCCCTGCCACCAGGATCAGCCGGCAAACCCGGGTGAACTGCTCAAGCCCCCGCGCGTCCCCATTCGTGTCCGGCGACCCACGGTGCACCACATGGTAGTGGCCATCTCTGACGACTTCGAGGACCCAACCGGTCCCGTCAACCACGTTCATATCGTGCACGTCGTAGGCAGGCATTCTCTCAAGGCGTGCGCGTACGACCTCGGCACGGATCTGCTCGATGGCCTCGCGGCTGACCTTAGTTGTTGTCCTCGCCGCCCGCAGAGGGCCCTTGCGATCCGGGTTGACCTCGACCCGCGCCGCGTGGGCGATGGCCCCGTCCTTGCCGACTTCGACACGCACCAGGAGCGCCGGAGTGAACGAAGGCGAGAGAACAACTCGGTACACCTCAGCAGAAGGGTCGCTCGCCAACTGGCGCAGGGATGGTTCCTGCATATTCCCGAGGCTCAGCTCGAATATCTTCTCGGCTTGTCGGCTCCACGCGGCAAGTTGATGTTGCTTGAGCCGGGAATGGACGATGGTGATGACCACGACAACCGCACAAACCACGAGAAGCATACCCAAGCCGAGGACTATCTTCCGCGTCCTGGCGGTGTAACTGGTATTGAGCATTCTTCCCTCTCCCGCACTGCCGCAGCGCCTGACATCCCCCGGCCCGGCGAGGATGCAGCAAGGCTGGAGCCATGCTGCTACTTCCGCAAGTCGGCCATGATACCCGCGGCTACTCCTCCGCGCGGGTCTGGACTTTGAGCTGTTCGGCGACGAGCGGGTCTTTGAGGTGCTCGGAGGCGAACCGGCCGCGCTCGACCATGTCCAGAATACTCTTCTTCGCGCTGACCGGCAAGTCGTGTGTGTGCGCGAGCAGTTCCATGCTGTCGAGGAACGTGTTCGCTTCGCTTTCGCGCCCGAGCTTCTGCAGGCACAGCGCCTGGAAGTAGCGCCGGCTCCACTCGCGGTACCAGTAGGCGTGCTCGTAGCCGGTGAAGTGCGGGACATCGAGCGCCTTCTCCCAGCACTCACGCGCCGCGTCCGGGCGCCCGAGCTTCTCGTGGCACCGGCCCATGTGGTACAGGCGCCGGTCCTCGACCGCGTCGCTCGCGCCCTGCACGCCCAGGTGCGCCGGTGTTCCGGTCAGACCCTCGAGAATCGCCAGGGCCGCGTCCGGCTTGCCGGCCTCGATCAACTGCGCCGCCTCCTGGTAGTGCCGCGGCATCCACAGGCTGTGTGGCCCGGCAATCTGCCAGTTGTGGCGGAAGTCCACCTCGGCACAAAGCGCGTCGAACTTGCCGTACTGGTTCAGCTTGAGATAGGCGCCTAACAGCGCGTAGGCGACGCGCGGACTGCTCATGACCGCACTCTTCCTGGCCTCCAAGTACCGCACCACGTCGCGCGCCGAACCGGTGCTGTTCAGCAGACCGGCAATCTCGACGATGACGTACAGGTCTTCCGGGTTCGCCTTCTCGGCTTTGCGGAACCAGGTCAGCGCCGTCTTGGCGTCCTTGCCCACGCGGTTGGCGTAGTACCCAAGGTTCGCGAACAGCAGCCAGTGCTTCTCGCCCTGGCGTGCGGCCGTCTCCCAGAGCTGGCGGCCTTCCTCAGTGCGCCGGCGTGCCATGAGCAGGTTGCCGAGCAGGAACACCGGCCGTGGCTGTTTCGGCAAAGTCGCGCGTGCCCACTCGAGGATCGGGATGAATTCCAGCTGCCACGGATGCTGGTACGTCACATCCGCGGCGCAGGCGTCCTGCAATGCGCGGGCGGCTTCCTTCTCGCGGCCGAGTTTTGACAACGCAAATGCCCGGACGAATAGCGGCAACGGCCCCGGCTCAGGATCCATCATCTGCGTGATCCTCACCGACTCGTCAAACAGGCCGGCGCTGAGGTAGTCGAAGGCCGCCTCGAGCGGCGCTGGTTCCTCCAACCAGACCTGCGTGAACGCGTCCATCAGCAGCTTGGTGCGTGCCGGCCGCCGCGGTCCGGCATCGCCGGGCGTGGCGAGCAGCGCCTCGAACTGGAGGAACGGGTCCTGCGCGTCGACCGCTCGCACAGCGGTGATCTCCGCAGCCGCCTCGCGTGTCCGGCCGAGCTTGCGGAGGCACGCAGTGCGGAGTCCGCGTGGCCGCGTCAGGCGCGGGAACGCTCCCGCCAGGCGATCCAGGTGTTTCAGCGCCTGGTGCCAGTCCTGTTCGCGCATGGCGAGTTCCGCGAGTCGCGTCAGAGCCGCGGCTTCCCAGTGGTAGCGGCTGGCCAGTTCCAGGAGCCTGCGGCCCGCTTCGACCTGGCCGGCGAGCACCAGCGCCAGTCCTTGGAAATAGCGCAGTTCCATCGAGTCCGGATCGCGCTGCCGCGCTTTGGCGAAGTGCGCAACCGCCTGATCATACTCGCCGCGCCGCAGCGCGATCTTGCCGAGTTCGCGCAATGCCGGGGAGAATCCTGAGTCCACCGCCAGCACCTTCTCGTAGACCGGTCTCAGGTCGTGGTTGCCCCAATCCCGCGCCGTCTTCTCGGCTTCGAAGAACAGCTCCTCGGTCCCCACCGGTTTGACCGGCCTTGCAAAATCGACCGGCTCCTTCCACGAGTCGCGCCGGTTTGGCGCCCGGAGCCGGGCGCGGGCGAGGATACACCCGTCAGCATCCTTGAGGAAGACCTGCGTATGCTGTGCCGGCCCCGCCTGACCCTTGAGTGTGATCGTGGCCTCGGCCGCATTGACCGGGTCGAGCGCGAACGGTCGCTCGACCGGCGCCATGCCGTCGGAGACCACGATCAGGCGCGCCTTGGGGAACCGGCCGTTGCCCATGGCCGCGACGTTGAGCACACTGTGCTCGGCCGCCGACTCGACGAGTTCGGCGCGCAGCGCGGCGCCCGGGCCGGCGCCGTTGAACGCACCCGTGCCGCGTACCGGGTACCAGATCTCGGTCCACTCCATCTCCGTCTCGGGCGGCACTCGGTCGAGGTGCTCCTGGATGACAATGCGGCCGGACTGGATTTCACCGTAGACCTTGTCCAGGCCGTGGTGCGTCTTGCGCAGCATGTCGCAGTACGCGGGGTCGGTGCCCCAGGTCCAGGTCTTCTTACCGGGCACGTCGGCGAGGTCGCCGTAGTGCACCAAACCGTACTGTGCGTCATGGTCGTAGTAGCCGAAGAACGGCTCAGCCGCGTTCAGCATGTACAGCCCGAGCATTTCCGGTGGGACCTGCCCCCACATGCTCAGGTCGCGATGCCGCCAGAGCGGCCAACTGAATGTGGTCAGTTCCTGGCCGTGCATCGAGCCCTCGTCTTCGGGGAAGATGTACTGCGTGTTTGGCGTCAGGTAGAAGCCGCAGTTGTTCCAGTACATGTATCGCGAGTCGAACGGGGTGCGGTTGTAGATGCGGACGCGCAACTCGAGATACGAGCGGTCCGGGTACAGGGTGTAGGTGACCGACCAGCGCGTGCGCCAGATGCGCTCGTACTCGCTGCAGACGATCGACGCGGAACCGTCCGGGTTGACACGGCTGCTGACTTCGCGCTTCCTGTTCGTCGTGCAGGCGTGCGCGAGCGGGTAGTTGCACTCGATGCCGCCCGTGGTGTAGTTCAACCCGAACCCCGCATTGTAGCTGTCCACCTGATTCGTGAAGTTTACGACGTGCCGCGCGCCGACCTTGTCGTACACGTCCCAGATGCGGCCGCCGACGTCCGGGGCGATGGTGACGCGCAGGAAGTCGTTCTCCAACGTCGGCATGTAGTACGTCTCGCGTGTCTCGTACTTGCGCACGCTGCCGTAGTAGGGGTATGGATACACGTCCCATGGCGACCACAAGGGAAAGACCGGGTGCGGGTTGAACGGGTCCTGCGCGCGCTTCGGCAGCGTGATTTTCGGATGCGTGAGTTGTGCCGACTTCATGCGGTAGCCTCCTGGAATTGTAACTACTCAGGTGGGGAGGGTTCAAGGTTCGGGGTTCAGGCAGGACGAGCAAATGAAACTCGTGCGCTGTTTCTCGCCGCCACCCAGCTCGTCTGGGTGGGGCGACGATTGGAAAGGGGAGGGGCGGTTCTCTCCCTCCTTCTTCCAATCGTCGCCCCACGGGCACAAGGCCCGTGGCGGCGCGGAACCACACGTGTCTACTTGCGGCTCGCGGCGCGCGCCGCGGTAATCATGGCCTTCATGTTTTCCACCGGCACGTCGCGCGGGTTCATTTCGCCGGTGTTGAAGATGTAACCGCCGGCCGCGTAGCAGGTCTTCACGATCCGCGCCGCTTCCTGGGTCACCTGCTTCGGCGTGCCGCGCATCAGCACCTCGATGGGATCGAGGTTGCCCGTGAAGCAGTTCCGGCCGGTCAGCGCCTGGCGCACGGCCGCGATGTCCGCTGCCGGCCCGCAGTTGACGATGTCCACGCCCAGTTCACACTCGGCCAGGAGGTACGGGACGTGAATCTCGCTGTTGTGCAGGTGCGCAATCCCGCCGCACGTGTGGATGTGCGCCACCAGCGCCTTGCACCAAGGCAGGGCGAACTGCCGGTACTGCTCCACCGAGAGCATGCCGGAAAACGCGTTGCAGTCACCCAGCCAGATCGCGTGCGCGCCGGCCTCGATCTGCGCCTCCACGTAGCGCGATTGCAGTTGCACGAAGAAGTCGCACGTGTCGGACAGCAACTCCGGGTCGGTCATAGCCATGACCATGGCCTCATCCAACCCGTAGAGAAGGCCAACCGAACTGTACGGCGCGGCGCAACTGCCCACCACCACGACCGTGTCGCCGAAGTGGTCGCGCAGTTTGCGGAGCGCCTTGAGCTTTTCCGGCATGCGCCCGGCTTTCTTCGGATTGGGGACTTTCAGCGTCTCCAGCGTCGCGCGCGTTGCCGGCAGGTAGTCTCTCGTGGCGCGCAGGATGTTGCCTTCGCCAAAGGTGCCGACGCCCAGCGGTTCGAACTCGAAGCAGTCGTCGACCTGCAGCCAGGCCCAGTCGTAGTCGAATTCCTCCACCGCCGCCGTCCAGACCTCCGCCATCTTGTCGCCGCTCTGGCAGACGTCCTCGTAGGTGTACTTGCCGTGCCACTTGACGTCAAACTCCTCACTGCATGCGAACACGGGCAACCGCCGCGGTTTCTGCAGCCGGATCGCCTGTTTCACGTCCTCAATGACACCATTGTACGCCATGACGACAGCCTCCCGTTTCTGGTTTGGTTGCGGCAACGACCGTTCTCGGAAGTCCCGATTTCAACGTCTCTGCGGCTTACGGCGGACTCGTCCTGCACCCTTGGTCAGCCGGTGGCATCCCTGCGATCTTGCGCACGGCCCTACCGATTCCCGTTCGATCAAGGCCAGTTCGATGGTTGTCGTGCGCGGGATGTCGTCGCGGGATTCCAACTGCGCCATCAGGACCTCAATGGCCTGGGCCCCCATCGCGTGCCGTGGATAAGCGATGGAGGTGACGGGCGGCGACAAACTCGCGCAGCCGGACACGTTGTCGAAACTGACCATTGAGATATCGCCGGGAACTCTCAGTCCAAGACGCTTCAGCACGTCGAGCATCCGCGAGGCGGTCATGGGATCTGCGACATACAACGCCGAAACCTCACGGAGAACGGCAGCCGCCCGCTCCTGCACCGCGGCGTCCCGTGGATCTCCCAGGACAAGGGTGTGCCGTTTCGCCAGTTCCATCCCCATGGCGGCGCAGAAGCCCCGGTACTGAAGCGAGCTCCCCCAGTTGCCATCGCCTGTGACAAACGCGATCCGTTCGTGACCCTTTCCGCGGAGGTGCTCCACCGCCATTGTCGGCGCCTGCTCCTCCCTGATGTTGATCACAAAGGCGGACGGGTCATTCAGTTCGCAACAGACGATGACAAACGGTTTTCCGTTTGCGGTGAAATACTCCCTGGCCAACCGGTTGCGCCAGATCCCCGAGCCCAGCAGGATGCAAGCGCCATAGCCATCGCACAACCCCGTCACGCTGTCGAAGGAATCCTTGAAGCACGTCTGCGGGATGATGACGATCTCATGGCCCATCTTCTGGCTCTGGGCGAGCATGCCGTTGAGGATCTCCACGATCGTGACGTTGTCGGACAGGAAGTCGGCGCCAAACTCCGAGAGCAACCCGATCGTCTGCCGTGGGAGCACTGGCATCGTCCGCGCCTTTGCCTGTCCCCTGAAATCGGCCACGAAGGTACCCTTGCCCCACTGCCGATGCAGGTACCCCTCCTGCGCCAGTTCGCGAAGCGCCCGAGTCACCGTCGGATAGCTCAACCCATAGTCCCGGATGAGCTCAGTCTCAGACGGAAACCGCTCGCCGGCGTTCAACTGCCCCCGAACAATGGCGCGCCGGATGCCTTCCTTGAGCTGGAAGTACAAGGGGACCTTCAGGCTGTGATCGATGGTTATTCTTTTCACGTCAACTCCATAGCTTCATATATGGAGTATATTACGTGGTGTGACTCTTGTCAAGTTCGGCCCGGGGCAACGCCGCAATGCGTCAGTGCCCCCCGGGCGGCAGACCGCCCGGTCATACCAAGGTGAAACTGGCAGCGACGCTTCCAGAGCCCGCGCGGACGCGGGCGCTCCAAAGTCAGACCCCGTGCCAGACCGTGGAGCGCCCGCGTCCTCGCGGGCCCCTTCAGTTTCATGGGAGCTAAGGGTGGAGCATAGACCCCTGCCACCTTGTGTGGCAGGTGAATGGGTTCATTGGCTACCACACCGCACCTCGTTCCCTCACTTCCCTTTCCCCCGTCCGCCGGCGGCGGACGGGGGAAAGGGAAGTGAGGGGAGCGCTTCCGTTTGGCGGGCGAACCCGATTCACCCGTGGCGCACGGCCACGGGGGTCTCACGCATGGTCCGAGGCGCAGTCATTCCACCCGCGACCGACGCTTTGCCGTCATTTGGCAGGGCTGTTTCAAGATCTGGCGCCGCGTCTCGGAAGGCCACGCCTCCGCGCACACCAAGTAGGGGCGGCCTGTCCTCAGGCCGCCCCCCCCCCGGCGTCCGGCGTGGGGACACGCCGGGGGGTACTCACCGCACGCGACGGTCACGAATCTTGAAACAGCCCTGGTCATTTGGCGGCTTGTGATGGAAAGCGTCGCCGGACAGCCTATACTTACGCCCGCCGCGGTGCGCGCCGGCGCCGCAGTTCGGCAACGTGTTTCGAGGGTGGCCTCGGTCCGCCTCACGCTTAGCGGTCAGCGCCGGCCGTTCAACTGGCAGCAACCTGCAGCCTACAGCCTAACCCCCTACAGCCTAGACAACCTTTCCCCATGCCCCACATCAGCGAGCGCCTCAGCGGTTTCACCGAGTCGGTCATTCGGCGTATGACGCGCGTGGCCAATGCCTGCGGTGCCATCAACCTTTCGCAGGGTTTCCCTGATTTTGATCCGCCGCCCGCACTTGTCCAGGCGGCCGTGAAGGCCGCGCAGCACGGCCCGCACCAGTACGCCGTGACCTGGGGCGCGCCTGGGTTCCGGGCCGCACTCGCCCGCAAGCAGTCTCGGTGGATGGGGCTGGCTCTCGACCCGGACGCGAATATCGTCGTGACCTGCGGCAGCACGGAAGCGATGATGGCGGCCATGATGACCGCCTGCAACCCCGGTGACAAGGTGGTGATTTTCTCGCCGTTCTACGAGAACTACGGCGCGGACACGATCCTCAGCGGTGCAACCCCGATCTACGTGCCGCTGCGGCCGCCGGACTACACCTTCGACCCGGACGAGTTGCGGCGCGCCTTTGCGCAACGGCCCAAGGCGCTGGTGCTGTGCAATCCCGCCAACCCCTCGGGCAAGGTCTTCAGGCGCGCCGAACTTGAGTATATCGCGTCGCTGGCTGCCGAGTACGACACGTTCGTGCTCACCGACGAAGTCTACGAGCACATCGTCTATGCGCCGCACGAGCACGTCTATTTCGCGGCGCTGCCTGGCATGTTCGAGCGCACGTTCACCTGCAGCTCGCTGTCCAAGACCTACTCCATCACCGGCTGGCGGCTCGGCTACGTGATCGCGCCGGCCAGGCTCATCGACGGCGCCCGCAAGGTGCACGACTTCCTCACCGTCGGCGCCGCCGCGCCGCTCCAGGAAGCCGCCATCACGGCACTCGGGTTTCCCGACAGCTACTACCACGAACTGCAAGCGCTGTACACGCGGAAGCGCGACGTTTTTCTCGCCGCGCTGGACGCGGCCGGGCTCGCCTACACACGGCCGCAGGGCGCCTACTATGTCATGGTCGACGTCAGCGAGTTCGGGTGCGACGACGACCTGGCCTTCTGCGAGTGGCTGGCGCAGGATGTCGGCGTCGCCGCGGTCCCGGGCTCGAGCTTTTTCCGCGAACCGGTGCGACACCTCATTCGCTTCCACTTTGCCAAGCAAGAGTCGACACTGCTGGCCGCCGGCGAACGCCTGCAGACGCTACGCGCCAAGGCCGCGCGCCGCAGGTGAGTGTCGGGGGGGGGGCGAGGGGCGGGGCATAGCCCTTGAGCCAACGCGGCCGACGTCGTGACTTGACACTCTGGAGAAGTGGAGCAAGGCTCCCGCCTTGCAGTGCAGTCCGCCGTCGTCCGTCCGTTCCGTTCACATCGGGCCGCACACCTTCAGCGCCCGCGGCAGGAGGCTGATCTCCAACGCCTCGGCCGCGGAGTGCGGTTCACCGTCCGTGTGGTAGAGCAGGGGTTCGCCGTCGGTGGCCGCCAGCGTCAGGCGCCGCGTGCGGTACCGTTGGTAGCCCGGGAGTGCGTCGATCCGGCGCCGGAACATCGCGATGGCGCCGTGCAGGCAGCGCAGCAGCGAGATGTCGCCGATGACGCAGACATCGAGCCATCCGTCCGCGCAGTCTGCACCGGGCGCGATCACGGCATCGTTGCCGTATTGCTCCGTGTTCGCGAGGGCGATGGTCAGGGCCCGGACCGCCACCGTCTCAGAGTCCAGTGTGAGACGGTACGGGCGCGGCCGGTAGCGCAGAAACTCGCGCATGCCGATCCAGAAGTAGGGCAGGGGCCCGCGGCGTTTCGACGCCTGGAAGCACGCGCTGATCCGGGCTTCGACGCCGACCCCAGCCACCCCGACGAATGTGTGCTCTCCCACACGGCCGACGTCGACCCCGCGCCGCGAGGGGCTCAGGCACAATGCCACCGCGGCATCCACGGCCAGCGGAATCCGCAGCGACCGCGCGAACCCGTTCCCCGAACCCATGGGGACAACACCCAATGCCGTGCCGGTCGAGATCAGCCCTCCCGCGACCTCGTTGACCGTGCCGTCGCCGCCGGCTGCCGCGACGACGTCGAAGCCTGCTCTCGCCGCCTCCGCCGCCAGCACTCGAGCGTGCCCTGGCCCTTCGGTCCTGCGGAGTTCGCACTCGACGTTAGTGCGGCCGGCCAACTGCGCGTCGAGCGCGCGTCGCAACAGGGCGGTACGGTCAACCTTCCTGCCGGAACCCGGGTTGATGATGAAGCG
>MHBL01000328.1 GCA_001803235.1 Lentisphaerae bacterium RIFOXYA12_64_32
CATCACACCTGGCGACGCAGGCCAGCGTGGGGACACGCTTGGCCTACCCGTACGCCCGGCGTGTCCCCACGCCGGCGCTTCGGTGCGTTCCTCAGTCAACACCCACTTCGTGTCCAACCGCGCGAATCCGGCCGCCGGGTCCGTGGCAGAACGCACCTGTACGCCTGGCGACGGTTCAGCCCGCGAGGACGCGGGCGCTCCAGGGGACAGCCTTTGCCCTGAATACTGAACCCCGAGCCCCAAAGCCGTCTGCGTGTTGGCTCACGCCTCCGGGTGCTGCAGGTACCAGCTCAGCGCTTGGCGACTGGCGCCGAGGAGCTGGGCGGCGCGGGTGCGGTTGCCGTCGGCACGGCGCATGGCCTCTTCGACCAGGAGCCGCTTGACGTCCTTGAAGGGGGGCAGCGTGGCGCCGAACGGCTCGGTGGTGTTCTCGGCGACCGGAGCTGTGGCGGCCGCGCCGGGGGCCGGCGGTGGACCGGCCATGGCGCCGATGTAATCCGCGAATGACTTCAGCGACAGTATGTGCGAGGTGTGACGGCTGACGGCATCCGTGACGATGGATTCCAATTCGCGGACGTTGCCGGGAAAGTTGTAGGTTGCCAGCAGGGCGGTGAGCTCTTTCGGTGCGGTCGGCTTCTTCCGGTTCAGTTGGCGCGCGGCGGCGTCCATGAAGTGCTCCGCCAGCAGGCCCAAATCGCCGCGGCGCTGGCGCAGGGGCGGGATGTGGATTCTGTGCGTACTCAGGCGGTAGTAGAGGTCGGGCCGGAACCGGCCCGCGTCCTGGAGCCGGGCGAGGTCCGCGTTGGTGGCGACAATGACCCGGGCGTCCGTCTTGGTGGGACGGTCCTGCCCGAGCGGCGTGTATTCCAGTTCCTGCAGCAGCCGGAGCAGTTTCACCTGCGATACCACCGGCAGGTCGCCGATCTCATCGAGGAAGAGGGTGCCGTGCAGAGCTTGCGCGATCAACCCCTGGCGCGGCCCCTCCGCGCCGGTGAACGCGCCGCGGCGGTGCCCGAACAGGGTGTCGGAGAACATCGTGTCGTCCAGCCCGGCAATGTTCACGGCCACAAACTGGCCGGTGCGGCCGCTGGCGCGGTGGATGGCCCGCGCCACCAGTTCCTTGCCGACGCCGGTCTCGCCGGTCAACAGCACCGGGTTGCTGGTCGGCGCCACAGCTTCAATGTATCCAAAAATGGATCTCATCGCCGTGTCGGCGGTGAGAATGTCGGCAAAGAACTCGGGATGCTTCAGGTGCGGTGCGAGGAGCTGCTCGCGCAACTGCTGGTTCTGCCGCCGCAGTTCGACCACCTGCAGCGCGTTGCGTACGGTCGTGACGATGCGGTCCGCGGTCACCGGCTTGACCAGGTAGTCGTAGGCGCCCTGCCTGACGCAATGCACCACCGATTCGACCGTGTCCTTGCCCGTGACCACGATGGCGGGCACGCCCGGCTGGTGCTGCGCCGCGGCCTCGAGAAGCTTCTCCCCGGAAACAAACGGCATGTTCAGGTCCAGAAGCATCAGGCTGAGCGGCTGGGTCTGAATGGTCGTGAGCGCCTCGCGACTGTCCGTGTGGCAGATCAGGCGCGTGATGCCGCCGCGCGTCAGGGCCATCCGGTAGCCGCTGGCGATCGGCTCTTCGTCATCCGCCACCAGAACGGGGAGGGCGGGAGATCCGGCGGGATTGGGGGTGGCCATCTGTGATGCCTCGGGTTGGCGGGGTTCAGGTGTCGGGTGTCGGGTGCCGGGTGTCGGGTGTCGGGTGCCAGCGCCCCGCGGGCGGCAGACCGCCCGGGGGGACGCGGAACACTGAACACTCCTATGAAACTCGAATCCGGACCTCGTGAACGCGGTACTACAAGCCTCGTTGCGCGGTTGGCCAGGTTCGTAGTACCGCCTTCAGGCGGTCTTGGTGCATCGTCGCCAGTTTCACTCCGAGATGACCGGGCGGCCCATCGCCCGTGGGGCGCTGAACACCGAACACTGAACTCCACACTCCCACACCCACACACACCCCCGCCTCCCCCCTCAGCTTTCATCCCTCATCCCTTCCGCGGCGGGCAGGGTCAGGGTGACCGTCGTGCCTTGTCCCGGCTTGGATTCATAGACCATCCTGCCGCCGTGTTCGTCGATGATCTTCGCGGAGATGGACACGCCCAGACCGGTGCCGCCGCTGTCCCGTTTCGTGGTGAAGAACGGGTCTTTGATCCGGGCCAGCACGTCCGGCGTCATGCCGGAGCCTTGATCGACCACTCGGACAATCACGGCTTTCGCGAGGGTATCATGGCGCGTCCTGACGTGGATCGCCTTGCCCTTGTCCGGAATGGCATCGCACGCGTTCAGGAACAGGTTGATCATGACCTGTTCCAGGCGCTGCGAGTTGCCGCGGACCGGCGGCAATCCTTCCGCGTAATCGGCGGCGAAGAAGTCGGTAGCGCCCTTGATCTTGTTCCAGGACAGCGTGACCGCGGCGCGGATCATCCGGTTGACATCCACCTGCTGGTCCAGTTCAGGGGGGGCCTCCCGGGCGTATTCCTTGAGCTCAGTCACGATGTTCTTGATTCGCTCCGAGCCTTTCATGATGTTGGCAAACGCCTGCTCGGCCATCTGTCGCGCTTCAGTCAGGGGCACGTGGCCCACGCGCAATTCCTCGTTTTGGGCCATACAGGCGTCCAGTGCGGTCGTGGCTTCGTCCCAGAGGTCTCTGAGGACCGGGGTATTCAGCGTAATGAACATGTTCGGATTGTTGATCTCATGGGCCACACCCGCCACCAGGGTCCCGAGCGACGCCAGTTTCTCGGACTGCAGCATCTGCTCGAGGTGGAGCTGTTCGCGCCGGTCCAGCTCCTTGCGCTCGGTGATGTCCCGGTTGCTGGCGCGCCGGCCGAGGTAGGTCCCGTTCGTGTCGAAGACGGGCTGACAAACGTGGCCGCACCAGCGCACTGCCCCGTCCGGGAGCAGGACACGGAATTCCACTTCATGCTGGGCCTTGGCATGTGGCCGCCCGCGGTGATGCTGCAGATACGCGGCCAGATCATCCAGATGGATAACCCGCTCCAGCAGGCCTGGGTCTGACATGAACTCCGCCGCCGCATGACCGGTGATGCGTTCGCAGGACGGCGAGCAGTAGAGGAGCGTTCCCTCCGGCGCCTGCCAGTACTCCCAGTCGGAGGTGAAGTCCGCGATGGTCCGGAATTTCAGTTCGCTTTGTGCCAGGTCCGTCTCGATCCTGCGCCGTTCCTCGATTTCCATTTGCAGCAGCCGGTTGTTCGCTTGGAGTTCCTGGGTGCGCTCTTTGACTTTGGCCTCAAGTTCCGCCTGGGCCAACCGAAGCGCATCCTCCGTGCGCTTGCGCTCGGTGATGTCAATCGCGTAGTGCAGGTATGACTCACGGTCAATGGGCACCCACCAGATTTCCCACCAGTTGCCAAAGGCTTCCACCTCAGTGCGGGCGGGTTCGCTCGCGTCCAACATCCTGGAGAGCTGGCAGAACGTACACTGCGTGCCGTCGGGCGGCGCCGTCCCGTGCTGTTCGCAGTACTCCCGGTCGGCCGGGGGGATATGCGCGCACCGGCCGAACGATTGCCAGCACGGCTCGCCCTCGGCCGCGCCGGCTTGCCGCGCGATCCGGTTGGCCGCCAGCACCGTCTGGTTGCGGCCCACCAGCATGGCCGGCAGCTGCATGCCGTTCAGCAGGAGTTCGTTCAGCCGCGCGCTGTGCGCTAGCGCTGCTTCCGCCTGTTGCCGCTCCAGTTCGCCGCTGGCGCGGACGGCGACCAGTTTCAGCATGGACTCGGCCAGGCGCGGGTTGACCAGGGGTTTTCGGCCAATGAGCGCGATCAGGCCGATCGGTTTCCCATCGTAGCTCCACAGGGTGGTCCCGATGTAACTCTCGCTCCGCAGTTCCTGGAGCACCGCGTCGCGCGGGAACAGCTTGCAGACATCCCGGGGAAAGCAGCAGATCGTCTTGCCGACCACGTCGCCGCACGGCGTGTCTTTCAGGGCATATTCCACGTTGTCCAGGAACTTGCCATCGCTCCACATGGCCACCGTCTGGGCCGTCAGTCCGTCGCCCAGCAGGCGGTCGATGCAGACGAAGTCCACGCCGAGGGTTTGAGCGAGGTACTGCGCCAACGCCGGGAAGAATTCGTGACCCGAGCCCGGGTAGCCGCACTGCAGCAGGAACGCCTGGGCCGCTTCGAGTTGCTTGCGCTCCGTGATGTCGTGCACCATTCCAATGGAGCGGACAATCGCGCCGGAAGCATCTCGCACATGTCTGCACCGTTCCTGGACATGGCGAATTTCGCCGGTGTGCTTGCGAACGATCCGGTGCTCGATTTCATAGTGGTCTTGGTTGTCCCGCCGCGAGTCGGAGTAAGCGGCATCAACGGCGGCGCGGTCCTCGGGATGCACCGCCGCGAGAAAGGCCTCGTAGGTGGCGCCGAATTCCTGAGGCTGCAGGCCGAAGATCCGATAGATCTCGTCCGACCAGGAAAGACGGTTGGACAACAGGTCCAGTTCCCAACTGCCGAGGTGCGCGATCTCTTCGGCATGGTTCAGTCGCGCCACGCTATCCCGCAGCGCCGCCTCGGCATGCATGCGCTCGGTAACCTTCAAAACGGCCTGCAGCAATAGCGAAGCCTGAAGAATATCGATCTCGCTGTAATTGCTTTCCTTGTTTCCCAAGCCGACCACGCCGACAATGTTCATGCCCTTGAAGATCGGGACCGTCATGAATTTCAACAGTTCAACATGGCCTTGGGGGTAGCCCCTTTTCAGAGGGTGGGCGGCTTGAAAATCGTTGACGATAATCGCCCGACGCTGCCGGACCGCCTCGCCCCAGATCCCGGTCTTGCCCAAGGCGTAACAGGTCTGCGGGTCCGCGACACTGCATTGGGGCATCACGTCTTTGGACCACGTGTTCAGGACAAACTCCTGGCGATCCTCGTGGTAATGGTAGATGTAGCCGATCTTGCTGCCGGTCAGTCGGATCGCTTGCTCCAGCGCATAGTCGAGAAATGTCTTGCTGTCATCGGCGGGGTGCTGCAGAACACTAACCAGGCTTCTCAACCGCGATTCGTTCCGTTGCAGTTCCTCCTGTGCCCGCTTGCTCTCCGTAATGTCGCTCACCACGACGCTGCACACGGACGCGCCGGCGGCATCCTGGGCCGCGCTTCCCTCCAACCGCGCCCAGAAGGGTGCGGAGTCCGCACGCAGCAGGCGCAGTTCGCACGTCTGCGGCGTGCCGGCTTCGGAAAGCTGTTGCCGGTGCCGGTAGTAGGTGTCCTGGTCCTCGGGGACGATGAAACAGGTCAACGGCTTCCTGGCCAACTGCTTTCGTTCCACGCCGAGCAGTTTGGCGGCGGAGAGGTTGGCCTCCAGGATCAGGCCCTTCTCGGTGAGAACCAAATACCCCGCCGGCGCCAGGTCGTACAAGTCGAAGTACCGTGCCTTTGCGGCTTCCAGTTCCGCCTGCGCCCGGCGCAGTTCCTCGTTCTGCAGTTCCAACTCGATCTGGTGCACGTGCAGATCGTGCAGGGCCTGCCGCGCCGCCGCGGGCGACAACGTGTCCGCCGAGTCCGGCCCTGGGGGTTGAGTCGCCTTGGCTTTGGCCTCGGCCCGCTGGCGCAGGCCGGCCGCGGTGGCCTTGGAACTGCCGCCGGTGCGTTTGGCCGTCATGGTGCCGTCCTTCCCGTGCCGCTGTGCCGCAATGGACCGCCGTTACGGTAGTCCCGGCCGCAGGCTAGTCAAGCGCGGCGCTGAGGCCCGCGTAATGCGTCAGCGCCCCCGGGCGGCAGACCGCCCGGTCATACCAAGGTGGGCCGCCCGGGGTCGCGCCCAATGCCCCCCAACTTAAGGGCCACCACACTCGGGGCGAGGGCTGAGGGATGAAACCTGAAACCTGAAGTGGATACAGATGCGCCGTATGGTGTTCCGGACTCTGGACCTCAGCTTTCAGCCCTCAACCCTAAGTTGGGTGTCATTGGGGTTGACCCCGAACCACACCCACATCAACCGGGCAAGAATCCCCGGCGTGGCTGTGGCGGCTCAGCGCAGGGACAGGCGCACCTGGCGAACGGGGGCGGCCGGGGCGCCGCCTGCCGCCGGCGGCGCCGTGTCCACCACGAAAACGCGTTCCGGCTCGATCTTGCCGGTCGTGGTCAGAAACTCGTGCACCCGGGCGGCGCGCTGCCCAGCCAGCAGGTTCACTTCCGTGTCGGTCACGGTCGTCCGCGCGATGAGTTGTTGTTCGATCTCGGCCGGGGTCGGTTCCTTGGGCAGAGTCTTCGACCGCTTCGCGGGGGGCGGCGGGGCGAGCGTCTCGCGGTAGATCGCAAGCAGGCAATGGTCGCGCTCCGCGGCGGACAACGAAACCTCGTCGACCGAGACCGCGGGCTTGCCGGCCTTGACCAGGTCGGCCAGTCTGCGCGCCTTGATCTGGCGCAGTACCGCCTGGCGCACCAGCGCCTCACGGTCGCTCACCGGGTCGACAGTTCCCCCCGTCTCGACCTGGAGTTCAGGCCGTTCGACCAGTGCCTTGGCCAGCAACTCGAGCTTCTTCGCAGCGGCCCCGTCCAGATCGGAACTGCCCGCTCCGAACTCGACGAAGCTCAACTCCTCGCCGCCGCCGACCAGCGCACCCAGCATGGCGAAGGGCGCGGTTGCCGCCTTGGCCACCAGGTCGCGCAGGACCTTCAGCACCAGACGCAGGACGCTGAACTCGGGATCGTCCAGGCTGCCGCGTACCGGCACGTCAAGACTGATCTGGCCCTTGCGGTCTTTCAGCAGGGCAACCGCGAGGCGCACGGGCAGTTTGGTGGCGTCCGGACTGTCGATCTTCTGGCCGAACGCGAAGTGGTCGATCAGCACCTTGTGCTCAGCCACGAGTCGGCGCTTGTCGAGCGAGTACTGCAGGTCGAAGTTGAGTTTGCCCCGTTGCACGGCGTAGCCGACATAGCGCCCGGAGTACGGGGTCGCCGGACTGAGGTCGAAGTCCTTGAGAACGGTGGCCGCGGTCAGAGTCATCTGCGGTCCGAGGTTGGCCGCGGTAGCATGGAACGAGAACGGGGCATGGCCGTCGAACCGTGCGCTCAGGTTGATCTCGGCCGGGGTCGGTTTGCTGAGCGAAAGCGCGGTGACCGTGCCGGCCAATTCCCCGAGGGTAAAACAATAGTGCGGGGTGACCCCCTCGTCGGTGAAAATGACCCCGCACCCATCGACACGGATCATGGCGATATCCAGCGGGAACGCGCTGCCGCCGCCTGACGTCGAGGCCGGGGCGGGCGGAGGCGGGGTGGCTGGGTGCGTCGCGTCCGCAGCGGGGGCGGACGCGACCCCGAGCACGGACAGCAGGTTGACGGAACCGTCCGGCTTGACGGTGATCGCCGTGTCCAGCCCGCTGAGAGCCACCTCCTCCAGGCGCACGGCCAGCGGCTTCAGGTCGACGTGAATGCCGCGCAGGGCTAGTTCACGGCACTTCACGAAGTCCTCCGAATGTACCTGGTCGACCGATGCGAACCGCCGCAAGACGAAGGCGCCGTCCACCGTGCCGGTGAACGCGGCATCGGCCGCCTGGCTGACCACGACCTTGAGTTCAGTCTCCACGGCCCCGTCGCTGATGAGCAGCTTAAGATGATCGGCGACGTAGCCATGGAAGTCCTTCAGTGCGAGGTCGGTCAGCTTGACGTTGAGGTCGACGGCCAGCGGTTGCACACTGAACCCGCCGGTGACGGCCAACGCGGCGCTGTCGTTCAGCCGCAGGCCGAGGGCGAGAGTGCCATGCTGATCGGCGCGCGTGGTCAGGTCCTTGATGTTCACCGTAATGTCACTTACGGCGAGGTGCACCGGGGTCCCCGGTTGCTGGTCCTCCAGCGCCACCGCCCACTGGGCCACGGCCGCATCGCGCACGGTGATGGTCCACGGCGTGGCGGCAGGCGCCGGAGCCGCCGCAGTGGTCGGTGCCGCGCCGGGCGCCGGGGCGGGCCCGGCCTGGACGAGTTTCTGCAGGTTGAGCGAGCCGTCCTTGAAGCGCTGCACCTGGACTTGACCGCCATGCGTGGCGAACGCGCCCACGACCACGTCGCGGGCGTCGAGATCGGCCATCAAATCGGTCACGGTCAGTTCCTGGAACGTGACCACGGGAGCGTGGTCGGCTCCGGCGGTCAGGCAGAAATCGCTCACGCCAAGGTCGAGATCGCTGATTTTCACCTCGGCCGACGCGCCGACCGGCAGGGCAAGTGCATGGTCCACTTTCACGCACAACGTGCCGCGGTCGATGGCACAGGCCAGGGTCTTGTTCAGGTACGGCATGTACTTGGGCAGGCGCACGTCCGTGACCGTCGTGGTGCCGGTCACGGTGAGCTGCGGGAAGAGCGTGATCGCGTAGATGCCCGCCACCGTTTCCGCAGACTCGGTCGCGGTCTCGAAACTGATCTGCATGGGGCGTTCGGGTCGGGTGGTCAGTCCTTTGACCTCGGCATGGAAGTCAAGCGCCGTCTGGAACGCCGGGCTAACCGCGGCGTCATCGAATTCCAGGCGACCTTGCTCCACCCGGATCTCGTCAATGTCGGCAGTGACGGGCGGCGGTGCTGGCGGCCCGGTCGGGGTGGCGGCGGGGGCGGGCGTCCCCGGGGACGCCGATGGGGCGGTCGCCGCCGCGTCTTCCGCGCCGACCCGGGGCAGAAGCAGGGTGCCACGGGCGTCGCGGCTCAGCCGGTAGAAGGGGGCACGGCACAGGACCCGGCTGAGGTGCACTTCCTTCTGCATAAGATCGGTGGGCAGGAGGCTCAACTGCAGGGCAGCCACGCCGGCCATGGGGTGACCATCGCGGCCGGTGACGCGGACGTCGCGCAGACCGATGTCGCCGCTCACCGACACCGACGGTTTCCGGTTCGGCGTCTGCAGGTACCGGAACGCGAGGTCGAGGTCGAGCCAGCCTGAAGAGAGATCGAAATTCCGCGGTTCCGGCATATAGGGGGTGAAGGCGGTCAGGTCGAGGTTGTGGAGACGAATGTCGGCGCTGCTTTCCTGTGAGGCGGCGAAAGGCTTGGTCTGGCTGTCGACCGCGATGGCCTGGCCGTCAAACCAAGCATGGAACGCGGGCCGGACGTACACCTCAACGCGAGTCGGCAGGCTTGACACCGCAGGCACCGCCAAGTGCACGCCGGTCAGGCGCTGCCGTGCGTTCACGACCTCGTCGCGGAAGAAGAACCAACCATCATTGATCTGAATGTTGGCCACAGAGAAGCGGGGCGGGCGTGAGGATGGCGTGGAGTCGGCAGCAGGCGCGGGCGCCGGCGCCGCCGTGGCCGGCGCTTTGACCAGGTCCGAGAAGTTGAAGGACGCATCCGGCCGCCGCACCACAACGGCGTGGGGGCCGTCCACCGTCACCGCGCTGACGACCAGGCCGCGCTGCAGCGCGGAGAGGACCAGGTCGAGATTGACGTCGACCCGCTGCACGCCGGCGAACAGCGTCTCGCCGTCGGGTTCCCAGATCTCAAGTCCGCGCACCTTCAGGCAGAGCGTGAAGGGATTGAGATAGATGCCTTTGACGGTGACGGGACGGTGCAGGAGTGCGCCTAGCCGGGTCTCGGTCAGGTGTCGTGCGATAGGCGGCACCAGATAGACCACCAACAAGGCGTACACGGAATAGACGAGAGCTGTAATGCCGGCCACACGACGGAGGGAACGCAATTTGCTGACCACGGGCACCCCCTTCCTGGAACGGAGAACGATAGAGACACCCCCCGCCGCGTCGCCGGGCCAAATGTGCAGAATGCAGCTATCGTCACGCGTCAGAACGGCGGGACGAGCGGGCGCTGCAGCATGCGTTCGTAGAGGTCGATGTAGGCCTTGGCGGTGGCGGCGTGATTGAAGCGTGCGGCGCTCTCGGTCATGATACGGGCGGTCTGGCTGGCGCGCTTGGCGGCCGGCAGCTTGTAGAACGACATGGCCTGGTCCATGGCCCACATCAGGCCGTTCGCGTTGAAGTCGCGGAACACGAAGCCGTTGCCTGTGTTCTGTTCCAGATCGATGTGCGAGACGGTGTCGTGCAACCCGCCGGTGTCATGGACAACCGGGAGTGACCCGTAGATGGCGCTGCTCATCTGCGGCAGGCCGCAGGGCTCAAACTGCGAGGGCATGAGCATGAAATCGGACGCAGCAAAGCCCAGGTGCGACAGGCCTTCTTCGAAGTCGCAGACGGCGACGCGGTCGAAGAAGTCGTGGTGGTGCACGATGTCGTGGAAGTGGCGTTGGTACGGTCCGCTCGCGACCACGACGACCTGGAGGTTCTCCTTCCAGTACCTCGACACGATGGGGTAGAGGATGCTCGTCAACAGTTGACAGCCCTTCTGCACCGGGTCGAGGCGCGACGGCCAGAAGAACATTGGGGCTGAGGCGCTGCGCTTCAGGCCGACGCGCGCCTGCAGGGCGAGCTTGTTCTCGCGCTTGGCCTGGGCGTGGTTCTCGGCCGTGTAGCGGCTGGCTAGGAACCGGTCTGTAGCGGGGTCGAGCGTCGGGTCGGGCGCGTTCAGGATGCCAAAGGCGCACCCAGCCCGCTTCTTACTCGCCACCTCGGCACGGATGTTGCCGGGAATGAAGGCGTGCCGGCCATCGACCACCTCTTCGAGAAATGTCGGGCTGACCGTGTTGATGAAATGCGACGCGAAAATGCCGCTGGCCAACATATCCACCAGGTTGGAGGAGCGTGACTCTTCATAGTTGTAAGGCGGACGAGAGAAGTAGAGGTAGCGCCAGAACTCGGCGGCATCGATGCCGCGATCCTCGATGGCCGCCAGGGTCGCCTTCTCGGTGTGGATATTGTGGACGGTGAACAGACAGGGGATGTTCATGCGCCGCGCCATGGCGGGAATCAGGCCGGTCATCCAGTCGTTGCAGTGGATGAGGTCCGGCTTGACGTTCGGCACAATGTTGTTGATGACCTCGCGCTGGAACGCCAGGGCGATGACCGTGTTGTCGCCGCTGCCGCGACCGTAGACTTCGTCGCGGTAGTAGAAGACGCGATCCTCGGCCAGGTGGATGCGCGCGTCCGGCAGCTTGCTCTTGAACAGCCGCAGTTCGTCATTGATAAGCCGGCCCACGTCGATGTTGAACATACGCCGGTAGTGCGGCAGGGCGACGTGAACATCGGCGCCCAGTTCGAACAGGGCGGAAACCAGCGCCGCGGAGACGTCGGCCAACCCGCCGGCCTTGGCGCGCAGCACGTTGGTCATGTTGCCCATGCCACTGGGCAGGTAGGTGATCTCGGGCGTGACCACGAGCACCCGCGGATTGGCGGGGCGCGGCACCGGCTTCGGGGGACGTCGGTCCATGGTTCAACCTCGCACGGAAGGAACAGGGATTCGGCAACCGAGACGCGCCACAGGATTCCAAGCTGCCGTGTTCAGACATCGCCGGTCCCCGACAGAACGCCACCCCGGGAACACGAGATCCTGCAGACCCAGTCATCTTCCCTCGTGCCCGTAAGGCCTGTCGCCCTGCGGGCACAGCCGTCGGCTCAGTCCGCCCACGTCAGGTATCCGGGCATGGCGGAAACCCAGTCCGTGCCGCTCGGGGTGGCGCGGGTGGTAAACCCGTAGCGCCCGGTCCTGCGGCAGGTGATGACCTGCTGGTAGACGTAGGTTCCCTCGCCCTTCTCTTCGAGCATCTTCATGCTCTCGATGTGGCTCTCGGTGATTTCGTTGTACGAATCCACCGGTCCGTAGTACACCTGCACATCCGCCTCGTCGGGCGTCAAGTCGCCGAGGTAGACGGTGCAGGTGACGTTGATCTTGTCGCCCAAGTGCAGCATGCCGCCAGGCATCTCGGCCACGGGCGCGTCGAGGCTGACGTCGGACCAGAGTTCGTCCAGGCGCTTGTGCTGTGCGACGAGTTTCCGTGCCCGGCTGGCCTTGTCGTTGGTCAGGCTTTCGTGCTCGCGCAGGGCGGGCCCGTAGAAGCGCTGGTAGTACTCGGCGACCATGCGTTGGCTGGTAAAGTAGCCGAGGCCCATGCGGATCGAGCCTTTCATCATGCTGATCCAGCGTCGCGGAATGGCGCCGGCGGAGCGGTCGTAGAAACAGGGCACGATCTCGTCTTCGAGCAGGTTGTAGAGCGCCTGCGACTCGACCTGATCCTGGTATTCCGATTCGTCGTACTCCTCGCCCGACCCTACAGCCCAGCCGCAGTCCTTGGAGTAACCTTCGCACCACCAACCGTCCAGCACGCTGACGTTGATGCCGCCGTTGACGGCCGCCTTCATGCCCGACGTGCCGCTGGCCTCTTGGGGACGACGCGGCGTGTTCAGCCACACGTCGACACCCTGGACCAGGGTTCGGGCGACCATGATGTCGTAGTTCTCCAGGAAGATGACCCTGCCTTGGGCCTTGTAACGGCGGGTGAACCGGATCAGCTCGCGGATCAGCTCCTTGGCGGGATTGTCGGCTGGGTGTGCCTTGCCGGCAAACACGATCTGGACGGGACGCTCCTCGTTGGTCAACAGTGCCTCGAAGCGCTCGGGATCCTTCAGCAGCAGGGTGCCGCGTTTGTAGGTGGCGAAGCGCCGCGCGAACCCGATCGTCAGCACGTCATGTTCAAGGGCGAACTTGGCCTGTGCCACCTGGGCCCGGGGCGCATTCCGGAGTCGGAGCTGCTGTTCGAGCAGTTCCCGGCCCTTACGAATCAGCCGCGACCGCCCCAGTTCGTGCACATGCCAGAGTTCTTCGTCGGGGATCAGTTCGACTTGTTCCAGAACGCGGGGCGACCCAGGGTCGCGCTGCCACTCCGGCCCAAGGTAGCGGTCATACAGCGCCGCGTTGTTCGGCGACAGCCAAGTCGACACGTGGATGCCGTTGGTCACATGGGTGACGGGCACCTCGTCGACCGGCCGGTCCGGCCACAGGTGCTGCCACATCTTGCGGGCCACGACGCCGTGGAGCCGGCTGACCCCGTTGCAGGCGTAGGCCATGCGCATACCCAGGACGGTCATGGAGAACTCGGGACCGGTCGGCTGATCCGGCGCAAACCCCATCTGCATCAGCTTCGCGGCCGGCACGCCGACTTCGCGGCTCAGGGCCTCCAAATACGGCCGCAGCAGGTCTACACCAAACATCTCGTTGCCGGCCGAAACGGGTGTATGCGTGGTGAACACGTTGGTGCGCGTGACAAGCTCCGCGGCCGTGTCGAAGTCGTAGCCGTGGCTCTTCATCATGTGCTCGATCCGACCCACGCTCAGGAAGGCCGCGTGGCCCTCGTTCATGTGGCAGACAGCGGGGTTGTGGCCCAGTGCCAGCAACGCGCGGTAGCCACCGATACCGAGCACCAGCTCCTGGCGCAACCGTGTCGCACGGTCACCGCCGTAAAGCTGCGCGGTCACCGTACGCAACTCGGGCGGATTCTCCGGGATGTTCGTATCGAGCAGGTAGAGCGGGACTCGCCCCATGTTGAGCTGCCAGATGACGACCCGCAGCGGCCCTTCGGGCAGGTTCAGCGAGATCTCGATCTGGCGCCCTTCGCTGTCCACGGCTTTCTGGACCGGCATGAAGTTGATTTCGTTCTCGGGGTAGTGCTCGAGTTGCCAGCCTTCCCCGTCGAGGTGCTGCTGGAAATAGCCCTGGCGATAGAGCAGGCCCACGGCAACCAGCGGCAGGTGCAGGTCGGACGCGGCCTTCAGGTGGTCACCGGCCAGGACGCCCAGGCCGCCGGAGTAAACACGGATGCTCTCGTGAATGCCGAACTCGAGCGAGAAGTAGGCGATACACCCTGAGGGACGTATCTCAGCCTGGCCCCCGCCGGTAGCCAACAGGCTGCTGCGGAACCGCTTCCGGACCAGGCGCAGGTGGCTGAGGAACCCCTCGTCACGCGTGAGGGCTTCGAACCGTTCCTGCGGAATCAGGGTCAGGAACTTGAGTGGATTGTGCCCGGCTTCATTCCAGAGCGGTGGGTTGATGCGACGGAACAGTTCGATGGCGCTGTCGTTCCAGCACCACCACATGTTCCGGGCCAAGTCCTCGAGGAATGACAGTTCCGAGGGAATCGAGGGAGAAACATTGAAGAGTTGGAGGTTTTCCATGGTCTGGCTGCGAACATGCCCTTTCCGGAAGCTGGAACCCGTGGGACCAAGACGCCATCAGGCGCACGGGGGACCGACACTCACTCGACCACAATCACGCTGTTCAGTGAACCGAACCCGTTGGGCACCCAGTCGGGGCATTCCGGGTCCATACACCACGTGCCGTTGACGACCATCTTGTACTCGTACCGGCCCTTGGCAAGCTTCAGCGTGACCGCATACGCGCCGTCCCGCCACACCAGGCGGTTGCGCGTCGCGTCCCAGTCGTTGAACGTCCCGGCCACGAACACCTCGCTGCCCCGCTCGACACAGAAGGTGAACGTAACCTCCTGCAATTCCGGCTCACGCACCGGCTTGACACCGCTGGCCGTGCGCTTCGGCACGGGCTGCTTCGCCACCGCCGGCTTGGCCGGCTGACGGCCTTTCGTGGCCGGTTTCTTAGGGACAGACTTGGCTTTGGGGGCCGGACCGGCCTTGACCGCCGGCTTGGCCCGCGCCTTGCCGCCTGCTTTCGCCGCTGCACTCACAACGCCACCTCCTGCTCTGCTGAACGCCCTGCGCCCCGTCGCCTGAAGTCCGCATCGCGACCGGGGCAGGCATGGATTTGTCGATGATAATGTAGCGCGCGAACGTCACAAGTCACATGGGCCTTCAGCCGTAATGTGTCGACAGCGCCCGGGCGGCGGCCAGCGCCGGCGGGCCTCCGCCTGTGGGCTATCGCGCTCCGGCGTCAGGCCCGGTCTCCAGCAGAGCTAGGACCCGGTACAACTCCGTGGCGCCCCAAGCCTGCGCGCCACAACCGCGCAGTGTGTGCGGAAAGTCGCCGTCAACGATCTCCGGCAAGTGCCCCGCGCAGCCCTGATTGATGAGCACGGTGCTGCTGGCGAGTATCGACAGGGCCACGGTGCGACTCCGTTCCCCGTAGACTTTGAAAAGCGCTTCGGCATACGAGGGGAACTGCCAGGTCCAGGCGGTCCCGTTGTGGTACGCCGGCTTGCGCCGGGTGTCCTCATCGCCCTGGTAACGCCCCCAATAGGGTTGGAGCGGGTCGTTCAAGTGCCGACCGCCCCACGTGATCGGCAACGGGTACGACACCGGTCGGTCCGCCAGACTGCGGATAGCGCCCGGAATCAAGAGTTCCTCGCAGGCCGTCAGAATATGGCCACAGAGTTCCGGACCGTCGACCAACCCCAGAGTGATGGCCAAAAGCTGGTTGGGGCGCAGGTGGTCATCCGGGGTCGCCATGGCTGCCGACAGCCCCGGGGTGGCGTGCAGGCAGTCGGCCAAGTATCCGCGTTCAGGGCTTACGTAGTAGGTTTGAACCGAGCGCCACACCTGTTTGGCCAGTTCGGGCCAAGGCCCCTTCTTGTCGAGTCTCGCCAGCAGATGCAGGGCAGCATACCAGAGCGCCTGAATCTCGACGGGGTAACCCTGGCGCGGGGTCCCGGCCGGATGATTGGTGTCCATCCACGTGAAATGCGACGGGCTGAAAACCAAGCCGCTTTCGGGGTCCATGCGGATGCCATTGCGGGTCCCGTGCATGTACCCCCGACCGATGGACAGGAGCACCTCGCGCAGGCTTCGACCGCGGCAATCGGCGTCCAGCAGGTTGCGACCCGCCGCGCCCAGCAGGTCGGCGCAGGCGACCAGGAACCACAGCGGCGCATCGGACGTATCGCGGTTCGAATCGTCCTCGCCCCGGATCATGTTCGGCAGAGTCCCGTCGTCCTCGAAGCGCGCGAACTGCAGCAGGATTTCGCGCGCCTCCGTCACCATGCCGGCGGCGATGATGCCGCGCAGGCAGATCAGCGTGTCTCGTCCCCAGTCCAGGAACCAAGGGTATCCGGCGATGACCGTCAGCGACTCGTCGCGCCGCACGATGAAGTCGCCGATGGCGCGCCGCAGCGCGTCCTTCAGCGGCCAGGCCTGTCCCTGGAGCGCCCCTTTCACCGGGTCGCGTCGTGGCCCGGGCGATCGCGCGGCGCCGGACGGCGTCGCGTCGGAAGTCACGATGTGCGCCTTCAACACGACTTGGGTGCCGCCGAGAAGCTCACAGGCAAAGTAGCCGGGGCTGAACAGGTCCGACGACCCCTCCTGACCGCGCGCCTGCTCGAACGGGTGCGCGACCATGTAGGTCCACTCCGGTTCGACGGTGAACCGCCCGGCAGAGGCCGCCATCTCCAGAGCGCGGTCAGGCACGGGGGCGAACCGAAACCCCGCCTCGATCGGGCTGACCGCGCCTGGCCACGTCTGTTCCGGACCGGCATAGGCCTTGGTGGTCAGGTGGCAGTTGCGGTCCTCGACGTCGGGGCGCAGAATGATGCGGATGGCATACCCGTCCTCGAGCGCGTCCACGCCGGAACTCTCCGCCTTGCGCCGCGCGAACGACAGCGACACGGCGTTCTGTCCTTCGTGCAATTCCATCTCAACGTCAAGTCCGGTTGACTTGCCCATCCCGCACGGCACGTCGAACCGCCACCTGGCCCGCCCCGCGCCGGTGAGCGAGAAGCTCTGCAGGCAGTTGCGGTTGACCGCTTGCGAGTAGCCTCTGAACACCAGCCAGGCTCGGCAGCGCGTCAGCATGAGATGCCGGTCTACGGGAAAATCCGGATGCAGGTTGCCGACCAGCAGGGCGTCGTACTGGCTCTCGATCCGGGTCCAGAATCCACGCACCTGCGCCATGGCGCCGGTGCCATTGGTGAGCAGTGCGTAGGTACCGCCCCGCTCGATGTCCTCAGGCCGGAACAGCGATTGCACGGGTGACGGTCCCGGCAGCCCCAGGTACTGCACCGAATTTTCGGAGGGAACGCATGCGAACCCCTGGAAAATCTCCAACCGAAGGGTCATGAGACGGTGCCCTTCGGCCGGTTGCGGCAACGGCAGGAACAGCGCGAACTGCGAGTCATTGGCGCCCGGCAGACTGAGCTCCCGGGCCACGACATGGTCGCCCTCGCGGAGGTCGGCCGTGAAGTGCGTGCTTGCCGTGACCAGCAGGAAGCAGCCCGGCGGCACCATCACAGTCCGGCGCTGGTCCCGGGGCCACTGCCAACTGACCACCGGGGCAAGGCCGCCGCCCGCCGCGGCGGCACAGTAGCCCCGGGGATCCCGCGCCAAATCGTTCTCCCGCAGGTCCGGCACCGCGGCGGCCAATTCGCTCAGAGAATGAAACTGCGCGTGCACATCCCACGCCTTGGCCCGGAGACGCTGCGCGATTCGCCGCGGCGCATTGCCGGCGCTGCCGTGGGGGGCGTCGTCCGGTTGGGCCTTCTTCAGGTCCGATTCGCTCGATGTCAGGCACAGGATCTGGGCGGGCTCCAGCTCGCACTCGACGATTCCATCGCGTGCCGTCAGAGCCACAACCCGGCCGGTCAGAAGGTCGCCGACGCGTGTCGCGTCTATTCCCGGGGTATCCGGGGCGTGCCAGGACAGGACATCGGCCTCCCGCTCACTGAGATTGGCGAGCACCAGCAGCGGGCGAGAGTCCTCGTTCGGCTGGCGCAGCAGCGCCACGCTCGAGCGGGCCCGGCTCGGAACCATCGACAGTTTGGCGCGCGCGTGGAACGCCGGATGCCGATAGAGCAACTGGTTCAGGGCGCGAATCTCCTGCACCTGGTTCGACTCGGCACCCCAATTCAGCGCCGCGGCTCCGTGAACGTTGACCTTCTCGGTGGCGAACCACTCCACACCATTGGTGATGCCGAACCCGCCCTCCTGCGAGAACAGGGCGCTGACGGCGGTCCGCAGGCGGGCGTAGGCCAGGGAGCGGGCGGCCAGGCGATTGTTATCGTGCGTCTCCGCAAAATGAACCTGAAGGCCCTTGGACTCCGTGACGCGAACCGAAAACGGCACGTACCCCTGGACCTGAGACCGGTCATAGTTCTGGAACAACTCGGAGTAGGCCCAGTCCAGCCCGGCCCGGCAGAGGAGCTGCTCCACAGTGTCCATGCTCCCCCCTAGCCCTTCGAGGAGAAAGAGCGTGTCGGGCAACTCGTGCCGCACCCGGGCCACCACGTAGGCCCAAACGGGAAGGGGAACCATGTACCCGGCGTCACAGCGGAACCCGTCCACGCCGCGCCGCGCCCAGTACAGGAACACCTCGGCAATGTGGATCCAGAGCCCGCGGTCGCCGTCATAGTTCAGCCGCGACAGGTCGGCCCACGTCACCCCCCATGCCCCCGGCGACTGGAAGGTCCGATCCTCGTTGCGGGCAAACCATTCGGGGTGATGCACCTGCAGCCACGACGCCCAGCCGGTGTGATTGATCGGGATGTCGATAAACAGCTTGCCCTGCCGGGCGTGCACGGCCTGAATCAGTTCCTGGAACTGTTCCATCGGCGTGCTCTGCCGGTCGAATTCGGCCAGCGCCGGGTCGACATCCATGAAGTCGAGCACGGCAAACGGACTCCCGAAGCGACCCATCCGGCCGTAGGTGGTGGGGATCGGGTGGATGGGCAGGAGCTGGATGATGTGAAACTGCATCTTCCCCATGATGAAGTCCAGATTCCGAATCAGGTCCCGGAACGTTCCGGACGGCGGAACGACGCTGTAGCCTTCGCTGTCCAGCCGTGCCAGGGTCCGGGCGTTCTTGCGGGAGCTGTGCCGGCGCGCCCGCTCCGGCCCGAACTGCCGTACGAAGGCGGCGTAAATGGTGTTGCCGCAGCACGCGTCCGCCGGCTCGACCTTCACGGACGTGTTCTCGCCGGCAGGCCAAACCGGGTCCGTGGCCCCAACCGGAAGGTAGAAACTCTTGACGTCAAAGCAACCGACCTCCAGCAACGGCAGGGAGATGCGGAACCGGCCCGGCCCCGCGGACTGCATTCGCAGGTCGTGCCAATCCTTGGCGAGCAGCGACCGATTCTCCTGCGACTGCGCGATCAGTTCCAGCCGCCGCACGGCGCCGCGCCCCAGGTTCGTACGCAACCAGGCTGAGCCGTCGTGCGCCCCCGTGACGGTCAGCGACACAATCAGTTCGTCGCCCCGGTGGTAGACCAGGCAGGACCCTGGAAACGGTGTTTGTACAAGGTTGTTCATACCGGAGAAAACCGCGTCCCGACATGGTTCAAGAAACTCCGCCAGAATGCGCCCACCGACACGACTTCACTCGCGAAGTTGCCGGGGAATGATCCAGGCTCAAATGCGCATCCCGGGCCGCCCATCTCAACGCCCACGCCGTGAACTTCCGGCGCGCGGCGGTGACTATACCGCCAAAATGCGGGGACGTCGAGTCGACGCTGCGCCGGGGCGTACTGCGTCAGTGGCGGGTGGAAAACGCACCGCAACGGGCATTTGGCCGTTATGTGGCGCGCCACATAACAGTCAGACATGCACCCGCCACTGACGCGTTGCCCTTGGATACCGCCGCGAAGTTGAAAACGCCGTGTCGGCCGCTATGTTTCTGTTCCGCTACATAAGTTCATGAGACAGCGGTTAATGTGCCGTCCGCAACAGAGGAGCGAATCATGGCCAGAATCAATTTCGGTGGGGTCGAAGAAGAAGTTGTCACACGCGACGAATTCCCGATGAAGAAGGCGCTTCAGGTCCTCAAGAAAGAGACCATCGCCGTCATCGGGTACGGGGTGCAGGGGCCCGCGCAGGGCCTGAACATGCGCGACAACGGGTTCAATGTGATTGTCGGTCAGTCGAGCAAGTTCAAGCGGGACTGGGACCGTGCGATCGCCGACGGCTGGGTGCCCGGCAAGACCCTGTTCGAAATCGAGGAAGCAGCCGAGAAGGGCACGATTCTGCAGATGCTGGTCTCTGACGCCGCCCAGAAGGTTATCTGGCCGACCGTCAAGAAGTACCTGACCAAAGGCAAGGCGATCTACTTCTCCCACGGCTTCTCGATCGTGTACAAAGACCAGACGGGCGTGATCCCGCCGACGGACGTGGACGTGATCATGGTCGCGCCGAAGGGCTCCGGCACGTCGGTGCGCCGCAACTTCCTCTCCGGCGCCGGCATCAACTCCAGCTTCGCCGTGGGACAGGATGCCACGGGGCGTGCCCGTGAACGGTGCATCGCCATTGGCATCGGGGTCGGCTCCGGTTACCTGTTCCCGACGACGTTCCAGCAGGAAGTCTACAGCGACCTGACCGGCGAACGGGGCGTGCTCATGGGCGCCCTGGCCGGCATCATGGAAGCCCAGTACGATGTGCTGCGCGCCAACGGGCACAGCCCCAGCGAGGCCTTTAACGAGACGGTCGAGGAACTGACGCAGAGCCTGATCCGCCTGGTCGACGAAAACGGCATGGACTGGATGTACGCGAACTGCTCGGCCACGGCGCAACGCGGCGCCTTGGATTGGAAGCCGAAGTTCAAGGCGGCGGTCCTGCCCGTCTTCAAGGACCTGTACGAGCGGGTGAAGACCGGCAAGGAAACGGCACGCGTTATCGAGAGCTGCGGCGCCCCCAATTACCAGGAGCAGTTGGCCAAGGAACTCGCCGAGATCGGCAACTCCGAGATGTGGACCGCCGGCAAAGCGACGCGCGACCTCCGGCCGAAAGAGCAGGCGAAAGCCATCTCCGCCGGCACCAAGGGCGTTGGCGGCCGCGGCGAGAACTGAGCCCCGTCCACTTCCCCGTCTGACGACACACAAACGCCGCTCGTGCCTGACTCCGGGCCGAGCGGCGTTCCGTTTCCGCCCCCGGTGGACAGGTGCAGGCCGGGCCCAATGCGCCAGTCCAAGAGACGTGGTGTCCAGCCGTACCTGATGGTCATCGACTACCTGTGCAAGGAGAACAACATCCTGCGCGGCAAACTCGCCGAAAACGGAAGGCGCCTGTTGCTCAACGACGAACAGCGCCGCGCACTGGCCACGCTCGGCGTCGATGTCATCAAGCACGGCTTCAGAGACGTCATTCAGATGTTCACACCAGAGACCCTGATGCGGTGGTTCCGAAGGCTCAAAGCCGAGAAGTTCGATTCCTCAAAGGCGCCCAGGAAACCGGGCAGGCCGGAAATCCCAGGCTGGGTTTGCCGCGAGATTCTGAGAATGGCACGGGAGAACAGAAGCTGGGGCAGCGAGCGCAACCATCAGGGCGAAGATATCGGCAACGTCCTGCTCTTCCCCGATGAACGCATGAAGGGAAGACCAGACGGCAGAATCGTCAAGCACTCCCGGCTCGGCGGCCTGCTCAACTTCTACCACAGGGCCGTCGCCAAGTCCAATGGCCCCAGCCGCCGTGAAGAAGAGCGCGTCGCGTAGCGCTCGCGTGCCGTTCTCATTCGATTGTCGAAGAACTGCCGAGCGGGTGAAGTCTGCCCGGACACCACGTTCAAACCGATCCGGCCCATTGCATCCTGCTTAACACCTTCTCGCGCAACGCGAAACCCCGCAAGTCCGGCCGAGTTCTCGGCCGATTTCCGCTTGCCGCGCCTCGCTCTTCTCCTCTCATAACACGATCTTCATGCCCCGGACGAATAAAATGGGGATACGCGGGCAAGCGCCATCTCCCCCGGACACGAGTGTGCCGCAGAACACCCCAAGCAGTAAAGGAAGGAAGCGAGGTTCCCCCCGCTGACATTTGTGGCAGGGCAACCGGGTCAGATGTCGAGATCGTCGATGTTCTGGGCGTCGATGACAGCGAGCAGGAGCGCGTCCAGCTTCTTGACGGAGTCGATGACCTGGACCTGCTGTTCGCGCACTGCATCGACGAACCGGAACTTCCGGCGCATCAACAGGAGCAACGCGTCGCGCTTGGCCTGCACCATGCCCTCCTGCCTGCCCTCCTGCCTGCCCTCCCGCCGGCCCTTCTGGATGCCGCGTTTCTCGTAGACGGTGATCATCTTACCCACCTTTGCGTATTTCTTGTCGGCCTTGATGATAGTTTCGAAGCGGCGTTCCTGCTGCGGATCCAGCGGCGTGTAGGTCTCGACGAAATCGACCAGCAGGCTGCGCCGTGCTGCGTTCACCCGACTGCCGGAGATCATCCGCAGGAAGTCGGCCTTCATGCGAACCACATCTGCCTTACTGTACTTCATTTTCGCCGCCAGGGCAAAAGCCAGCGGATTGCGTTGCCGGAGAAAGAGACGCGCGTCGAAATCCCGCAGCCGGATCAGGTGGTACTGGAACGCCAGGTACGTCTTGGCGCCAACGCGGACGTTGAAGCCGTCCGGCAGCCGTCGGCGCCACTCGCGGTCGTCGGAGAACAGCCCGATGGGCACGATCGGCTTGCCGTGGCGCAGGAACAACTGGCAGTAGTACTGGCACATCCGACGTGGGAACTCCGCCTCTTTCTGACTCTGGAACTCGGTGTGCACCAGGATCAGTTCGCGACCGCCGCCTTTGAGCCGCACCTGCACGACTAGGTCCATGGCCTGCTTGCGACCACGCGGCAGGTCCAGGAACTCCTCTTTGTCCAGGAACTGAATGGACCGGAAGTCGATGGTCGCCGCCTGCTCGGGCAGGAACAGCTCGATGAACTCGCGGAAGAACTCGCGGATCAACGTCTTGAACACCTGGTCGTGATCGATGGCCATGGTCGATTCTGTGCTCCCTCTGCGGCCAAGTTCGGGTTCCACTGCCCAATGTAGTGCGGCGGTCCGGCAGGGGCAACGCGGTTGCAGCGACTTGGGCGTGGTCTCTGTTGCGTTCATCCCGCAACGGTGTCATCCGCCGTGCTCGGCTTCATCCCGTTCCCGCGGATGGCACTTGGCGTGCATGCGTTTGACGTCCAGGATGGTCAACCGGGTGTAGGGCTTCAGACTCGCCAATGACTCGTGCCCCAGGAACTCCTTCACGTGGTAGAGGTTGGCATTGCTCCTGACCAGCTCCGTGGTGCAGCTCCTGCGGAAG
>MHBL01000329.1 GCA_001803235.1 Lentisphaerae bacterium RIFOXYA12_64_32
GTCCGCCCTCTTTCCCCCAATCGTCGCCCCGCGGGCGCAAGACCCGCGGCGGCGCGAACCGGCGCGAGTAACACCAACCTATGATCGGCCGGTCCGCCAGCCGGGGGACGCTGACGCATTACGATTTCACCCCGGCCAAGAGCGACACGGCGACTGCGACCGCGTATAGTACTTCGAACAGGGAACTCGGGGGGGGGCGCGCCTGCGCGGCGGCTTGGGCCCATGCAGACGTGTCGTAGCCGCTTTCAAGTGGTTTGGAGAAATGTACCCACGGTGTCGCGGGCCGACACCGTCAGCAAGCTGAATTGGCCAGGCCCGCTGGCAGGCCGGGCAATGCAGTACGGAACAACGGCAAACAGAGCATCGTCGGGGGTTGAGTCGTGGCGCACGACCGACCGCCGGACAAACTCAGGAGTAGCTCTGGCACTCCTGGTGGCACTGCTGTGGGGGCTGGGAGCAACCCCTGCACCGGCCCAGAACGCCGCACCTGCCACACAACCCCCTGCCACGGCGACACCCACTGCCTACCCCAGCAGAGAGAAGGGAATCCGTGCCCTCCAAGACGGTATCTACAGCGCTGCGACCCAATTCCTTCTCCAATACCGACAGGAAACCGGAAACCGTGAACCGGACTTGGCTGACGCGACCATTCTGCTCGTGAAGTCCTGCCTGCTCGAACGCCGCTACGACGACGCAGCCCAAGCCCTTGATTTCCACGCCAAGAACTCCCAGAACCTCACCGACGGGGCTGTGCGTGAAGCCTTGGTTTACTGGCGCGCGGTCATCCTCCTCGGCAAAGGCGACATCGAAGCCGCCATAGCCCAAGTCCAACCCCTGGCCGACAGCGCGCAGACCCCGGAATTTCGGATCCGGGCCCTCGGCCTGATCGGCGATGCCTACGTGCGGCTCGAGAAGTGGGACCTCGCGGAGACCGCCTTGATGCGGCTACTGAATGAATCCCCAGACGTGGACAGTGCCGTGCGCGCCCAGGTGGGACTCGTCAAGATCTTCCTCGCCCGCAAGAGCATAGACCGCGCGACGCAGGTCCTCAACGATGTCAGGACCCGCTATCCGGACCGAACGGATCCGGCACTGGTTCTGTGCCAGATTCTGATCCTGTTAAACCAGAACAATATTGATGAAGCGTTCAAGCTCTACAGGACCGTTGAACCGCAACGCCCGCTGCGGCCGGATCCGGACTGGTGGCTCGTGACGTCACGGCTGGGGACCGCATTGGTCGACGCAGGACGCCTGGACGATGCGCTGCTCGTCTTGCCCCAGGCCACGGCCCTCGCCGGGACTCGTGACGAACGAATCCACGCCCTGCTGCAGAGCGCGGAAGTCATGATCACGCTGGGCAAGGTGGAATTGGCCATCAACGCCCTGGAGAGTTTCAGAAAGGAATACGTGGACCGCCCAGAGGTTATTCCCGTGCTCCTGAAACTAGCCGAACTGCTCCAGCGCACCAAGAATTTCGTCACGGCCAGCGAATATTTCGAAGATGTTTCCTCCAACGAGAAAGCCCCGGCCGACCTGCGCTATCGGGCCGCGCTGAGTCGCGGTTGGTGCTTCCTCGAAGTGAAGCAGCATGAGAATGCCGCTCAGGCGTTTGCGCGCGCCGCCAAGTTCGGGCAGACCCCGCCGGAACAGGCTGAAGCGTTGTTTCTGGCTGGGGACGCGTCGTTTCGCGTCGAGAGCTTCACCAACGCGGCGCTGTACTATGGAGCCGTCGCGGACAACTACACCAGCACGTCGTTTGCGGAGGAGGCCAGACTGCGGCAGGCACAATCGCGCGCCAAAGCCAAGCTCTTCTCCAATGCCGCCGGAATCTACAAACAGTTCCTCGATGAGTTCCCCAACAGTAAACTCCGTGAGACCGCCCGACTCGAACGGGGGATCGCCCTGCGCAGTGCCGGCGATTGTGCCGTCGCGATGACAGAGCTGTTCGACCTGGCGTCCGGCAATCCCAGCAGCCCCAATGCGCCCTGCGCCCTGATGGAAGCCTATGAAGCCGCCCGGGGTGCCGATGACATCCCCCAGGCCATCCGTATGCTGACCCTGATCATCGACAAGTATTCAGACTCAAAGTTCTACCCGGACGCTATCTACCAGCGAGCCCACGTTCGCTTCTTCCAGGCCGACTATGAGCCAGCCCTTGCCGACTGCCAGCTCTTTCTCGAGAAATTCCCAACGTTGGAACTGGCGACCGATGTGCTCCTGTGGCTGGGTGACCACTATGCCAACATCGGCAAACCCGAGAAGAGTGAGGAGTACTTCATCCGCATTGTAACCGAACACGTCCAGTCCCCGCACGCGCCGACCGCACTCTATGAAGCCGCCAAGAACGCCTTCCATCGCGACGACCTGGTCCACTCCCGCGCCCTGCTGCAGCAACTCGCACAGCAATATCCCGAAGCGTCTGTCAAAATCAGAGCTCAGGCCGAACTGCTCCAAGGCGATATGCTGGCCAAGGAAGGCAAGTACGCCGACGCCATACCGCACTTCCTCAAAGCCCAGGAACTCGCGGCTGAAAGCCCCTTGGGGTTGTCCGCCCTGGGACGGCTCGGTGAGATGTACTACTCCCTGGATACTCAGGACCCCGAGAAGCTCAAGCTCGCCGTCGGCTGCTTCGAGCAGGTGGCCAGCAGCCAGGTGGCCCCGCCGGAACTGCGCGAACTGGCGCAATACCGCCTGGCAAAGTGCGGCGAGAAGATGGGGCAAACCGAAGCCGCTATTCAGCGCTACCTCGACATCGTCTACTCTTTTGAAGGCGACCGCAAGGGCGGCAGCCGCATGCGCGACTGGTTCTACTTTGCCCGCAGTGGCTATGACGTGGCGCGGTTGCTGGTTCTCAACGAGCGATTCCGTGAAGCCGCCCGCGTGTACGAACGGCTCGCCAGCAGCGGCATCCCCACTGCCGCCGACGCCCGCCAGAAGGCTCGGGAAATCAGAGAGGCACACAAGCTCAATGATTGACGGCGTGCGGTCGCCACATGGCACCGCCCCCCCCCGAGGTCAGCATGCGAATCCTTCACCTCTACAGCGACTGGAAATGGACCGGTCCCGCGGAGCCGGTCCTCCACACCTGCCTGGATTTGCAGGCCCGGGGCCACCACGTACTGCTCGCCCACAGTGCCCAACCACAGTTTGACGAAAGGACCTTGGGAACTAAGGCTCGAGAGATGGGGGTGAACAGCACCGAGCAGTTCGCGCTGGATCGGTACCTACACCTGCGTGGGACATTCCATGACCTCTTCGCACTGCCCGACTTCGTCCGCCGTGAGGCATTCGACGTCGTGCATCTGCACTTGTCTCACGACCATGCGGTGGGCGGACTTTGCGTCAAACGGCTCGGGAAGAGGCGCCCGGTTCTCGTCCGCACCCTGCACAACCGCAGCGTCCTCACCCCCAGCCTAGGAGCACGCCTGCTGCTGCGATGGTTCACCGACGGATACCTGGTCTTCACAGAAGGTTTCCGCCAGGAGTACATCCGGCGTTTTCGCATCCCCCCCGACCGCATCGGCGTGATGCCGATGCCGGTCGATCTGGAGCGGTACGACCCGGCGCGCCAGTTCCAGAACATGCGGCACGTTTTCGGTATTGCGCCGGACGCCCCCCTGATCGGCATCGTGGGTCGATTCCAGCGCTACCGCCGCATGGATGTGTTCCTCGAAGCCGCCCGACGCGTTGTGGCCGAAGAACCCAGGACCCGGTTCCTGGTCATCGGCCGCTCCGGCCAAATCGAGGACACCGTCATCAAACCCGTGGCACAACTCGGCCTTCAGCAGCACGTGATCCTCGCCGGGTATCGCCTCGCCGACTACGCCGACACCCTGGCCAGCCTCGATATCTTCTCCCTGCTCATGCCCGGTTTTGACGGCACGGCCAGGGCGCTGCGAGAAGCACTGGCGCTGGGAAAACCTGCGGTGGTTTCGGATTTCGGCATGCTGCCGGACATTGTACAGCACGGCAAGACGGGGCTGGTTGTGCCGGAAGGCGATCCGGAGGCACTGGCCCGCGCCTGGATTGAGCTGATCCGAGCGCCCGAGCGGCGACGCACCATGGGCGAGGCGGCCCACCGGGACGCAGTGGCCCGATTCCGCCCAGACCTTATCGCGCCCTGCCTCGAAGAATTCTACCGGCGCCTGATCGCCTTGAGATCGGCCGCGGCCGCACCCACCCCCCCGCACGCAACCCCAGGCGCCCCCTGATCCCCATGATTCCAGCGGCAAACAATCTCTTGGGCAACGGCATGCTCTGCGCCGTCGACAACTCTTTCCCCTGCCCCACGCCCGTCGCGTCGCCTCCGCCCGGCGACGGAGTCTGCGCGGCACTTGACACATCCTGCGGCGCCGCGTTTGCCGTCCGCAACCCGACGGGCGACGTGGAGCACGGGTATCTGCCCCTGCAAGGTCGCGACAGCGATCGCAACCTGGTCCCGTGGCTCCTCGACCTCCTGGCCCGGGCAGGAATCTCTTCCCCCGCCACCGTGCCACGCTGGACGGTGGGCACCGGCCCGGGCAGTTTCTCCGGGTTGCGCGTAGGGATTGCGTTCATCGAAGGGGTCTGCGCTGTAAGCGGTGCGCTCTACCGCGGCCTGCCCAGCAGTTTGGCCGCCGCCGCGGCGTTGACCGACATCACACAACCCGGCGAGAGGATCGGCGTGCTCCACGACGCACGGCGAGGACAAGTCATCTTCTCCTGCTACCTCCGCACGCCTGCCGGCTTTCAAGCGGTCGCCGCGGCGACCGTTCTAGCCCCGGAGGAACTGGAAGACTCCGCCGGTTGCTGTCACTTCCTGGTCAGCCCCCACGCGGCGACGGTCACACCGCTCGTGCCCGAGGCCCTGCGCAACCGGGTCCACGCCATCGAGCGCATCGACGCGCGACACCTACTCGCCACACCAGGTTGGCCGTGGACAACCACGCCCCGGGAGGGTAACAGCAGTTGCGAACCCGTCTATGTGCGTCCGGCCGTGTTTGTCGACCCCAGACCTGCAAGTCCGCTCGCGACTGGGCAACTTCCCCCTTTGTGACACCAAGTTCAGGACAAGACAAGAATGACGAACAGATGATCACTGTCGTAATCGTCGTCGCCATCGATGATCGATTCGGCGGCCGCCATGGTGCCGGCCATCGAGACACGATGGCGACGCGGTTTGCAGGCAGCGATTGAGGAGACTTCCGATGACCAAGCAACAGACCTCTGCCGTCGACTGCGGTTGGACGGTATTCTCGCCACGCGACGAAATCCGGCCGGAATTCTCCTGTGACCTGAAAGGCGGACCGGACGGCAAGAGCAGCCTCGTCATCCGTTCCCCTCGCCGTGAAGGCGTGGTCGGCTGAACCCGTGCCTGGCCCGTCTTCTGAGTATTTCGGCGCGCTCGCCAAACAGCACAACTTGTACATCGTGTCCGGCCTGATCGAGCGCGATGGACACCTGATCTACAACACCGCCGCGATGAACGGACCCGACGGAGAACTGCTAGGCAAGTACCGGAAGGTCGCACTCACGCGCGACGAGTGTCAGAAAGGCGTCTCCCCGGGCCACGAGTATCCGGTGTTCCTGACGCGGTTCGGCAAGGTCGGCATGATGATCTGCTACGACGGCTTCTTCCCGGAAGTGGCGCGGCGACTGAGCATGAACGGCGCGGAGGTCATCGCCTGGCCGGTGTGGGGCTGCAACCCTCTCTTGGCGGCGGCGCGCGCCTGCGAAAACCACGTCTATGTCGTCAGCAGCACCTACACGGATGCCTCCAGAGAGTGGATGGTCTCCGCGGTGTTCGACCATGAGGGGAGAGTGACCGCCCAGGCAAAGGAGTTCGGCACCGTCGCCGTCGCCGAGGTGGACCTCAACAAACCGCTGCTCTGGACCAGTCTCGGCGACTTCAAAGCCGAACACGTTCGCCACCGCCCGGTCTGGGACAAGGCGGAGTGATGCGGGTTCATGCGCCAGACGCAACAGCAGCCTGATCGATGCCCACAATCATGGCGATCTAATCTCCCCCATTCGCCCCGTTGCGATCGGGATTGCGCGCTTGATTCCGCTCACCTTCGTCGCCAGCGCCATGGCCATCAACACCAAGGCCCGAACACGCGGGGCCGAGGCGGCCTCAGTAAGCTTCCGGCACAAACGTCTGGTCCGAGATCGGCGGCCGCACGTAGCCGGTCTTGTCCTGCAACGGCGGTAACTTGATCGGCTCAGGTGTCAGGTCCTTGTACGGAATGAGGCTGATCAAATGCGCGATGCAGTTCAACCGTGCCCGTTTCTTGTCGTCCGCGTTGACGACGTACCACGGCGCCTGCTTGATGTCCGTGTGCGCCATCATCGCGTCCTTGGCCATCGAGTACTCGACCCAGTGCGTGCGCGATGCCACGTCCATCGGGCTGAGCTTCCACCGCTTCGTCGGGTCGTCGATACGCGCCTGGAATCGGCGCTCCTGCTCGTCATCGCTGATCGAGAACCAGTACTTGATCACGATGATGCCCGAACGCACCAGCATCCGCTCGAACTCCGGGCAGGACCGTAGGAATTCCTGGTACTCCGGCTCGGAACAGAACCCCATGACGCGCTCGACACCGGCGCGGTTGTACCAACTGCGATCGAACACGACGATCTCGCCGCCCGCCGGCAAGTACGGAACATAGCGCTGGAAATACCACTGCGTCTTTTCGCGTTCGGTGGGTGTGCCCAAGGCGGCCACACGGCAGACACGCGGGTTCAGTGACTCGGTGATCCGCTTGATGGCGCCGCCCTTGCCGGCAGCGTCGCGCCCCTCGAAGATAATGACGACCTTCAGCACATTGGCTTTCACCCACTCCTGCATCTTGACCAACTCAACCTGCAGTTTCCGCAGTTCCGACTCGTAGTCCTTGGTCGTCATCTTGTCGCGTTGCGGTTCCTGAGCAGCGACCTTCGATTCCTTCTTCTTGTCCTTCTTCCCCTTCTTGCCACCCTTCTCAGTGTCGTCGACCGAACCTCCGGCGACCGACACGACCTTGGCCTGTTCCTCGCCCGCGGCCTTCTTGGGGTCCTTGTCCTCGCCTTTATGATGCTTCTTGTGCTTCTTGCCCATGAGATCCCTCCTTCCTTGAACTCAGATACATCAACGACATGACAATGGTGCCCACTTCGCGCAACGGCTGTGACCACACGCTGCCATCACCGCGCCAAACACGATTCCCAAGACCAGGATTGAGCTCTTCGCACGTCCGGCGCCGACGGACACGTAACCCCCTGCTGCATCCGTGCCGGTAACCGCAAGATAGGTCGCCAAGACCGGGATTTCAACCAACCCGTGATCGCAAAGCGTTGCCATGCAACCGACCCGGGGGAACCCCACCTCCCCAACGACCCACAATCCCCTACCCCGAAACTACCGAACCTTCCCCCGCGCATCGATCGGCCAAATCGCCTCCAACCGCCCGCCGCGCACACAGAAGTACTCGTCGTGCAGGTTGATGGTCGTGCAGCAGTGGCTTGGAATCACCCACACCTTGTCGCCAATCCGCAGCGGACCGTGCGGGTCCGTCAACTCCACCTTGGCGTGCTCCTCGGAAAGCCCGACCAGCCGCGCCCCCGGCATGTCACGCAGCACAGGCAGCCCGAACTCTTCGGTCGCCGCCTTCTTGCCCATGTCCAGGACCACGTACTTGCCGTTGCGCCGGCTCATGACCGAGGCCAGTATGAACAGCGCATTCTCAAACTCCGGCAGCACCTGACGGTAGGTCGCGTCCATGACGACATACGACCCCGCCTGAATGTCAGTGATGCCCTTGGCCTGCCCCGTGATCAACGTCGTACCCGTCCCGCCGGCAGAAACAATCTCCACCTCAAGCCCTGCCGCGCGCAGATCCGCGGCCGCGCCCAGCAATCGCTGCACCGACTCCTCCGCCAACCGCCGTCGCTCCGTCTCGCTCTTCAGCAACACAACGTGCCCTTCGTAGCCCATCAGGCCGCGGAACCGCAACCCGGGCAAGGCCACGATGGCCTGCGCCAACGCCAGCGTGTCCGGCCCCGGCAGAACCCCGCAGCGGCTCATGCCCGTGTCCACCTCGATGATCACGTCCACGCACACACCCGCGGTCGTCGCCGCAGCCGCGATCTCCTGCGCATTCCGCACGTTCTCCACCGCGACAATCACCTCACTGCGGGCCGCCAGCGCAATCAACCGCTGCACCTTGATACGCCCCTCGACTTGGTTCGCGATCAACAGGTGACGCAGTCCCGCGTCCGCCATCACCTCGGCCTCGCCGAGTTTCGCGCACGTCAGGCCGATCGCACCCGCCTGCATCTGGAGCTGGCCGATGATCGAGCACTTGTGCGTCTTCACGTGCGGTCGCAGCGCCATGCCAAACCGCATCATCAAGTCCGCCATGCGCCGCAGATTCCGCTCCAGCGCGTCGAGGTCCAGCAGCAGCGCCGGCGTATCCAGTTCCTCCACGCGTGTTCCGATCGGTGGATAGGGGCCTGACATGAATGAGCCTCCAGGAAAAACTCTAAGTTGAAGCGTATGCCTGGAACTGCGCCACCGTCGACTGCCAGGGAACGGTGCGACCCAGCAGCGCCCCCGTATAGAAATGCCGGACTTTCTCGACCTCGTCCGGACTGAGTCGCTGCGCCAAACGCTGCGCGTAGGACGGGCGAGCGCGTTCGGAGCCTGAGCCGAACCAGCGGTCCAGCAGACGCTGTGTGACGGTTTGCTGCAGCGCCTGTTGCCGCAACGTTACGGTACAGCGCTCCAAACCAACCGCCTGCGCCCAACGCACCAGATCACGTTCATCCCAGTTAACCATCGCATCCAAGGCATCGTGGTAGATCGTCTCTTCAGCCTCGAGCAGACGCTCTCGGAGCGCTCCGTCGAACCCGGCCAGGTCAACCAGGCGCGACGGCCTCTGGCTGTGACGTGGCACGGCTTCGGCCAGCGACAAGACGCCGCCCCGCGCCAGAACTCCAGCCACTTCCAGCAAAGCCGCCGGTCGGTCCTCTTCATTCAGCAACGCGTTCCGCCCTACGACCCCGTCAAACCGGACCTCCCCTGCTCCGGCCGCCTGCAACAGGCGCCGCAAGTCGCGCACCGCCCCCGTCACGACCTGCGGCCTGCGCAAGTCCGGACACTGGACGGCCTGCTCGGTCAACGCAGCAGCGGTCGTCGGGTTTGTTGCCAGAGCCCACACCCCGCCCTCGGGAACACGCCGAAGCGCCTCCCAGGTCAGTAGGCCGGTGTCGGCCCGAAGGTCCAGAATCACCGCATGCCGAGGCCACGCGGTTCCCTCGAAAACCGCCTCGCGCGCAACGGCCAGCGCGTCGCCGGCGGCACTGATCGTTCGCGTCAGCCAACGCTCGAAACTCCGTTCCTGCGGCGAGAACGTCAGGATCTCCGGCGGCGCCCCCGCCACGTCCGGGTCCACGGCAGCGGCAAGTTGCGCTTCTCGCCGGCGCTGCACGTCCAGGGCAACGCTCCGTTCGTACCCCATCGCTCCCGGCTGATAAAACACCTTGCCCTGAAGGCTGTCCGGCAGGTACTGCTGCGCGACCCAGTGATCGCGGTAAGCGTGAGGGTACAGGTATCCGGCGCCGTGCCCGAACCCCTCCTTGTCGCGACTGGCGTCGCGCAAGTGGCTCGGGACCTCCCCTTCCTGCTCCTTCTCCACGGCCGCCAGCGCATCGAAGAAGGCAAATACGGAGTTCGACTTGGGCGCGGTGGCCAAGTACAGCGCCGCCATGGCCAGATGGTAACGCCCCTCCGGCATGCCGACCCGGTCAAACGCCGCCGCGGCACTCTCGGTCACGACGAGTGCCTGCGGGTCGGCCAAACCAATGTCCTCACCGCAGAAAATCAGCATGCGCCGGAACAGAAACCGCGGGTCTTCGCCGGCGTAAACCATCTTGGCGAGCCAGTAGACAGCAGCGTCAGGATCAGAACCGCGCAGCGACTTGATGAACGCACTGATGGTATCGAAATGGCAGTCTCCCTCCTTGTCGTAGAGCACGGCCCGGCGCTGGATACTTTCCTCCGCCACCGACATGTCGATGTACACGGTCCCGTCCGGACCGGGCGTCGTCGTCCCCACCGCGAGTTCCAGCGCGTTCAACATGGCCCGGGCGTCGCCGTTGGCAACGGAAACCAAGTGCGACAGCGCGTCTTCCGCCAGCTTCACATGCAACTCGCCAAACCCACGCTCCCGGTCCGCCAGCGCCCGCGCGGCAACCTGCCGCAGGTCCGCCTCGGTGAGCGGTTTGAGCTGAAAAATGCGACTGCGGCTGACCAGTGCCCGGTTGACCGTGAAGTACGGGTTCTCCGTCGTGGCACCAATCATGATCACAGTGCCGTTCTCGACCCACGGCAGAAGCGCGTCCTGCTGCGCCTTGTTCCAGCGATGCACCTCGTCCACAAACAGGATCGTCCGCTGCCCATGCTGTCCCAGCCGTTCATTGGCCGCCTCCGAAACGGCGCGCACGTCCTGCACGCCGCTCAGCACCGCATTGAGGACGACAAAATGGCTCCGTGTCGTGTTCGCGATCACGCTGGCCATGGTCGTCTTGCCCGTGCCGGGGGGACCGTAGAAAATCAGGGAAGAAATCTGGTCGGCCTGAATGGCGCGACGCAGGAGCCGCCCGGGGGCCAGAATGTGCTCCTGGCCGACAAATTCGTCGAGAGTCCGCGGCCGCAGACGCGCCGCCAGGGGTTGCTCGCCTGCCAGGAATTGCTCCCGTGCGTGATCGAAGAGATCCGCGCCGCCCCGTCCCCGCCCCTCGCGTCCGCTGTTACTGACGCTCATTTCTGGCCAGCAGGTACAGAACCTGCACTTCCTTGGTAAGGGGAATGATCCAGCGGGCGTACACGTCGACCACCCGTTCAGGGTCGATCTTGGACTGGGTCGCGTCTCCGCCAGTGTCCTGACCGTAGGTCTGCGACTTGAGCCGCACACGTTCAAGGACGTGGGTTTCAACCTCGGCGTCTGTAATCTCGCGCGTCAGCGCCTCCCGGTCCCCCGCGGCAATCGCCGCGTCGTAACGCGCGGGCTGCATCCTGTACTTGCTCTCGGCCACAAACTTCCCATAGTGAATCCGGCGCGACAGCGACTGCAGGCTCTGCACGTCGCAAACCGCCGTGGATCCGTACTGCCCGTCGTCACCCGAAGCGCAAATATACGGCACCACTTCCTGCTCGTAGGTGGTGCGAATGTTCGGATTGATGTTGATCTGGTTGGGCCGCAGTGGATTCTCGTCCATGCGCAACGGCGGCAGCACCGGGGCGGGAAGGCCGACGTAGAACGGGTGTTCATCGGGGCTGAGATAGCGGCGCATGCGTGCGTGCGTCTTCTCAGTCTCGCGCAACATGTACCCGACAATGCTCTCCTCGCCAATGGCCTCCCGCAACGCCCCCGCCTGGTAGGCCACCGGGTTCCGCCGAAACTGCGCCCGTTCGATGAGCGCAAAGATAATCGTCTCCTCCTGGCGGATGAGGACGCTGCGAATGTTGCTCAGTAGCAATTGCTCGTTCATGATGCCGGACCCGTTCTCGGCAACAGCAGCGGTTCCCGTTCCCCGCCCGCCACGGGGCTGGCCGTGGCCCCAGCCGGCAGGGAAAGCTGACGCAACTTCTCCAGAATGCGCACCTTGTCCGTCGCTTTCGCGCCGCTGCCAAGCGCGCGACGCCAGTATTGCTCAGCAAGAAGCGTGAAACCATTGGCCGCATGGATATCCCCCGCGTGATCCAAAATCACCGGGTCAGGCTCCGCACCCGACAGGCGCAGCGCCTTGTTGATCTCAACCAAGGCAGGGGCATACTGGCCCTGCCGGTAGTACACCCACGCCAAGCTGTCGAGAAACGCAAAATTCTCGGGGTCAGCCTGGACAGCCATCCGGATCCACTTCTCCGCCTCCGGCAAGTCGCGACTGTGATCGGCCAGTACGTACCCGAGGAAGTTCGCCGCATCGGTGCTGGTCGGGTCGAGCTCAAGCGCCTTGCGCGCCCGCTCCAACGCACGGTCCGTGTACCCCAAGTCCTCGCATAACGCTGCATAGTACAGGTGGAAATGGACGCTGAGAAAATTCTTGTCCCCCACGGCCAGTGCTGCCGCCTCCGCCTTGCCCAGCGCCCTGGCGGCCTCTTCCAGCCGTCCCAGTTCCTTGAGGGCGTGACTGCGCAGGTAGTGAACCTCCGGAGGCATCTTCCGACTCTCCGCCTCGTCCGCGTCCGGCAGGATTTCGAGTACACGCTCGGCACGGTTCAGACGCAACAAGACGTAGCCCAAGCGCAGTTTGATCGGCAACGAACGCGGAAACGCCGACATCGAACTCTCAAAGAAACTGGCCGCCATCTCCAATTGGTCAAACGTCGCGTAGAGGCGCGCGATCTCCGGGAATAAATCGGGCCGCATAACCTCGGGCTGCGCCACGCCCTGCAGAACCTGCATCGCCTCGGCGCGTCGCCCCAGTTGGTCCAACCCGGTCGCCAACATCAACGCCATTTCGGGCGTGTACAACTCGCCCATGGTGCCAACGGCCTGCAGCAGATCGACTAAGTCCTGCCATTGCTCCCGGTCGTGCAGCAATGCGGCCAGGCTCTCGACATCTTCCTCCCGGTCCGCGTCGGCCGCCAGTACGACGGCGCGCCGTGCATACGCCAGGGTCTGACGCTCCAAACCCACCTGCTTTCGCGCCGCCCCCCCTGCTTTGGCCTCCCTCTGCGCCAAGGCGTTGAAGAACAGAGCCGCCGCATGTTCGATGACAAAGTGATCCCCAAATCGCCGTCGCGTCCGCCGCAGCAGCGCCATAACATCGTCGTCCCGCTTCTCACGCCAGTAGGCGACGTAGAGTTCCCGAAACAGCGCCGGTTCCCAGGTCTTCTGGCCGCGCATCAACCGTTCCAAACGTGAGCGCGCTTCGGCCGGCTTGTCTTGGGCGCCAAGCGCCTCCGCCAGAAGAATTTGGATAGAAATGCAGGAGGGATTTGCGTCAGCAATCGGGGTGAGAATCCGGACGATCTCGTCGAACTTGCGTTCGACCATCAGAGGAGCCACCAGGTGCTCGAGCGCCAGATCCGAGTCCGGCGCCAACCGCAGGGCTTCCTCGTAGTACTTGAGGAAAGCCGCAGCTTCCTGGGGGCCTTCCAACTGACGATATACACCCCAGGCAAAGTTGCTCAGCGCATCGCTGCGAGCGGCTTCTTCCGGCGTAAGCTGCAGGTCGGCTGGGGTCTCGGGCCGCCGCGGCGGTTCTCCCTCCGCCGCAACGCACCGCAACAGGCCACAGCACAATAAGAGGGCGATCAGCCCGACTTTTGCCCGTACCGACATGCTTTTTTCAGCCAGACCTTCTGCGGTTACTTCTTGTGCCGCATGGCCTTAAGCTGCTTCTTGCGCTTGTGCTTCGAGATCTTCTTCAACCGCTTCTTCTTTACCGAGCCCATGGGAAACCATCCTTGCTTCAGCCTTCGTCACCCTGACCCCTTCGACTCCTACCTCACACACTTTTCAGAAAATAGCCTCAGTCCGGCGGTTTGCAACACCCGCACCCGAGGGTAATTTTCGACCAGTGCGGGTGAACCCAGCATCCCCCCACCACCCTGGCAGGGCGATAGGGCCGCAAATCGCGAGGACGACCGTCGGATGCCCGAACTGCCTGAACTGCCGGCAAACGCCCGCATCGGAGTCATCGCGGGACGCGGAGACTTGCCCCTCCTGGTCTGTCGTGAGGCCCGCCACGCCAATGTCCCCTATCTCGGCGTCCTGGCCATGCAGAACGACACACGGCCTGAAATCGAGTCACTCGCCGACCATGTGGATTGGGTCTACCCCGGGCAACTCAGCAAGGCCATACGCTGCCTCAAACGCCAGGACATCCGGCATGTGATCTGCGTCGGCCAGATCAAGCCCGGGCGCCTTTTCACCGGCATCCGCCCTGACCTCCGCGCCCTGCTCCTGCTCAGCCGGCTACGGGAACGCAACGCGCAGACGCTGTTCACCGCCGTTGCCGACGAACTGGAGCGACACGATATCCATGTTCTGCCCTCGACGGTGCTGATGCGGAACCACCTGGCGACTCCCGGCGTTCTCGGCCGTGTCCGACCCAGCCGCAGCCAGCGCCTCGACATTGAGCTCGGGCTCCGCGTCGCGCGTGAAACCAGTCGCCTCAACATCGGGCAGACGGTGGTCATTAAACACGGCACCGTCCTGGCCGTGGAAGCCTTCGAGGGCACCGACAAAGCCATTCGCCGTGGCGGCGAACTCGGCCACGGCGGCGTGACGGTCGTGAAAGTGGCCATGGACTTTCACGACATGCGTTTCGATGTGCCCTGCATCGGCATGGGGACCGTCGAGTCCCTCCTGGCAGCCCAGGCCAAAGTCCTTGCGGTCCAAGCACACAAGACTCTGCTCCTCGATCGAGAAGCCGTCCTCGACGCGTGTAACCGCGCCCGTATTGCCGTGGTCGGCATCGAGATACCTCCGCCGGATGCCGCGTAGATTTTCCCCGCTCAAACGCTATGTTGAGACCGGCAGCCGCACGCCTTGGTCACGGGCGAGAGACCGCCACGAATCCGTTAAGAACACGCGGGAAGCCCATGCCCGACGGGGCAGCCGTTTCCGGGTACGGCAATGTCCATACTCGCATCTGTGGCTTGCCCCTGTGCTCCCGAAACCCTGAGAACCCTAACACCTGAGACCACGGGGGACTCCGCCCGCCCCGCGGTCAGACGGCGAAACCTTCGTACATCATGCTGTTCATCCAGAAACTGTCGAGCGACCCTGCATTCTACCTGATGTGGATCATCATGGTGGCTTTTTCCGTGTGTATGCATGAGGCTGCGCACGCCTGGACGGCCAGAACACAAGGCGATGACACCGCCAGCCACCAAGGCTATTTGACCCTGAACCCCCTCAAGGTCATGGGGCTGCAGTCTCTGATCTGCTTGGTCGTCCTCGGGGTGGCCTGGGGCGCCGTACCTGTCAATCCACGCAACCTGCGCCGCTCCTACAGCGGACTCCTGGTGTCGAGTTCCGGACCAGGCATGAACCTGGCCCTCGCGGTGCTCTTCGCGATTCTGACCGCCACCATTTCCGTCACCGGCAACCTCCCAGCGTTGGGCCCTTTCCGCGAGTTATTCAGCATCGGAATCATGGCCAACTGCTTTCTCTTCCTTTTCAATATGCTGCCGGTCCCCATGTTCGACGGATGGGAACTCTACTCCTGGTGCATACCGCAACTCCGTCGCCTCTCGATGGACACGCTCGGGTTCATCAGCATCGTCGTGATCGCCGTGTTGTTCCTGTCTCCTGCCGGGGGGCTGGTCTTCCAGTGGTCTGCGGTACTGGCGCGATGGTTGTATCGCGGCATATTAGCGCTGATGTCCTTCCATTCGTGATGCTGGCAACGAATGCAGGTTGCCCTAGGCTGTAGGTGTCTAGGCTATAGGCTGTAGGTCGATCGGGGAACAGAAACTGTTAGGCCGTAGATTCCCGAGCCTCGAACATGGCTCCGCGGTCTCCCAATCAGGTAGGAATACGGCCCATTCAGGCGCTCCGAGCGTCACGTGGCCTGAGGCGTGATTCTTGCCTACAGCCTATCCACCTACAGCCGGCTTGAGTTCTTACTGATACTGAGCAACGGCCACTCAGGGAGGCAACCGCCATGCTCCGCAAGACCCTCACCGCGGCCGCGCCTCTGCTGCTCATCATCCTGATCCCCGTTCTGCTCCGTGACACGGCAGTGCTGAACCCGTCGGGGACCGACCAACTGGTTATCGTCACCCCCCACAACGAGGCGATCCGGTACGAGTTCGAACGCGCCTTTCAGCGCTTCGCCAAAACCCGCCTGGGACGCGACATCGACATCGACTGGCGCACTCCGGGCGGAACCAGCGAAATCGTCCGCTACGTCCGCAGTGCCTACACCGCAAACTTCCGCCACTGGTGGACGAGCCAAGGCAAACCGTGGGGCGCCACCACCCAGGCCGCATTCCTCGACCGCAAACTCACCGCTGCATCGGCGCCGTCCAATGCCTGGGCCGCACGCCAGGCGTTCCTCCAGAGCGACGTCAGCATTGGGGTCGATCTGCTCTTCGGCGGCGGCGAATTCGACGCCCGCAGCCTCGCCAGCGAAGGGATTCTCGTGCCCTGCGGTTTCCGCACGCGCCACCCGGATTTGTTCACCGGTGACGAGCCGTGCCTCACTCGACAAGTCAGCGGTGAAACCTGGTATGACACCGACGACCGCTACTACGGCACCTGCCTGGCCGCGTTCGGCATTTGCTACAACATGGACCGGCTCAACGAGATCCATCCGGGCGGGGCCACCCCCACCCAATGGAACGATCTGGGGGAGCCATGGTTCCTCGGCCAGATCGGCGTCGCGGATCCATCAAAGAGCGGGTCCATCAACAAGTGCTTTGAAATGCTGATCCAGCAGCAGATGGCGCGGACCGCAAGGACCTGTCAGGCGGGAACCGAAGCGGTTCCCCTCGGAAAAGACACGGAGGGACTCGATCGTGGCTGGCACAACGCCATGCTGCTGATCCGCAGGATCTCGGCCAACGCCCGCTACTTCACCTTCGCGGCGGGCCGGGTCCCGGTCGACGTCAGCCAGGGCGATGCCGCCGCAGGCATGTGCATCGACTTCTACGGACGCGCCCAGGCCGAATGGGCCCAGGCCGAGACAGACCGCGAAATCATGCGCTACATCACCCCGCCCGGCGGTTCGTCGATTTCCGCCGACCCTATCGCCCTGTTCCGCGGCGCCCCACATGCCGAGGCGGCCAAGGCCTTCATCGATTTCGTCCTGTCCCGAGAAGGTCAGCAACTGTGGAACTACCGCCCCGGCACGCCCGGCGGGCCGGAACACTACGCATTGCGCCGCCTGCCCATCCGACGTGATCTCTACACACCGGCAGACAAGGCCAACATGTCCGACCCGAATGCCGAGCCGTTCGTTCTGGCGGGGCAGTTTGCCTACCAGGCACCGTGGACCGGTCGGCTCTTCGGCCTTATCCGGGTCCTGATTCGCGTCATGGCCATCGACTGCCACCCCGAACTGCGCGAAGCGTGGCAAGCCATCATCGCCAACGGCGGCCCGGAACGGCTCCCCGACGCCATGGCCAGTCTCGGCAAACTCCCGTTCGCGCACCACGAGGCTGAAGCCGTTGCCGCCGAACTGCGTGACCCGAAGAAACAGATCCTTCTGACCCGCGCCTGGGCCGAATTCTTCCGCGCCGCCTACGTCGACGCCCGCGACCTTGCGGCAAACGGGCCGCTTACGGCAACGCAACAGGCGGATGCCGCCACGCCGGACCGGAGAGATCAGCGGCTATAGACGTCCGCGAACTTTACCGCCTTCCCGGTCGCGGCGGATCTCAAAACCGCCTCGCCAAACGCGACCGTCCTGGTCCCCTCGTAGACGTCGGTTGGACTCTGTTCCTTGCGGTCCAAGTAGCTGATGAACTCCGCCACTTCGGCTGCCACGTTGTGGTTGGCAATATTGACCGGAACCTGCGTAAACTGCGTGCCCGTGTGGCTGCGGAACTTGTTCTCGAACACCTCAATGAACGGGCGCGTGTTGTCACACACAATCGTCCCGCCGGTCCCGCAGATCACCGTACGCATGGTGTAGGGCCGCTTCACGCCGACCGAGACGAAAACTTTGCCAATGACGCCGTTCCCGAACTTGCAGACGGCCACTCCGGTGTCCGCCGTGGGCCAGTCCGGCAGGAGCTTCTTGTTGGTGAATCCGAACACCTCGACCGGATCGCCGACGATCCAGCGGATCAGATCCATGGCATGGCAACCGCCGCCGATAAACCCCTCGCGCTTGATCTTCGGGTCTTTGCGCCAACCGCGGTAACCCTGCGCGTGCTCGTAGTCGTGAGCATACTCGCTCTCAATGAACGCAATGTCGCCAATCCGACCCTCGTCCACGAACTTCTTTGCCATGATGAAGCCCGGCGCGTACCGGCACACCTGCCCGGTCATGAAGAACCTCCCCGTCGCCTTGACCGCCGCAATGATCTTCTTGCAGTCGGCAACCGTCGGGGCCAGCGGCTTCTCACAGATCACGTGGCTCCCGGCTTTCAGCGCCTTCACGCTCTGCTCGACGTGCCACGGATCCGGACTCGCCACAATAACAATATCCAGGCCGGCCGTGTAGATCTCCTGCTCCGTTTTCGCGATCACGGCACCACTGCCCGAGAAAAAGGGCTTGTCGATCGACGCGTTCTCCGCGTAGTACTTGTCGTACACAACGCTCAACTCAGTGGCGGGGTTCGCATGCACCGCACGCGCCCAACCGGCGCCCATCTTCAGCCCGAAAACACCCACGCGGTACTTCGCCATGGTTCGATCCTCCTTGAGGTCTGCACCTGTTTGTTTCGGCTTCGATATCTTCGAGATCATCGACGTCTTCGATACCGGCCACCGTCCTCCGTGGCGGCGGGATACTTCCTGCCGTTGTTTGAAACTTACACCCGGAGATTGTATAGAAAAGCAATCCTTCTCTGGCATGTTTTCCAATATGTTTGTAGGAAAATCCGATGGACGCCTTTCAGAACATCGTCAAAGCCACCCACGACCACCTCTCGCCGGCCAATCCGTACGACATCCTGGTGCAGGACATCCAGAAGGCGTCCGGCCGGTACGGCGGCGACATGCACTACGCTCTGCAGTTCGGCATCGTGCTGGAGGGCCAAATCGACATGCGGTACCGAGATTTCCAGCGCCTTTGCTCTCCGGGGCAGGTCTGGTGGGCGTCCTGCTGGGAACCGCACGCCAGCCGTGTCTGCGAGGCCCCGACAAAGCTGATCGTGGTCAATGTCCGCATGGAAGACCTGTGCGCGTTCCGAGCCTTGGACGACTTCAGTTGGCTGACGCCCTTCATGGTGCGCCCTGAACTGCGTCCGTACGGTGAGCAGGAATCCACACGCCAAACCGTTCTAAACATCGGCTGGCGCCTACGCGAGGTCGCGACACAGCCCAGCTTCGGCGCTAAGACCATGGGGTGGCTGAAGATCCACGAACTGATTCTGACGCTCACCGCGGAGACGCGCACGTCAACCGCGGACGAATTCTCGCGGTCTCACGAGGAGTACCTGCGGGTGCTGCCGGCAGTGGAGTTGCTTCGGCAGCGCGTCAACGACCCGGTTTCCGTGGAGGAAGCGGCTGAGGCATGCGGCCTGGGTCGCAGCCGGTTCTGCCAGGTCTTCCGCGCCGTCATGAACTGCGGGTTCCACCAGTTCACGCTCAAGGCGCGCACGGCCGGCGCCGCGCAGGACCTGCAGACCACGCGCCTGCCGGTCAAGGCCGTCGCGGAACGCTGGGGATTCTTCGACCAGAGCCACTTCCACCACCTGTTCCGCCGCTTCTTCCACTGTACCCCGGGCGAGTATCGGACGCGCTGAAACCTGAGGCCAAGTCCTGGCTTCCGCTTGCCACCTGCTCCGGTCTGCCACCGCTGTTTCTGACGCCACGGCTCCTGGAACGGGTGTCGGGTGTCGGGGGGGGGCTTCCCCTAACACCGAACACTGATTGTCCCCTTGCCCCTTGCCCCAGCCTCCTCACCTGCGCACCTCCAGCAGCGCGTACTCCTTCGACTCCCACACGAGGTGCAGACGCCCCGACTGCGCGCACCGACCGATGGCCTGCACGAACGACTGACGCTGCTCCGTCGCGCCCGGCGCCTGGTCCGGACCGGCCGGGGCCTTGGCCAGAACGACGTGTGTAAAACTGTTCTTCAGCAACACGTTCATGACCGACTCCACATCCGTAAACCCGCTGACGGGAGCGAAGAAGGCCTCCTGGAACAGCGGCGTACCGATCCGAGACCAACGCGGCAGATACAAGCTCCGGTGTTCGAGCAGCAGCAGCAACCGCGCGTCCGGCGGCGTCCGCTCCGTGACCGCCTGCACCAGCGGCAGGTACACACCACTGGTCGCCGTGTGCACATAATCGGTTCGACTCACTCGACCAGCGACACAAAGCCAGGAATACCAGTAGTATCCGGAACGGTACCAGGGCGCGCTGGCCAGAGCCGCCATGACGACGACCCCCAGGGCGATGCGCCGCCCCCAACCGCGCAGCAACTGCAGTCCAGCGGCCGCAACGAGCATGAAGGCCAGCAGTGCGGACACCGCGAACCGCGCCTGCTGCGCGGTCACAAACCAGAAAACGTACAGCCAAACGGTGACTGCGGCCGGCCACAGCACGACCCGGCGCACGCGTTCACGCCCCGCCGACCCCACCGCCACGACCGCAAAGACCACCAGCGCCAGCAATTGCCACCCAAACTCGCCGTCGTAGTTATTCGATCGGAACGCCAACAGAAGTGGCGCGGCGACAAACGCCGCCACGCTCTTCACGCCGTAGACAAACCCTCCGATCGCATGGTGGAACCGGCTCATCTCGATGCCGCCAGGGTCGTCCGTGAACCACTCGCACAGGTACGGGTAGAACGGGTTTCCCGTCGCCAACCATGAACGCAGGTAAAACGGGAGACCTACAGCCACGGCAATTCCCACCGACAGCGCCATCGGTCCGACCACCGCCCGCCAGCGCTGCCGGTCACGCCAGGCCTCACCCAGGTACCACAAACACGGCACCGCGAGGACCGCACACCCGGTCAACTTGACGGCCGCCGCCCCCCCCGCCATCACACCCAGACCCGCCGCACGCCCCCAGCGCGCCCAGGCATCGGGGGCACGCCGGCGCGGCAACTCGACGGCGAGCAGAATGCCGGCGACGTTCATCAGCAAGACGGTCTCCACGTAGCAGTCGGCGCAGATCAACAGCACGGTGTCGTTGAGTACAAACGCGAAGGTCAGAATGCCAGCCGCTGGCGATGCCAGCCGCCGGCGCAGCACGCGGTAGAGACAGACCAACCCCAGCACCCAGCACACCCAAACCAGCAGACGCGGGGCAATGACGCTGTCGATCGGCGCCATGAGCCAGAACAGGATCTCTCCGAGAGACGGGAACCCCGAGTAGGGCAGATCCAGGTAAACGGCCGGCCACCCCTCCGCCAGCCACCGGCGCGGCAGAACGCAGTGATAGACCTGTTCATCCCAGCCGGTTGGGCAACACAAGGCCGGGCCGAGTGTAATCCCCGCCAGCACGACAAACCCCAGCCACAGCAGGCCCGGTGCTTGGCCGAGCCGTCGCCCATGCGTCGGCGAGACCGACGATCTGCGGCGGCGCCACACCGCGGCTGCCAACAGTAGACTTCCCCCTCCCAGTAGCCACACGGAGCGTCCCGACGCCAACCCACCGGTCACGCCCAGCGCCAACCCAAGCAGACCCACCAGATTCAGCCCAACGACGACCTGCAACAGCGCCACATCGCATCGGCGCACGCCCTCCCCCGCGAGACGTGGCAGCATCAGGCCGCCCAGGCCAGCAGCGGCCGTCAGCAGCAGCACGACCGCCACCACCGCGAACGGCACCGATCCCAATGACTCCAGTTCAGGCATCACCACCTCGACAGAGAACCACGGCCGTTCCGACCGCGCCAACGTCGCCATCGCCTCCCATGCTCACCGGCCCCCTCGTGGCAGCAAGATACGCCGGACACGTTCGAACGCAAGACCGGGCGACCATCACCCGGCGCTGCGGCACACCGCGATCAGGGAGACCCACCCGGTTCTCAGTGTTGGTAGGCAGGGCACGGCCAGGAGCCGAATCCAATACTCTCCACGAAAAACCACACTCCCACGCTCTTGCATTTAGAGCTGCGCGGCGTATGATTCTAAACTCGTGTCCACGGTCCCGGCCGGTCCGGACCGCAATGGGAAGTGTAAATGCCCGACGACCAACCTAGCGTCCGCGCGTCGAAGACATTCTGCGTCGAACTGATTCGCCCATCCCGCTACGATGACGACGGTTACGTCATCCAGTGGTGGAAGTCCGCCTACGTGTCGAACACCCTCGCTTGCCTCCACGGCCTGACGCAGGACGAAGCGGCACGGCGCAGCCTTGGCCCGGAGGTCGAAATCCTCGCGGACGTCCACGACGAAGGCAATGCACCCCTTCAAGTATCGCGCATCGTCCGTCACATCCAGCACTGCGGCGGTCACGGCCTGGTCTGCCTGGTGGGCGTCCAAACGAACCAGTTCCCGCGCGCCGTGGACATCGGTCGTCAGTTCCGCCAGGCCGGCATTCCGGTGGTGATTGGTGGGTTCCATGTCAGCGGCATGCTGGCCATGATCCCTGAGATGACATCCGATCTGAAGGAAGCCCTCGCCCTGGGGATCACCCTGTTCGCGGGCGAAGCAGAAGGCCGCCTGGGAACTCTCTTCGCCGATGCATACCACGACCGGCTCAAACCGGTCTACAACTACCTTGGGGACCTTCCGGCCATGGGAGGGCAACCGCTTCCGCAGTTGCCGGAGCGGATGTTCAAGCACGTCGTCTCACCCGAGGTTACGGCGGACCTCAGCCGCGGCTGCCCGTTCGACTGCAGCTTCTGCTCCGTCATCAACGTGCAGGGACGCCACCCCCGCTATCGCACCGCCGACGACGTGGAACGGTTGGTGCGCGCCAGTATCCCGCGAAACCGAGGCCGCAACATCCGCCGCTTCTTCTTCACCGACGACAATTTCGCGCGCAATCCCCACTGGGAAGCTATTCTCGACCGCCTGACGATGTTGCGGGAAAAGGAGGGACTGGCCGTCAAGTTCGGCATCCAGGTGGACGTTCAGGCCTACAAGATCGCCGGTTTCGTCGAGAAGTCGGCCCGGGCCGGCTGCCGCTATGTGTTCATCGGCATCGAAAGCATCAATCCGGAGAACCTGATTGCCGCGAACAAGAAACAGAACCGTATCGACGAGTACAAGGCCATGCTCCAGTGCTGGCGCGACCACGGGGTGACAACCATCGGCGGCTACATCCTGGGGTTCCCCGCCGACACGCCTGAAAGCATTACCCGTGATATCGAGACCATCAAACGCGACCTGCCGCTCGACGTCATCATCTTCCACTGCCTCACACCAATCCCCGGCTCGCGCGACCACATGGACCTCCTCACGCGCGGCGCGTGGATGGAACCTGACCTGAACCGCTACAACGGGCAGTACGTCACGTTTCGGCATCCCCGCATGTCAGATGCCGAGTTCCAGAAGATCTTCGACCGCGCGTGGGAGCTGTACTACTGCCCTGAGCACGTTGAAACGCTTCTGCAGCGCGCCGCGACCGATGGCATCGGCCCGAGCCGGCTCACCGGCCGTATCCTGATCAGCCACTGCAGCACGGCGTTCGAGAAAGTGCACCCGTTCGAATGCGGCGTGTTTCGCCGCAAGTCACGCTTGCAGCGCCGGCACGGCTTGCCCATCGAAAACCCGTTCGTGTTCTACCCGCGGCGGCTGTGGGAAATCCTCCGCACCACCGTCCCTACCCTGCTCTACGCACTGAAACTGGTATGGTTGACCGCGCGATTCAGAAGACAGGCCCGGGCCGCCAAGAAACGAAAACAACAGACCTAGCCGCATCGCAGAACGGCACGGCTCCCGACGCAGGGACGCCTCACTCCACCAGCGCCACGGCGCGCACCGGCGAACCATCGGCATCGCGGTACTTCAGCGGCAAGCAACAGAAGACAAACTCGTCTCGCCCCACCGCATCCAGCCCGGTGAGATTCTCGACGATGCACGCCCCGGCGGACATGAGGCATCGGTGGTTCGGGAACTCAACGCTGTTCATCCGGTCGACGGAGATGGCGTCCACGCCAACGGCCGCAAGCCTCAGCGTGCCCAACCAGTCGGCGGCTTCCGCTGTCAATACGGGGAAACCGCTGAAGTACCGCGGCGAACCCCAATGCGCAGCCGTGCCGGTGTTGAGGATGAGGAAGCGCGCCGTCCGGAGCCGATCGCGCAGCGGGAGCAGGTGTTCAATCCCAATCGTGTCCCCGGTGCCCCTCACATCCACCAGGATGGCAGGACCGACAAAATGCCCAGCCGCGAAACGGTCCAGCGACGGACCGTCCGGAAGGATATGGGCGGGCGCGTCCATGTGCGTCCCGGTATGGGAGAACATCGTGATCCGGTGTTCGCGAAACCCGTCGCGCTCCAGCGTGGTACCGCAGGCAAACTGCGGCGGCTCGGTGCCGGGGTAGACCGGCATGCCGGGGCTGAGCTCGTGACTCAGGTCCACCACCCTCATGGGGCCGGAGTCTCCCGCGCCACCGGTTCCTTGCAGGCCAGAGGACGCCGGTAGAAGCGACGGTACTCACGCAGCGCCAGGCGGTAGCGCCGGTGGTCATCCGGAGTGAACGTCGCCATCCGCTCCTCGTCATCCTTGCGCAGGATCGGGTCGCCGAACTGCAACAGACTCGATACTCGCTCCAACACGCCGCGCTCTCCCTCGCTGACCACGTCGCTCCGGATCTGGAACCGTGCCAGAACCGTATCGCCCAGAAGTCGTGAGAATTCGGCTGCCTGGTGAATCAGGGCCAACTCGTGATGAACCAGCGCGAGGTTCGCACTCACCGTCTCGCGAATCAGGCGCAAGTATTGCAGTACCGGCGTTTCCTGTTCGATCTGCGAGCGCTGCGTGGCCGTCATGGCGTCGTCGAACAACTGCAGACAGAACTGGTACTGCGCCGCCCGCCGCTCCTTCTCCTTCGCCGTGGCCGGAATCTCCTCCCGTAACAGCTCAAACGCCCGCTCATGCGCCGCCTTCCGGCGCGCCGTGAACACGGCACGGTTGATCTCTATCAAGGTGTGGCGGTGCACGCGCGGTGGCGCGGACTTCTGGTGCACTTCCACCGTGCTCCGCCGCCGTCGTTTTGAACCCGTCCGTTTGCGCTCTGCCATGGTACGTTTCCCAGCAACTTCTCTGGTTGTTTCAAGCTTTCGTGCAAGCCCTCTGCACCTCTTCCGCAAGGGTAACCTCATGACACTTGCCGCACCCTCACATCCGCCAAGACCAACTCGTCAGGCGACGCCAGCGCATACGTCCCGCGACCGACCCGCACGCAACTGGCCAGACTTCCCGTAACATACGCCTTGGCGCAGTGGATTGCCTGCATCAGCGCCTCACCCCGAGCCAGACACGCCGCCAACGCGGCGCTGAACGAACAACCGGTCCCGTGCGTGGTGGTGGCCTGAACACGCGGCGCCGCCACTTCCCACAGGCGCGTTCCGTCACACACCACATCCACAGCGACCTCGCCGTCCGGTTCCAGGTGCCCGCCCTTCACCACGACCGTGACGCCATACTCCCTGGCCAGGGCCCGTGCACCGCGGCGAACGGCACGCAAGCTCGACAGCCCGGAGCCCAGAATCGCTTCCGCCTCAGGCAAATTCGGTGTCATCACCGTGGCCAAAGGCAACAGCCGTTCACAGAGACACCGAATGGCGTCTTCCCGAAGAAGCCGCGCCCCGCTGGTGGCAATCATCACCGGGTCAACGACGACCGGGACACGACGACGTACGGCGAGCATCCCGGCCACTTCCTCAATGATCGGCGCGGAGTACAGCATGCCGGTCTTGATGGCCCGCACGTCGAACCCGACCAGCACCGCCTCAATCTGCTTCCGCACCACGTTGAGTGGGATTTCGGCAACCCCCGTCACACCCTTCGGATTCTGCGCGGTCACCGCGGTGAGAGCCGTGGTCCCAAACACCCCGAAGAAAGAGAAGGCACGCAGGTCCGCCTGAATCCCGGCTCCGCCGCCGCTGTCGCTGCCGGCAATGCTCAACGCCACGGGTCGTGTCCGACACCTGCGCGCCATGTGCTCCGTGCCGCCTTTCGCCGCCCCACACCCACACACCCACACCCACACCCTCCCGCAGAGCCCCCTCTATTTCTCTTGCGTCAGGACGTGAATCTCCCACTTCGTGCCCGCAGCTTTGACTTCCATGACGAACTTGCCGGGCTTGTGCACCCAACTGGTGCCCTGTCCGGCCGCCGTCGCGTTGGCAGCCAGCGCCACGTAGCCCTGATCGTCCCGTACCACCACCTGCAGATAACCGCCGCCATCGTTCCGGTGCACCAATTGCCAGCTTCCCTGTGGCACCTCGAACTCGTACTCCTCGGTGGCATCCTCGCCCGTCCAGGTGCCCATCCGCCCATAGGAAGGCTTGGGCTGCCGCATGATCTGCGTCAAATGCCATTCCTCGATCTTCGTCAAGTACTGCTCGACGCGAACCTGCCATGACGAGTCAATCCCGGTAATGGCAAGATACCGCTCCCCGGTCCCGCGCAGGGACTTAGAGCCCGAGATCGGTTCTGACTGATCGGTCGGAATGCTCAGGAGCCGGCTGTCCCGGTCATACACTGCTACCGTGAAGATACCTTTGCCGCTGGGCCTGTAGATCACCCGCCACTGACTGCCCACCACCCAGAACATTTCCGTCTGCGCCGTGCCGGCGCCAGACCAGGACTGAGTTTCCAGCCACTGCGCCTCCTGCGCCAGTGCCGACCCTGACGCCACCATGGCCGCGGCCAGTACAACCAGCTTCTGAAAATGCTGTCTCATTGCCCCTTTTCTCTCCAATCTGATTAAGTCCCCGAACCGAAACGCCCCGAGCGCGCCGCGCCTCCGTACTGCACGGGAAGATACATTTGCCTGAACGGCCGCGCAACGGGCCGACGCGACAAAATACGGCATGGTTCCGGGTTCGGCGGGTCTGGTTGTCAAGGTTACTATGGGGCAAAGCGTGGATTTGCCCAACCGTGAACCCTTGAACGGTGAACCTTTGAACCATGCCAGACTTTTTCGGGTTTTCGGCCGCCTCGCGCTTTGCGTTCTTCGCGACCTTCTGAAAAGTTAGGAGCAGGGTATGAGCACACGCGACACACGACTCTTCCACCGTTACTGCCCCTGGTACCGGCGCGTGCTCGGCGCGGCGCTGACGCTGATCATTCTGCCGCCCCTGACCAGCCTGGACCTGCTCGCCGCCGACGCGGTGCGCAACTCGGTCTTGTGCTAACGACCAGTTGATGTCCTAGCGGGTACCGGGGGAATTGGCTGACACTCCAGAA
>MHBL01000330.1 GCA_001803235.1 Lentisphaerae bacterium RIFOXYA12_64_32
TCCTGTAATTGTCGAACTCTGGGAGTCTCTCCGGCTGAGCCGGAGGGTTACCTGTTGACTCAGCAACAGGAAGATCGACCCCGATGGACAGACCTGCCACACCGCTGCGCCACGGGAACGACGCGAGGTTTGTAGTCCCGCGTTCACGCGGTCCGGGCGGTGCGCAGCCACGGGAAACCACGTTCACCCTTACTCGACTCGTCGCCGCACTGCTCCTCCTGGCCTGTCACGTCCCGATGTGGGCGCAGCCGGTTGCACCCACGACCGGGCTTGACGCCGTACTGGAGCGGTTCGGCGACAACGTGCTCCTGCACGCCAGTTTCGACGGTGCGGCCGATGCTGCCATGGCTGCGGGAAGTCCCGCCGGGACTGTCAGCGAAGGCCAGGCAGCCTACGCGCCAGGCAAGTGCGGCCAGGCGCTGGCCGGTGGTGCGATCCGGTTCGACGGCGGCGCGAACTTCAGTCCGGCGATGCCCGGGACCGTGCTGCTGCCGGCACAGTGACGGGTTCCGGCCCAATCGCCGACGAGGTCCGCGCATTTGGGCGAGACGCTGAAGAGCGAGAGGCCTCAGTGCGCCGCCAAGGCCTCGCGCACCAACCGCGAGAACTGACCGACCAGGTATAGCGGCAGCGAGACGAGCCGATAGGACCGACGCCGGGCGGCAGGATCGACAATCGGCGCCTCCACCACGGACGGAAGGTCGCTGTTGAAGCGCACGGCCAGGCGCGAGGACTTCTGGTCCATGAAGACCTGCACCGACCGCAGCCGCCCCGTCTTGCCGGCCTTGACCTCAATGGGAACGATGTCGGGACCTGCCGCCACAACGTAGTCGACTTCCGCCGCCGCCGTCGGTTTCTCGCGGACCCAGTAGTGGAGTTCGGGCGGTTGGTAGAATGGCAGGGCATGGAGCAGGTGCTGGCCGACGAACTGCTCACAGACCGCCCCCTGGTTGACCAGCACCAGTTCCTCAACGTTCTCAAAGTCCAGGAGCGACAGACCGCACGCGGCCGTCATCAACCCGACATCCAGGAAGAGGACCTTGAACACATCCTCGCGAATCTCGGCCCGCAACGGAACGCCGTTGCAGGACGTGTGACAGACCGGGTAACCCACGCGAGCGGCACAGAGCAGGTTCAGCGCGGCCCTGATGCTCCCGGCACGTTCGTCCCTGGACACATTCACGTACTTGAAGCGTTGCCCCACGAGCAGGGGGATCTTCCTGAAAACCGTCACGAGACGGTCGCGCGGGACGCGCTTGCTGTACTTGCCGAAATCGTCTTCGAGCGTGGACAACAGCGATTGCTTGGCGGCATCACTGTCGCCGAAAGCACGGTCTCTCAGCCAGGCGCCGACCACGGCCGGCATGCCGCCCACGGCGCAGAAGACGCGGACCTGCTCAATGAGACTCCGATGCAGCGGGTCGGGAATCGTGTCGCCCAGGGAGAAAGACGCCAGGTACTTGACGGCGCGCTCCTGGCCCGTTGCCGCCAGGTACTCCTCGAACGTCATCGGCCCGAGGTGCAGGTATTCGATCCGACCGACCGGCATGGAAAATGTGTGGTCGGCAAGCACGAACTCCAGAAGCGAGCCGGCAGCGATGACGTGGAGTTCGGGCATCTCCTCGTAGAAGTAGCGCAACGTGCCAAGCACTTCCCCCGCTGCCTGGATCTCGTCCAGGAACAGCAGCGTCCGGCCAGGTTGGATGGGTACGTTGAGCTGCAACTCCAGAAACTGGATGATCTTCCGTGGGTCCTTGGAGGAGAACAGCGCCGCCAGATCCGACTGGCGTTCGAAGTTGATGTGGACGAGATTGGCGAAATGCTCGCGCCCAAACTCCAGCACGAGGTAGGTCTTGCCAACCTGCCGCGCACCACGGATGACCAGCGGCTTGCGACCGGGCGAGTCCTTCCACTGCACAAGGTGCTCAATGGCTGTCCGGCGCATGGTGATACCCCCGCTTGCCAGAGACGTGGCGATGCGATAGGGGGTTATCATAGCATCATGCGGGATATTGTAAAGGGCTATTGTGGGCATTTCGGCGCCGCCACCAAGGGGAGGTCGGGCGGCAGACACGCAGGCCTCGCCGCGTCACAGGACGCCCAGCGTTCGGCGCAGCCACCAGTCCTGAAGGAACGAGAAGACGACCAAACCGACAGGCAGCATCAGGAACATGGCGCTGTACAGGTACCACAGGTCGCTCCGGGTCGGTTCACGGCGGCGGCGCACCGCGACGATGGCGAACCCCGCAAGCCATGCGGTTGCTGCGGTCAGAAGAGTGAGGCTAACCACGGGATCCTCGCCGCCCTCGAACAGGAGCAGCCCAGGCCACATGATGCAGTTCAGGACCGCCGGTTCAGTCAGTTTCCGGCTGACGAAATAGGCCCCGCAGGCAGCGACGAGGAATACCACGAGGTAGACGCCCAGCAGAAGGCCCGTCGTTTGTGCTGCCAGGTTTGCCGACATTCCACGGCCTCCGATCCGGCCACCTACACGTTCGCTTCGAGGACGATTTTCATGAAATGCGCTCGAAAACGTCCTCGTCGGTTAACACGCCGTGTGCTGCCGCCTTGGCTGTCATCGACCTGCGGAGAGTGCGGAAATGGCGGCGAAAGAGATACTCCCGAACTGATCTGCGCACGATGTCGCTCCGGGATACGCCCTCGGCGCGGGCGGCCTGGTCCAGCTCAACCCGCAACGGGTCCGGCACGCGGACGGCTATCGTTCTGCGCATAGTCGCCCTCAACGCCTTCCAGCACAAGTTACCCGCCTCCCTCGCTCGCGTCAATGTCACGACCCAATGCTGCGTTGACGCTGCGTCACTGGCGGGTATGCTTCCTCCCGCGACGCCGAAGGTGTGAAGAGATCGACCGCAGAGCGCCGTCGATAGCCCTGGAGGGCGGGTTCTCCGCCTGAGGCGGACAGGTCCCGCAACCCGCCGGCCCCGGTTACGGAGAACCGGGGCTCCATGTCGGGGACGTCAAAGGGGTGGGTCGTTGGTCCGGACACGGACCGACGTTCCCCCGCCGCCACTTGCGCACCGTCCGTGCGCGTGGTACGTTCCACTTTGGAATAGCAACCGATTGGTTGGCTTCTTGTCCACCTGCCCTTCGGGCCCCGGGGGCGGTGACGGGCGGAGGGTTACACATCATGCTCCGGCATCCGATGCTCGGCGTCGCACTCTGGGGGTTGGCCGTCGGCGCGGCCGCCACCGCCTCTGCCGCTCTCGAGGTCCTGGACCGGCCGTTGTGGGTTTTCCCGGGGCAGCCGTTCCGGGTCTGCCTGGGCCAGGCGGCGGGGTCCGGCGAACTCGCCGTCGAGGTCCCGCCCTCACTGACGCTCTACGACCGCTGGGATCAGGACGCGATCCAGCGCTACTACTTCCGCGCCCTGGCGCCGGGCAAGGTTGACCTGAAGTTCACCGGCAAGGGCGGTGAGTTGACGGTCGACATCGAGGTCCTGGCGTGGGCCGATGTGTTCCAGCCGCACCGGCACAAGGCCCTCGACCTGCCACGCCTCTGGCCGCTCGGCGTCACCGACTACGGTGAGTTGAAACAGCAGCGGACATTGCACACCGACGCTGAGATGGCCCGGCTGCGCGCCACGCCTGCCGGCCCGCCACCGCGCTGGGCCACGACCGATGACGAGGCGATCTTCAACACCATTCCCGGGCCGGCCGTCCCACGCACCTGCCTGATCAGCATGAGTTACGAGAGCGTCGGCAAGGGCTGTCCGGTCTGCCGCATGAAGATCCACGAGACGCATGACGCGTTCTATCCGTGGGTCTTCGATCCGGAGAAGCACCCGTGGCAAGTCCAGTGCCCGTCCTGCCAGACGTGGTTTCCCTTGAACAAGTGGCACGAGGGCGACATGCACTCCGGCGCGTTTCCCGACGACGGGTTCGGATGCGAGCCGGTCGTGCCCATCAAGGACGCCGCGGGCAAGCTCTGGCGCTGGCCGTTCATCGCGTACTACCACCAGTGGCAGAGCTACATGCGCGAGTTCACGCCGGAGATCCTCAAGTGCGCGCGTGCCGCCGTGGCCACCGGCGACAAGGCCCTGGCGCACAAGGCGGCCATCGCGCTGTTCCGCATGGCCGAGAGTCATCTCGACATGGCCGTAAACCTGAACCACCGGAAGATTCCGAACCGCGACGGCATCCTCCAGTGGCCGGTCGGCGCGCCGCAGGTCTCGCGGTTCGACAAACTGGCCGGCGGCTTTCTCTACATTCAGCCGAACTGGGACACGCCGCGGATGGAGGATGCGGCGCGCGCCTGGGACCTGATCTTCGACCAGCTCGAGGGCGACGCCGCGTTGCTCGCGTTCTGCCAGGCGCATCACCATCCGGAGATTCAGACGGTCGAGGACTTCCGCCGCTTCGTGGATGCCGGCATCCTGCGCGTGCCGCTGCAGGCGTGCCTGGACAACGCGATCTCGCGCAACTACCCCATGCAGGAGGTGACTGCCGTCACGCTCGCGGTGGCGCTGGCCACGCCCCGCACCCTGGAGATCGCGGACCACGTGCTGAACCGCGTCGGGGTGCGGTTCGCCCTGACCAACGAGTACTACATTGACGGTTCGGCGCACGAGTCGCCCGGGTACAACGGCATCCAGATCCGCGACATGGCGCGGCTGTTCGAGACGCTCGAGCGGCTCCGGCAACTGCACCCCGACCTGTACGTGCCGCCGCGGTTCGTCTCGCCGGCACAGGACCCGAAATTCCGGCGCCAGTACGACTTCCCGCTCGAGTTCAGCCTGATCGGGCGCACGTTCCCGGTGATCGGCGACACGGGCCAGGCGGGCCCACCCCGAGTCCTGCCGCCCGCGCAAGGTTTCCCGTGCGAGTTCGACGACTGGGTCTCGGCCTACAAGCTGACCCGCGACCCGCGTTTCGCGCAGGCCATGTACGGCCCGAACGGCGTCACCCTCAACAGGATCGAGGACCCGCAACTGCGCGAGGCAGCGGCGGAGGCCGGGCGCACGCGCGGCTGGCAGGTTCAGGTGCCGAGCAACATCCTCGACGGGTACGGCCACGCGATCCTGCGCTCGGGCGAGGGTGAGCACCAGCGCGCGTTCTGGGTGCGGTATTCGCAGGCGGCGCAGCATGTGCACTGGGACATGCTCACCATCGGCCTCGCCGCCATGCAACGCGACCTGCTGCCCGAACTGGGTTACCCGCGCGGCTGGAACCACGCCGCAGTCTGGGAGAACAGCTGGGGCACGCACTACGGCACGCACATCACCGGTGTCCCGGCCAACGCGTTCAACAAGGGCGAGTTGACCACGTTTGTGGCGACAGCGCCGGTGCAGGTGGCGGCGGCCGAGAGCCGTGCGACGGTCAACGGCAAGCCTGTGCTGCGGCAGCGCCTGATCGCGCTCGTGGACCTGCCGCCGACAGCGTTCTATGCCGTGACCATCGAGCGGGTGCAAGGCGGCGAGGAGCAGACGTTCAGTTTCCACGGCCCGGATGGCGAGGCCACGGCCGTAAACGTCGCACAGCAGCGCTACGAAGGGACCGCGCTGGGCGAAGGTCTGGCACTCAACGATTTCTCGAGCGTCGTGAAGACGGACCGCGACCTGGCGTGCCTGGCGTTCATGCGCGAGCCGAGCCGTGCCACACCGTCGGGGGTTTGGGCGCTCGACTACGCACTGCGCGACCAGCCGGGTCTGAACCTGCGCATGACGTGTGTCGAGCCGGAGGGCGGCGAACTGGTGGTGGCTAAAGCCAAGGCGCCCGGCGGCAAGTGCAACTACGACCTGACCTGGGCGATCCTGCGGCAGAAGGGCACTGCGCCGCTCGCGCGGCAGTACGTGACCGTGCTCGAGCCCTATGCCGGACAGCCGGTCCTGACCCGGATCGAGCGCGTTCCGGTCACGGGCGGCGCTGCGGACGCGCCGTTCCCGCCCCTGGCGCTGCGCATCACCGCGGGCACCAACGTCGACACTATCCTGCTGCAGTACCAGGCCGGTCCGGAAATGTCGGCCGACGGCATCACGTGCAACGGCGAGTTCGGGCTGTTCCGCGAGAGCCAGGGCCGGCTCGCGACCGCAGCCCTGGTGCGCGGCACCGGGCTGATGAAGGCCGAGGTGGGCGTGACGCTCGAGGCAGCCGAGTACCAGGGCACGATCGTCGCGTGCGACTGGCGTGAGGCGATCGTCACGGTCGAGCCGCCGCCGTGCCCGGGCACGCTGACCGGGCGGCACATGCGCATCACCAACGAACATGGCAGCTCGAGTTCGTACCAGATCGTCGGCGTCGAACCGGCCGGGAATCAGTGCCGGATCAAGCTCGCGCTCGACCCGCGCATCGGCGAAGGCTTCGTGCAGACCTGCCGCGACGGCGTCCTGGTCAGCGCGACGCACCTACGCCTGTATTTGTACGACTACTACGCCGGCAAGACCCTGGCGAACGAAACCGGGACGCAGTGGTTCAGGCTCAAGAACGTCGAGAAGGGCTCCGACTGCGTCATCCTGCCGCCGCCGGGTGCGACAGCACCCAACGCAGCACAACTCGACGCCGCGTTCAGCGACGGCGATGCGGACGGACTGCGGCGCTTCGCCATCTACGACTACGGCCCCGGCGACCGAGTGACCATGGAGGCGTTCGCCACCTGCGGCGCGCAGGAGTCCGAGTAAGGCGTCACGGCAACTTGGAAGGCGAGCGGCCCCGCGAGCCGTCCGGGTTTCACGTTGGGTGCGAGACGCGGCTCCCGAGGCCGTTCGTCCTCCATGACGTGGCCGGTAACAGCGGGCGGCAGCATGCGGGCCGCAAGTTGGAGGGGACAATGCACAGGAGACTCGTCATGGGGATCCTCGGCCTTGCCATGTGCGCTGCTGCCGGCACGAAGACTCAGCCCACCTACTACACCCCGGCGCGGGTGGCGATCGCACGCGAGAACGTGGCCCGGTACGACTGGGCCAAGGCGTACCGCACCAAACTCCTCGAGAAAGGCGACCCGGTCAGTTACTACATCGGCGCCGGCAAGGTGACGGCCGCCGACGCGTACGCCGCGCAGGCAGACGAGTTCATGTGGCTGCTCCAGCCCACGACACGGATCCGGCGCGTCTACCCGCAGGACCGCACGGCGCTCTGCCCGGTGTGCGGCGACAAGGTCAAGACCGTCAGTGTCTGGAACCCGTGGCGTATCGACCCGCTCACGCACCCGTACAAGGTCAACTGCCCGCTCTGCAAAGGCTGGTTCCCGAGCAACGACTACGCTTCGGGCGACATGACCAGCGGCGAGTTCGCCGACGATGGCAGCGGTATGACGTACAAGGGCGAGAAGTACTACGTGCTCTGCGAGTACGCGCACATGACCTACGGCTCGGTCGTGGTCCCGACGCTGCGCGCACTTTCGCAGGCGTACGCGCTGACCGGCGACCCGAAGTACGGCCGCAAAGGCTGCGTGCTGCTCGCGCGCCTGGCCACCGAGTACCCGAACTACGGCTGGGACGCCGCCGACTCCGCGCTCGAGAACCGGTTCGACCGCACCTTTCTCGGCCCGTACGACAACCACCACCCGCACTACAAGTGGAAGCAGGGCGGCATGATCACCGACCTGATCTGGGAAACCTTCTGCCTCGAGATGACCGCGTTGGCCTACGACGGGCTGTACGAGTACATGGACAAGGACCCGGAACTGATCGCATTCCTCAAGGGCAAAGGCATGCCCATCGAGAACGGCGCCGACCTGCGAAACTACATCGAGACCTACATCTTCCGCGCCGCCATGCGAGGGCTGCTCGCGGGCTGGATCAAAGGCAACGAGGGTTTCCACCAGGCCGCCGCACTCGCTGTGGCGCTGGTCATGGACGACTACTCCGACCGCCACCCCAACAGCAAGGACATGGTCGACTACGCCTACCACGGTCTCGGGCACTGCGCCTACATGCTCACCAACGGCCTGACCCGCGACGGCGCCGGACACGAGAGCCCCGGTTACAACGAGATCAAACTCGATTTCATCAAAGTCGCGCGACTCATGGAGGAGGTGCGCAAGCGCCGTCCCGACCTGTTCCCTGCCGACCGGTATCCGGATCTGTTCGCCAATCCCAAGGCGAAGGCGATGTTCGACTACTTCATCGACCAGGTCACCTGCGACTACGCCTACCCGGCCGTGGGCGACTGCGCCGGGATCCGCACCACGGTTCAACGCAACACCAGCCGCGTGGTGTCGCCGATCAAGGCGGAGAATCTCTACGCGGTTCAGCGGTACGGTGACCCGCGCCAGGCCCGAGCCTGCGTCAACCTCGACGGGGCGTTCCACACCGGCGAGCTGTGGGAGCCCTATCCGGAAGCGAAGCTCAACGAACTGCTGGCGCGGCCCGAGTCGGAAGTCCGGCGCGAGTCGCGTCTGCTCGACGGCTACGGTCTGGCCTTTCTCGAGTCCGGCGCGTGGCCGAAGCGGCACAGTGCTGTCCTGAACTACTCGTCCCTGCGCGGGCATCGGCAGTACGACAACCTGACGTTGTGGCTGCACGCCCGCGGCGTGGACCTGCTCCCGGACCTCGGCTACCCGGCCACCTGGGACTACCGGTCGCCGTGGGACGCGAACTCGCTGACCCACAACACGGTGACCGTGGACGAGACTCAGCCGGGCCACGGGATCGGCGGCGCCGCCCGACTCTTCGCGTCCGCAGGCGGCGTGCACGTCATTACCGCGGGGCACAACCCCTACGCCGGAGTCGCGCTCGGTCGCGCCGACGCCAAGCCGGTCGATCTGTACGAGCGTACGGTGGTCATGATCGACGTCGATGACGACCGATACTACGTCGTCGACCTGTTCGCCGTGAACGGCGGCGAACAGCACGACCAGAGCTGGCACGCCATGCCGGTCGTGCCCACGTGCCCGGCCTTGGACTGGCAGACGCAGGCGGCCGGGACTCTCGCCGGGCCGGACGTGACGGAGTTCGCCGGCTGGACCGACCGTTGGGGCCGGAAGCGCGCCCCGGACTTTCCCAGCTACGTGACCGAGGTGCGCCGCGCCGAACTGCGCGAGCCGGGCCTGTGGCGGTGGGAAAGCGGCCTGCCCGAAGGCGACACGCTCCAGCTCCACGTCGTCCCCCTCGGCGGTCCGGCCGAAGTCATCATGGGCCGCGGCCGCTCACCGGTCCGGCCGAAGCTCGACTTCCTGCTCGTGCGCCGCCAGGTCGCCGAAGGCGCCGCGTCGCGGTTCCTCAGTGTGCTCGATGGGTTCCAAGGCGCGCCCGTGGTGGACCGCGTCCGCGTCGTTTCCGAGGACCCGGTCGTGCTCGAAGTCACGCACCCAGATGGCCTCGACGAAGTCACGATCCGGCTCCCGCCCGGACCGAGCTGCACCACGGCATTGCGGCCGGTCGGCGTGCGCGTGCGGTCGCGCCGCGGCGACGCCTGGGAGCGCGATGTCCGCATCGGCCAGGTCGATCCTGCGCCGGGCGCGGGGTACGTCACGTCACGCATCGCCGCGGCGGACTACGCGCGCCAGGAAATCACCGTGCCGCTGACCGGTCCGGAACGCAACGCGTTCGTCAAGGACCGCACCGTCCGCATCTACAACGCCGACCGGACCGCACGGTTCCGCGTCTGCGGTGTCCGCGAGGACGGGCAACAGCTCCGGCTGACACTCGACCAGACGGCGCTGGTGGCGCAGGGCCCGGTCAAGGAAGCGGCTGGGGACCGGGTACTGCTCGACGCCTACCTGACGTTCGCGAACAGCAGCATCGACGGCAACACCGCCAAGCCCGGGCTGCACGAGTTTGCGGGCGCTTGGCTGGGGGAGGAGGCCAGCGCGCGTCAGGTCCTCGCCGCCGCGTCAAACGGAACCGTGCTGCTCAAGCCGGCGGCGGCGGACATCGCACCTGTGGCGCTTCCCGCGCCGGGAACGGTCGTGTCGATCTGGCAGTACGCGCCGGGCGACGCGATCGAAGCGCCCGAGATCACCACGTCGCCCCAGCCTTGAGCAGCCCGATGCCCGGCCGCGGCATGTGAAGTGCGGCGGCAGAGTCCTGCTGGCCAGCAGGACGGCGACGCCGCTTTGGCTGCCGGCGGAGCCGGGTCCCGACGTCGCCAATAGGCGCGGGAGAAGGTATTGGGCGTTGGGTGTCGGGTGTCGTGGGGTCACTGAGTCACTGCGTCATGGAGTCACTGCGTCACCACTGAGGCCGCGACTGCGCAACGCGCCACTTTTTCCGCGCGTCAGTCGCGGGAAAAAGCGCGACCTGTGCAATTAGCGGAACAGGGCCACGACACCTTCTGACCGTGCCGCGGGCGGCCCCCCGCCCGCTTCTCGACACGCACGTGGCACAAGGCTCGGATGGCGGGCGGAGGACCGCCCGCGGTACGGTCAGGCGGGGCCGGGCTGGCGTCGCGACCGACCGACCTCGCTCCGCCTATTGCACAGGTCGAAAATTCTGGACTGAGCGAAACGGTGATGGGGGGGGGCAAGGGCACCCGCGGGCGGTTGCACAGGTTTCTGAGTATCCAACCAGGTGGTTGCTATTTACCGCCCTTCGATGTACTGTATGGGAGGGTGCGAAGAGAGCTTCTGGTGGAATACCGCGGGGACGCCTGGTGTCTGCCCCGTGGACTTGGGCGGCGCGGGCGGCGGTGGTGCTTAGGGTCCGTGCAAGAATAACTTGGCAGTTTGGCGTGGCGCCAGGCCGTCAGATTCTAGGAACGAGGACTGAGCATATTGGAATATGT
>MHBL01000331.1 GCA_001803235.1 Lentisphaerae bacterium RIFOXYA12_64_32
TAGCTCAGGCTATGCGCCGCCCTCGTGCCTTGAAACCGGCTCAAGATAGCTGGCCGCAAACTGCCAAGCTATTCTTGCACGGACCCTTAGGCGGAACGGAGGCGGACGATGAGAGGAAGTGAGTGTGCGGCATGGCACCGGGGGCCCACGTGGGTTGAGTCCGTCGACGGGCTCACGGCTCGACGGTTTACGCTCGTGGAGCTGCTCGTGGTTATTGCGATCATTGCCATCCTCGCGTCCCTGCTGCTGCCGGCACTGCGTCAGGCGCGCGAGAAGGCCAGCGGCGCGGTGTGTCACGGTAACCTCCGGCAGATCTGCCTGGCGCAGCAGATGTACGGGCAGGACAACGACGAAGTCGTCGTGGAGGCACACTACTCGAACTCGGGGACCGCCTGGGATGGGGGGTATTTCGACGACCGGCTGGATGCGTACCTCAACACGGAGGACATCTGGTACTGCCCCAGCCGGCCGCAGCGCACGCCGCGCGAGCGCGGCTACTACAACCAGTACGGCATGCCGTGCGGATTCTACAGGCAGACACGACCGACCGCGCTTCTGGGCTGCAACGGCGTCATGGTCAAAGCGGTGCAGATTCGCCACCCGGAAGCCACGCCGCTGAACGCGGAAAGCGCCCAGGGAATGACCGGGCCGGTTTTTGGCGATCCCGACCCGTCGCGGGGTCTGTACCGCACCGCGGCGACCTTCCTGGATTGGCCGCCGCCGATCTACCCGCACATCAATCAGCGCAGCATCCTGCATTTCGATGGACACGTGCTGAGTTACGCTGTGCGGACGGAGAGCAAGCTCAAGTGTTGGACGACTCCGCCTCGGAACACGCCGTGACGTGGCGGCGGCAGGCTTCGGGAGTCACGCCAACGGCATCGGACGGATCAGACGGATCGGACGGATCCGACCGAATCAGGCCCACCGCAGGAGTCACCCATATGCTGCACGGGGCACCAGGCCGTTGTCTGCCGGTGCTGGCTATCGCGCTGGCCGCCGCCACCTTCTCCGCAACGTCGGCAACCGCCGGCGGTCAGGCCCCCGCGACAGGCTCAGGGCAGGCGCTCGGGGTCAAGCATCCGGTGCTGGACCACAAGCTCGATCCGGCCCAGGCCGCCGAGTATGAAGCCGGCGTCCAGCGGGTCATGACCATGGGCGAGGAGCGGATGCTCTCGTTCATGCCCGACTGGGCCTACGCCCGGTTCTGCGAGTGCCCGGCCTGCTACGGCGGCGTCGAGGGGAACGGCATCTTCACCTGGACCGTCGAGCGGCCGGACGAGATGAAATGCCGGTTCTGCGGCCTGGTCTGGCCGGACCCCAAGTACCCCGAGGACAAAGTTCTTGCCGGCACGAACAAGCTCGGCGAAGAGGTCAGCCTCCCCTACCACCTGAACGAAGAGAAGAAGATCCCGCATTTCCTCGGCCTCCACCTGCTGCTGCTGAAGCGTCAGTGGCTCGAGACCCAGTGTGTCGGGCTCGGCAAGGCGTACCGTGTCACCGGCAAGGAGGAGTACGCGCACCGGGTCGTGCTGGTGCTCGACAAGCTGGCGCAGCGCTATCCGCACTACCCGGTGCTGCAGAATGGCGTCCGGCGTGTCGCATTTCGCGAGTCGCAGGACGTGCCGTACGCGTGGGATTCCGGGAAATGGGGCTGCTTCCACGACGAAATCCCCAAGAGCATGGTCAACGCCTATGACCTGGTCTGCGAGAGTCGCGAGTTCGACTCGCTCTCGCAGCAGCGCGGCTACGACGTCCGCGAGAAGCTCGAGAACGACTGTTTCAGGAAGACCTTCGAGGCGATCGAGAAGAGCCCGTACCACGTCAGCAACGTGACCGGCTATGACATTGCCGGCGCCGCGTTGCTTGGGCGGGTGATCAACGAGCCGGGCTATGTCCACCGTGCTTTCGGCTGGATGAAGCAGAACCTGGACGAGGGCTTCTACCGCGACGGGATGTGGAACGAAGGGAGCCCGGCCTACCATGCGATGACGATCGGCGGCCTGAGGTATGCCTTCAGCACGGTGCTGGGCCACTCCGACCCGCCCGGCTACACCGATCCGGTGGATGGGACGCGATTCGACAACCTTGACCCTGAGAAGCAGGTCACGTTCTGGGCCAAGTGTATCACCGCACCCGCGGTGATTACCGCGCCCAACGGTTTCTCGGCCAACGTGCACGACACGCACCCCTACGCGCGCGAAGCGCCGGCGCGCGACAAGACTGTCTCGACCATCATGCCTGCCTTCGGGCATGTGTCGCTCGGCCGCGGCACCGGCGCGGACCAGATGCAGGCGCAACTCCACTTCTCCGGCGCCTATGGCCATTCGCACGCGGACAACCTCAACCTCATGCTTTGGGTCAAGGGACACGAAATGCTGCCCGACGTCGGCTACACCTGGACCCAGATGCGCTGCTGGACAACCTGCACACTCGGCCACAACACCGTGGTCATCGACCGCAAGGACCAGGCCGGGCGGCCGGGCGACGGCGAGCTGTTGCAGTATTTCCCGAACAGCAGCGGCGTTGCCGTTGGCGAGGCGGAGGGTCGGCGCGCGTATTCGAACATCAAGGGCGTCGAGGTATACCGCCGACTCGTGATCATGGTCCCGGTCTCGGCCGCCGACGCGTACGTTGTGGACATCTTCCGGGTGCGTGGTGGTGCCATGCACGACTGGACGCTGAACGGCGATGCGGACCAAGACACCACGGCCGTCTGTTCGCTCCCGCTCACGGGGAACCGCAAGTGGATGCTCGAGGACGGCGAGGAGTGGCAGGAGCCGACCATCGTGAGTGCAAGACACCATGCGTACGGCATGGTCCGCGACGTGCAGAGAGCGGACGCGGCCGGCAGTTTTCAGGTTAGCTTCACTTACACGGACAGGCCGGACTGCGGACTTCGCGCCCACGTGCTTCCCGGCGGCCCGGCGGAGGTCTGGCTCGGCAGAAGCCCGTCCGTGCGTCGGATGGGGCAGGGAACCGGTGGCGACATGCGCAAGGGCTACGACTTCTGGATGCCAAAGCTACTGGTACGGCGCAGCGGCGTGGCGCCGCTCGAGAGCCAGTTCGTGGCCGTCGAGGAGCCGTTCTCGGGCTATCCCTTCATCACGGCGGTCGAGCGGCTGGACGTGACGCCCGCGGACGTGAACGCTGTCGCGCTGCGCGTGCGGCACGGTCAGGCGATCGACACTATCATCAGCACTTTGGATGCAGCCGGCGCGCCGGACCGAACCGCCGGCGACGGTGTGGTGTTGCGGGGCGGGCTCGGTATTGTGCGCCAGGTGAACGGGCAGGTGACGGGCGGGTGGCTCTTCGGCGGCGAGGAACTGCGGGTAGGCGATTTCCGATTGACCGGCGCGCCGGGCGAGTACCGCGGTCAGGTCCAGGCCGCGATGCGCAAGGCTGATGGTGCCGCGGTCGATGCGTTCATCACGGACGCAGTGCTGCCGGCGGGGACCGTGTTGCATGGTGTCTGGCTGGTCCTCACATACGGCAGCGGCTTCACGCAGGGCTTCGAGATCGACCGTGTCGAGACACAGGACGGCAAGACGGTCATTGTCCTGACCGACGATCACGGCTTGAGGATCGACGGCGAGCAGACGCAGGAGGTTTACTTCCCGCGCCGGAAGAGTTCGGGCGTGAACACGTTCCGGATGCCTTTGGCCATGACGTTGTGCCGGGAGTAGCGGCTTCGGGCAAGGCGACACGGCCCAGGCTCGTAGTCCCGCCTTCAGGGCGTGTCGGTTCCGTGCAACAGCAGGCATTCCAGAGTGGCGGGAGCGGCTCGCTCCCGCATGCCGGACCGAGCCGGTCCGGCCACTTTGGGTGTGGTTGCGCATGTGAGGTGATTGAATCGACCGGCCCTGAAGGCGGGACTACGAGCCTGACGAGCGCCGGTTGCTATAGGAGGTCATCCATGCGAGGCGTGGTCAGACGGAGCCAGGCGTGCGCGCCTGGCCGGTGGTGCATGCGCCAGGCGGCGCTTGCGGTTGTGGCAACGATGGTGAGCGGAGTCAACACGGCAATGAGCGAAACCAAGCAAGGTCCGGACTGGGTGTGCGTGAATCAGAAGGCGGACTGGCAGGCGCGCGATTCGATGGGCGAGTTCGTGTACCAGGACCAGCTCTGGATTCTGGGTGGGTGGTTCGACGCCAAGCAGCCCAACCCGCTGGATGTGTGGAAGTCGCCGGACGGCAAGCAGTGGACGTGTGTTCAGGAGCACGCGCCGTGGGTGCAGAGCGATCTGCCGGTGTCGCTGATCTACAAGGGCAAGATGTGGATCATGGGCGGGCGGAAGCTGCCGGGGACCGAGTGCAGTAACAAGGTTTGGTCCTCGACCGACGGTGTCGCGTGGACGCTCGAGGCCGAGCATGCCGGCTGGTGCGCGCGCGTGTCGCCCGCGTTCGTGGTATTCAAGGACCGGATGTGGGTGCTCGGCGGCACCGAGAGTTTCTACGACCACAGCGACGCGATGGTCAAGAACGACGTCTGGTCCTCGGCCGATGGCAAGGACTGGAAGCTGGAGACACCGAACGCCGGCTGGTCGAAGCGCGCGCACGCCCAGGCCGTGGTGTTCGACAACAAGATCTGGATCATGGGCGGCGGGCTCTGGCACCCGGAGCACGTCGCGGTCAACGACGTCTGGTGCTCGGAGAATGGCGAGCACTGGACGCAGGTGACCGCGTCCGCCGCCTGGGCGCCGCGACTGTGGTTCTCGACGGTCGTCTATCGCGACCGGATCTGGGTCCTCGGCGGCTGGTCGAAGCCGAACGGCAACTTCGGCGACGTCTGGTACTCGAAAGACGGCAAGGACTGGACCGAACTGAAGTCGAACGTCATCTGGAAGAACCGCCACGAGCACTCGGTGGTCGTCTTTCAGGACAAGCTCTGGCTCTACGGCGGCTATGCCGATGTGCTCTCAAGCGAGGTCTGGACTCTGGAGGTCCCGCCGGGGTGGTTCGGGGATGAGTGACATCGTGAGGTGCCCCGGGGTAGAGCGCACAGTGGCTCGGCGCGTCCCGCGCCGAAGCAGAGTGCTCGGACCTGGCCTGTCACGCCGAAGCTGCCTGGGCGAAGGCGGATCCCCGGCCGAGGGCCTCGATCCGAGACGGACCCGAGTACCCTGCCGCGGTCCCGGAGGTCCCGCGCCACTGCCCGCGCAGGTCGGTAGAGTTAGGTAGGAACAACCATGTTGGTCGGGCAGGCGACGTGGACTTGGCGATTGGGTGCGGCGGTGGTCGCCACCGGCGTCCTGGCGGCGGTCGGGGCGGAGGGCGGCGGCGCGATCTTCGCCGAAGCCGACCCGCCCTCGCACATGGACTACTACCTTCTTGACGTGCCGCGACTGCTGCGGGCGTGCCTCATGCAGGCTGAAGCGACCGAGCAGGTCCGGTGGCTGCGGGCGTTCAAGGCCATGCAGGAGCGGTCCATCCTGCTGCCCGCGAGCGCCCTGAAGATCGACGGCCGCGCGTACCATCATGGCGGGCACTACTTCCAGTGCGCCTTTGCCGCCGTGCCGGGCCTGGCGGAAACCGTCCAGAAACTCAGCGACACGCCTTAGCGGCTGAGTGCCGAGGCGCATGAGCGACTCCATCGGGCCGCGCTCGCACAGCGGCTGTTCTGTAATCAGCGCGATGTGCCGCTCTCACTCAGTGGGCGCAAGCCCTTCGCAGACTACTGCTCGCACCTCCTTCCGGACGGACTGGACCGTCTGGCGCGCAGTGGTACGCCCGATGGCACGCAGGCCATTGATGCGGAAGCCGCGGCGGTGTACTGTGCCGGACACTCAAGTTGCGACTCGAGATCAGAGGCGAGCCTCGTGCACACCCGGGACATCACGCTCTACCAACACAGTCATGTGTTTCATGGGACCGACCGGCAGGTCGAGACCAGGACCCTGCGCGTCGTGTGGCTGACCGTCGCCATGATGGGCGTCGAGATCGTGGCCGGGTGGCTCTTCAACTCCATGGCGCTGTTGGCGGACGGCTGGCACATGAGCACCCATGCCGCCGCGCTCGGCATCTCCTGGCTGGCGTTCGTTCTGGCGCGCCGGCACGCCGTTGACCATCGCTTCGCGTTCGGCACCTGGAAGATCGAGGTCCTCGGCGGGTTTGTCAGCGGCATTCTGCTCGGCGGGGTGGCGCTGGCCATGCTGGTGGTGTCGGTCGCGCGACTCCGTCACCCGGTCGCGATCCGCTACGACGAGGCGCTGCTGGTCGCGGTGCTCGGCCTGGGCGTGAACGTCGCCAGCGTCCTGCTGCTCCGGGACCATTCCCGCTCGCATGGCCACTCGCATGAGCCTTCGCGTCCTGACCATGATCACGAGCCTTCGCACGGTGACCACGGCCATGAGCATGGCCACGCGCACGAGAACCTGAATCTGCGCGCCGCGTATCTGCACGTGGTCGCCGATGCCTTGACCTCGGTCCTCGCCATCTTGGCGCTGCTGGGCGGCCGATTCCTGAACTGGAACTGGCTCGATCCGCTGATGGGCATTGTCGGCACCGTGATGATCGGCCGCTGGACCCAGGCCCTGCTGCTGGAGACTGGCGGCATCCTGCTGGACCGCGAGACCGACGGCGCCATTGCCGGCGAGATCCGCCAAACGATCGAGAGCGACCCCGACCCGCGAATCAGCGACCTGCACGTCTGGAAAGTAGGGCAGAACCGGTACGCGTGCATCGTGGCGCTCGTCGCCGGCAACCCCCGCAGCCCCGCCGAGTACAAAGCGTGCCTGCTGCAGCATGAGGAACTGGTGCACGTGACGGTCGAGGTCAGCCGCTGCGCCGATGGTCTGGGACAGACTGAAACGGCTGCCGGGTCGCCCGGGGGCAACAAGCGCACGCAGATTGACGCAAAGGAGTCGTCATGACAAGAGAAGCACCTATCTGGAAGACGGCCAAACGCATCGACGCGCACGCCCATGTCAGGGGCGGTGGCGACGGCGGACTGAACCGCGAGGATGCCGCGCACACGCTGGCCAAGGGCGATCAGTTGGGCATCGACGCGTTCTGTGTGTCCTACCCACTGACGAGCGACTCGCCGACTCCGGCGGACGTGCGGCGCGTCAACGACGTGGTCTTTGAAGCCATGGCCGCGTCGCCGGCCAGACCGCCCGCCGCCTCCTGGGCCTGCGGTGAGAAGCGACGTCTGGGGGCGCTGCCCCAATGCTATTAACCGTCACGTTCGCGGCTATCTGGGCCGTACCTCGGTCCAGCGGTACGGTTCCGGCTGTACCCCGCGCGGCCTCCGCGCGGTGCCAGCGGGCGGGGCCGCCCGCGGTACTTCGGAGAAGTCCTCTGGCAAACTTGCGCGGAGCGCTAAGTTCGAATAGGGTTCAAAGGATGGTTCCGGCCCAGAGATCGGTGATGAACGCGCGCCAGGGGGTCAGTTCCAGCGTCTCGACGCGGCGGGGCTCGGGCTCGTTGGTGACCAGAATGGATCGCTCCGGGCGGCGCTCCTCGGTAAAGGCCTTGAGCGGCCGCATATCGGAATTGTCCACCCGGCGCCCCCCCTTGACCTCAATGGCGATCCGTCCGGCATCCAGGATGAAATCCACCTCGAGGCCGGTCTTGGTCCGCCAGTAGGCGATGGCGAAATCCTTTTCCCGGTAGCTTCGATAGGCAAGCAGTTCCATGAGGATGAAGTGCTCGAAGGCCCGCCCGAAGAGTTCCCCGCGCTCCTCCGGGACGTCCCGTTTCAGCAGGTGTCCGGCCACGCCGACATCGAAGAGGTAGAACTTGGGCGTGGTGCTGATCGTTTCCCGTCCGCCCTTGGCCGAGAAAGGGTCAAGGAAGACGCCAAGCATGGTGTCAACGAGTATCTGATAGTAGGCTTTGACCGTCTTGGCGTCCACCCCGCAGTCGCGCGAGACGGAGAGGAAATTGACCATCTGGCCGTGGCTGTACGCGATGGAGTCCAAGAATCGCGCGAACCCGGCCAGGTTCCGCACCCGCCCTTCCTCCATGATCTCTTCTTTGAGGTAGTCGGTGATGTAGGATTTCAGGGACCTGCGGAACCGGGGCTCGAGGTAGTGGGACGGGATGAGGCCGCGATTGAGCGCGGTGAGCAGGTCGAAGTCTGGTATCTCGAGCATGGTCAGGGGGTGCATCTCAAAGCGCCAGGCGCGCCCGCCAAGGAGGTTGGCGTGGTTTCGTTTGAGCTTCCGGGGACTCGATCCGCACAAGATGAAGCGCCAGCCCTTGTCCTCGATCATCCCGTGCACCTCATCAAGAAGCACGGGGACTCTCTGGATCTCGTCAAGGATGACGGGTTCCACCAGTTTCCCGGACGCTTCAAGCGCCAGCAATTGCTGCCGCAGCAGGGCGGGATTCCGGGTCATGGCAAAGAAGAGATCAGACTTCAGGAAATCGAATGAGGTACTGTTTGGGAAGCGTTTTCTGAGGTAGAGCGATTTCCCGGTCTTCCTTGGTCCCCAAAGGAATACAGAGGTTGACCCGCCCGCGTCCAGGTTCAGGATTCGATTGTACATGTTAGGACCTTACTCCGTATGGGTATAACCTACAAGGAATATACTCCTAATATAGACCATCCGTTGAGCAGAGTCAAGGGCGCGTGCTGGCGCTTGGTGATGCGTCAGCGTCCCCCGGGCGGCAGACGGCCCGGTCGGGTTTGGATGTTACTCGCGTCCGTCCGCGCCGCCACGGTCCTTGCGGCCGTGGCGGCGCGAGCCGGCAAGTAACCCGTAAGGGACCGGGCCGTCTGCGGCCCGGGAGGTGCTGACGCATTACGCCCCGCACCCCCGACCGACTTGCAGGCGTGCAGCTTCCGGACTACTTTTGTTCGTGTCCAGAAGCAGATCTTGATCCATCGACTCACGACATCCCAAAAGGAAGCCCGAACCATGAGAATCGTTGCCCTGCCCGCGTTGTTGCTTCTCGGGTTGTTCGCGTGCGTGGTCGATGCCGGGCCGATTGTGGACATCACGAAGACTTGTCCGGAACTGCGCTATCTGGGCCGCAATGTGACGTTCGAGATCACGGTGACCAACCGTGGCGACGGCCCGGCCCTGAACGTGGTTGTCAGTGATGCGGTCACCGGCGGCGTCCAGTTCGTGAATGCCGACAACGACGGCGTCCGCGATGGCAGCAACATTGTCTGGCACCTCGGGACGCTCGATGCCGGCAAGACGCGGGTGCTGAAGACAACCATGCGCTGCGACCAGATCGGCAAGGTCTCGAACTCGGCGACGGTGACCTATTGTGCCGAGGCGACGACCTCGTGTTCATTCGACGTCAAAGGCATCCCTGCGATTCTGCTGGAATGCGTGGACGATCCGGACCCGACCGAGGTCGGCGGCGAGCTCACGTACACGATTACCGTGCTCAACCAAGGCTCGGCCGTCGACACGAATATCGGGATCAACTGCACCCTACCGCCTGAGGAAGAATACGTCTCCTCAACCGGGCCGACCGAGGCCAAGGTGGTGGGCAAGGCGGTGACGTTTGCGCCGGTCCCGTCGCTGGCGCCGCAGGCGACGGCTGTGTTCCGTCTCAGGGTGAAAGGCTTGGCCGCAGGCGACGTGCGCTTCAAAGTTGAGCTGACCTCCGATCAGCTCACGCGCCCGGTGATGGAGACGGAGAGCACGCACATTTACTGACCGCGCCCGGATTCTCTTCCGCTGGGCCGGGAGACAGAATCCGTGGCGGTGGCGACCTCCATCCACAGCCGCAGACGCAGACACCGGTCGTGCACGAAGACCTCGGGGAGCACCGCCAAGGGCGTCGCCCCCAATGGTACTAGTGCTCGGTCGCCAGAAGTCACCCCGCAATTGCGCGCAATGGTCCGCAC
>MHBL01000332.1 GCA_001803235.1 Lentisphaerae bacterium RIFOXYA12_64_32
CCACGGCAGCCTGCCGCCTGCCGCCGTTCGCCCGACCCGCGAGGCCGCCGCACCGCAGGGCGCGCCGTTGCCCGGGGTGGTAGCCGGTCCGTTGCCCAGTGTGCGCCGTGCTGCGTCGGTTGTGCCGTTGGCGGCACCGGTCCGCGAGAGCCTGGCGCAAGCCGCTGCCCCGGCCCCGACTGCGGCAACCGTCCCGCCGCCGAACCACGGCAGCCTGCACGCCGCCGCCGCTGTTCCCGCGCCCCGTGAGACCGCCGCGCCGCAGGGCGCGCCGTTGTCGAGCGTGACGGCCGGCCCGTTGTCCGGCGTTCAGGGCGTTGTCCCGGCGCCAGTGCCTGCCACACCGCCGTCGAACGACACCCGTCCGGCCCCGGCCGCCTCTGTTCCCGCGCCCCGCGAGACCGCCGCGCCAGAGCGGGCGCTGGGGATCACTCCGGCCGACAGTCGACACGCAACCGGCATTCTGCTGGCCGGCGAACGCCTCCCCGCGTCGGAGCACGGCATGTTTGCGGTCCCTGAGCTTGCCAAACCTGCACCTTCGGCTCGCGTGGGTGAGTCGGGGGCGCCTAGTGCCAAGGCGTCGTTGCCGAGTGCCTTTACACACCAGGAGTTGGCCATCCACGCGGACCGGCAGCAGGTTCTGCGTGACGCGGTTTGGGGCCCGGTCTTGGTCGCGGATCCGATGCGTGCGGCGGTTGCAGCGCAGGTGCTGCTCGGCGCCGCGGAGCGGCAAACGTTGGGCCATGCTCCCGAATCTCTGTCCCGAGCTTCCGGCACACAGCGGCGGGCATCTGCCACGTCTGCGCGGTGGAGCGACGATGCCCGTGCCGACGTTGCCGTTTCGGCGCCCGGGCAGACTCCGCAGGCGGGACCGGTTTCGGCCTCAGCGGCGGGATCCCGGTCGCCGATGGCCGAGGGGCGTGTGCCCACGCCCGAGTTGCCAGAGGTGCGTGGCAAGGCGTTTCGGAAGACCACGTCGAACGACTGGGACACGGCATTCCAGTCGCAGCAGGACACGGCCCGTACGTCCTCTACCGTCGGAGCGTCGGGGGACAAAGCGGCCAGCCAGAACACCACGTCTGCCGCCAACCTGACGGGATTGCCGACATCGGCTTGGGTCACGGCTCCGGACCGGACGAGCGGGACTCGCGCGTCGGCGGCGTCGCATTCGGCCTGGGGGCAGGAGCGACTCGCCCGCATGCTCACCCGCGAGTTGCTGCAGAACGTCGAGCGTGCCGTCCTGCCGGCGGCCGGTTCGCCGCTCGCCGATGGCGGCCGCGTCACCCTGGCTTGCGAGAGTCAGCACATTGGCCCGTTCGAGTTGTCGCTGTCGCGGACGCAGGGCAAGCTGGCCGTCCGCATCCAAGTGGCCAACGAGAGCATTCAGGCGCAACTCATGAGTCAGCGACAGGATATCGAAGCTGCGCTGCGCGGGATCGGGCAAACGGCGGTGTCGTTCGAGATCAGCAGCAAGCCGGCGGAGAAGCGCAAGGACCGCCGCCGGGCGACGCGTGCCACGGCGTTAGCGGCGGGCGTACGCCGCACGGCGTGATGCCGGCGGTGGCTCTCACCCAGGCGGGGGATGCAGGACGATGATCACCATGACCCATTCAACAGCGGAGAATTCTTCCAGGACGAACGTCACCGCCGGCAAGACCTGCCGGTCCTGGCGTACGGGACGTGCTGCTGGCGCCATGGTACGGTTCCTGCGTAATGGTTGAAAATCAGCATTCCGACGGGCGGTTATAAGGAAACGGGTCATGCAGATTTCAGCCACTCCGACGACCGGGCAGACCACGGCGACCACGAAGTCGACCGTCGACACCCTGGGTGCCGATGACTTCCTGAAACTGGTCGTGGCTCAGCTCCAGAACCAAGACCCGATGAACCCGATGGGCAACGAGGAGTTCGTGCTGCAAATGGCGCAGTTGACGACATTGGAGCAATCGCGGTCAATGGCCAACGCCGTCTCATCCATGGCGGGTGCCGCGCGTTTGGGCAGTGCCGCGAGTCTGATCGATCGGAACGTTCAGTACGAAGACCCCGTTACCGGCCAGGTTTTGACGGGCGTTGTCACACAAGTACAGGCGGATGCCGACAAGGTCGAGGTGATCATTGACGGACAGGCTGTGCCCCTGGCGAACCTCGTCCAGATCGGATCCGTGGCTTCGTCGAGTACGACACCGACTCAAACCCCATAGCCAAAGAAGAAGGAGATCCCCAATGAGCAGCAGTAGCATCATGACCGTGGGTATGACCGGGATGCTGGCGCAGGGCAACAGCATGGCGGTGATCGGCAACAACATTGCCAACAACCGCACGGTCGGGTTCAAGCGCGGGTCGATGAACTTCCAGGAATCGCTGTACATGCAGACCGCGGGCGCCAACGCGGCCGGGTTGATGGCGCAGCAGGGCACCGGCGTGGGCGTGGCCGGCGTGAACTACGACTGGACGAGTGGTTCCGTGGATGAGACCGGCGTCGCCACGCACATCGCCGTTATCGGCGACGGTTTCCTGCCGGTCGAGTATCACGGTGATACGATGTACTCGCGTGCCGGCGACTTCTCCATTGTCGAAGACCCTGCGGCCGCCGGCTCCTACGTGCTGATGCGGCCCGGCGGCGCCATGCTGCTGGACATCAACCTGGACCGGATCACGTTCGACGCCATCCCGACTGACATGGCGATCACCGCGGACGGGGCCATGACGGTGGTGGGCGCGGCCTTCACCAATGGCACGGGCGAACTGGGCCTGCAGCGCTTCGGGAACCCTGACACCCTTGACCGGCAGGAAGGCGGGCTGTTCAAGACGACCCCCAATACGGTCCTGACCACGGTGACCCCCGAGACGCCCAGCATCGGCGGCGTCGGGTACATGATCCAGGGGCGGTTGGAGCAGTCCAACGTCGACCTGGTCAAGGAGTTCACCGACATGATGACCGTGCAACGGGCCTTCCAGGCCAATGCGCGCACGGTGACCACCGCTGACGCCATGATGCAGGAAGTGCTGAACCTGAAGCGGTAGCCGCTAGTTCCCCGGTGAGCCCGCGGGGCAGCAGCCAATCCGGCTGATGCCCCGGCGAGCCAGCCGGCCTTGGAGAAGCCACCGTGATCCTCGTCACCGACGTCAATGGCCACAAGCGGTACTTGAATTCGGACTTGATCGAGTCCATCGAGCAGGTGCCGGAGACGCTGATCATCCTGGCCAACGGTCACCGGCATATGGTCCGGGAGAGTCCCGAAGAGGTCACGACGCTCATCGTTGATTTTCGGCGCCGGTGGTTCACGCTTCCGCCGGTGAACACCGGCCTGGCCGATGAGCCACCCGAGGCGCCGACAGGGACACAGTAACCAAGCCGGTGCCGACCCGCGGCATGTCGGCGAACTGTGGTGCCGGCGACCGTAAGAGGAGCGACTTGAGCGAGGACAGACACCATGGCCGAGGAAAAACCGATCACCAAAGAGATCGCGGACAATGAGAAGGCGCGCCAGACGCGCTCCATGGTCATGTTGCTCATGGGCCTGTCGGTCGCCGTCATGGTTCTCACGCCGATCGTGACCATCTATGCCTTCCGGTCCATGACCGCGCCGAAGGAGGAACCGGCGGCACCCGAGGTGCTGATCACCGAGGTGGCACTGCCGCGTTTGCAGGTCAATGTCGCGGATCCGAGCGGCAACCGGTATGCGCAGTTGGAGATCGTCATCGAAGTCAGTGATCCGGCCATGCTGAACCTGTTTTCGGAACCGGACGCCAAGAACCCCAAAGGCCGCCAGAAACGCATCATGGCGACGGTGATCAACATCGTCAGTGACAAGACCGTTGCCGGGTTGTTGTCGGCCGAGGGCAAGCGTCAGTTGGCCACAGAGATCAAGGACACGCTGAACGATCTGCTGGCCAAGGACAGCGCTGGAAATGTCCTTGACGTCTACTTCAGCGGTTTCCTGGTGCAGTAGGGACGAGGCGGAGAGGCAGGACCGTGTGTGAGCAGCGGGTGTGGGTGGGTGAGTGAGTCTGTAAGTGTGAGTGAACGCCGAAGCGACGCGGTGGTTTTCCCCGCGACACTTGTCCCTTGTCGCCCTGGACTCTGAACTCGGAACCGCCCGTAACTATGGCCAAAATTCTCTCACAAGATGAAGTTGATGCCTTGATGGGCGCCGTCGAGCGCGGCGACCTTGCCGTCGACCAGTTCTCCGACGACGCTCAGCAGGCCGAGCAGCTTGCCGCCCACCTGTACGATTTCCGACGGCCGCACCTGATCACCCGCGAGCAACTCCGCGGGTTGACGAATCTGCACGAGGACTTTGCCCGCGAACTGCAAGCCAGCATGTCCCTGTTCCTGCGTTCCGCCGTTGCGGTGGAACTGGTCTCGGGCGATCAACAGCTCTACAGTGAGTTCACCCTGTCGCTTTCCGAGATTACGCACGCCATCGTGTTCAACATCGGCACGCACGTCGGCGTTGCGGTCTTGGAGATCAACCTGTCGCTGGTTTTGGGGTTGGTGGACCTGCTCGTGGGCGGCAAAGGCAACGTCGAGACGTCGGCGCGCAAGCCCACCGATGTCGAGCTGGCCATCCTGGAGCCACTGATCGCGATGGTTTTCGCGCGTCTGTCCGCGTCGCTGCGCAATGTGTTGCCGGGTGAGATCAAGCAACTGCGGCACGAGTCGTCGCCGGAGTACATCCAGGCCACGCCCCCGGACGCCCCGGTCGTGGTTCTGACCTTTGACGCCAAGATCGGCATGGCCAACGGCATCATCAATCTCTGCTACACCATGCCGCTGGTACAGACCATACAGAAGGAACTGCATGGCAAGGCCGGGAAGATGGACTACTACGGAAAGTCGTCTCAGGAAGACGTCCGGCGCCACCTCATGTCCGCGCTGCTGGAGACGCCGGTCCGGGCCACCGCCGAACTCGGCAGCACGGTGATTCGTGCCGGCGACTGGTTCACGTTGCAGCCGGGCGATATTCTGGTCCTGGAAGAGACGTTCTCGACACCGGTGACCGTGTCGGTCGAAGGCCAGCCGATGTTCCGTGGGCACACGGGCCGGGTGGGCAATTCACTCGGGGTCAAGATTACGGAGGTGGCGGAGCGTCCCCGGTCCGAGAAGGCGGACAAGCCGGCGAGCCCGTAGCGTTCGGTTGGAGAGCAACTTTTGGAGCGGTGAACAGCGTAGACTCTGAACAACTTGGGCACTTCCCCTTTCTTCATCGATGGAGCGGCATTCATGGAAAAGCAATCAGCAAACGCAGCCGGCTCGGCCCTGAGCTCTGACCTGGCGGGCGACGAGATCGCGGAGGTCCAGTTCGGGTCCATCCGCGAGAGCCCGTCCGCCGCGGGCAAGGCGGGCAACGGCGACCGGCGCAACCTCGACATCCTCTACAGTATTCCGTTGCGCGTGACGGCGCAGATCGGCGAGACGCAACTGCCGCTGAAGGAGTTGCTCGCTCTCGGTCCCGGTGCCGTGGTCGAGTTGGAGCGCGCGGCCGGCGAGTCCATCGACATGTTGGTCAACGGCGTGCACGTGGGCCGAGGCGAAGTCGTGGTGGTCAACGAGAAGTTCGGTCTGCGCATCACGGAGATCATCAGCCCCGAAGAGCGCGTCCGGAACCTCTGAGATAATCGCCCCGCCGCGCCAGCCGCCAGAGGGACGCCTGGCACCCAAGACTCCCATGAAACTGAAGGGGCCCGGGAGCCCGCGAGGACGCGGGCGCTCCAGGGACTGGCACGGAGGGCTGACTTTGGAGCGCCCGCGTCCTCGCGGGCTCCGGAAGCGTCGTTGCCAGTTTCACCTTGGTATGACCGGGCGGTCTGCCGCCCGGGAGGCACTGACGCATCACGGCACGACATGCAACCGATTGGCGCCAGCAGGCGTGGCGCTGTAGCGTATACCTTAGGCCTCGTGAATGAACTCGCCGACCCGACGGCCGAGTCCTGCTGGGAAGAGCTGGATGCGGCCGCCCTGAAGAACGCGGTGCAGAAATGGCTGGGAGCGCCGCCGCAGAGCGGCGGGTCGTGGCGCGGGACCTCCGGGACCGCAGCAGAGTGCCCTCGGGGCCGTCCCGGCCCGAGACCCTCGGCCGGGGACCGGCCGGCGTACCCCACTTCGGCGCGGGACGCGCCGAGCCACGGCGCGATCGGTCACGCCCGGCCGCTACCTGCTTGTCGAACTGAGCGATACCGGCAGCGGCATGAGCCCTTGCCACCTTCCGTGACCTCAGAATTGCTTCAGGTCCGCGTCGTCCAGCGGAATGACCTCTTCCGGTCTCTGGCTGGCGGCGGCCAGTGCGGGCCTGGCGGCGCGGCGCCCGTTCGCACCGGCACGGTGCGGCAGCGCCGTCGGTGCTCTTGCCTTCCCGCGCGATTGCGCCACCGGCCTCCGCGCCTGCGGTGCGTGCGCAGGCCGCGCCGGCGGGCGCAGGGTCACGCCGTCACCGCCACTGCCGCCCTCGACGATCGCCCTCATTTCGCCCACCATGGCGTTGAGTTCCTGCGCCTGGCCCGACAGTTCCTCGGACGCACTCGCGGACTCCTCGGCGCTGGCCGCATTCTGCTGCACCACCCTGTCCATTTCGGACACGGCCGTGTTGACCTGCGCGATGCCCAGCGTTTGCTCTTTCGAGGCGGCTGCGATCCTCGCAACCAGCGTCGCCACTTTCACGGCGTCCTCCTGGATCGCCGCCAGGGACTTGGCCACCTCCTGCGTCACGCTCACGCTGGCCTCGGCGTTCCTCTGCGAGCCTTCGATCAGATCGGCGGTATTCTTGGCTGCGTCCGCGCTGCGCCGCGCCAGGTTCCGCACTTCCTCGGCGACGACCGCGAAGCCCTTGCCCGCCTCGCCGGCGCGTGCCGCCTCGACCGCGGCGTTCAACGCCAGCAGGTTGGTCTGAAACGCGATTTCGTCGATCGTCCTGATGATCTTCGCGGTTTCGTGGGCCGAGTCCTTGACCTTCTCGATCGCTCCGGTCATGCGCCGCATCGACTCAAGGCCGCTGTCAACCGTGGCCTTCGTTTCCCGCATCAGAACGTCAGCCTGGTTCGCATGCTCCGCGTTCTGTTTCGTCATCGAGGCCACCTGCTCAAGCGAGGCCGATGTCTCTTCGAGGCTCGACGCCTGCTCGCTGGCGCCCTGCGCCAGCGATTGGCTGGCGCTCGACACCTGGCCCGAGGCGGACGAGACCTGGTCGGATCCGGCCGACAGCCCCGTGATCACGCGGTTGATCGGCCGGGTGATGGCGCGCCCCAGCAACCACGCCGCGAGGAAGGACAACACCGCGACAATGATGCCGGTCACGCCCGCGAGTGCCTGCAGCCTGGAGATCAGCACCCCGATGGCGCCCAGCGCCGCGTCCCCCTCCAGCGCCTGGCCCGCCACGAACGGCTCGAGCCGCTCCTCCAGCGCCGCCGCGGTCTGGTCAAAGTCGCCCATGGTCTTGTTGCCCGCGTCCGTGCCGTCCTTGATGTAGGCGTTGGCCATGGTCTTGCCCATCGCGTAGTAGGCGTCGAGGGCCGTGCTGATGTCCGCGAGTTCTCGGAGTTTCTCGCGATTGTCCTCGCGGATGTACATCTCCTTGAACTTCTCGAGGCCGGCGCAAAAGGAGTCGTAGGCCTTCTGCGCCTCGTCAAAGCCGTCCGCCAGACCGTCGCGGGCACGCGTGGCACTGATGTCGGTCAACCACTGCTGGATCTGAATGGTGTCGCGCTTCATCTTCTGCGCCAGGACGGCGAACTCGAAGCTCTCCTTGCTCTCGGCGCGGGCCTCGGCGGTATTCCTGCCGATGTCTCGAACCAGCAGGTTCGACCCGACGGTCAACACGACAATGCCCAGCAACGGGACGCCGAACCCGACGGCCAACTTCATTCTCAGCGACAGACGCTTGTCTTGCATGGTTCTTTCCTTTTCGACCTGTGCGGATAAACGGCGCGAGTGTGCAAGGCGACTGCGGCGACGACGCCTTGGGGTGCAGGGCGCCTGTCGGTGGGGCCGGAGTTCCCGGGCAAGCACTCAGGCAACTGCCCAGGCAGACGAGGTGCAAGCGCAAGGCGCAAGGGATCGGCCTGCACGGCCGATGCTATAGCCGATGGGCATTATGACTGCTTAGCGACGCCCGCCACGGCGGCCAATTCGCGGCTGGACATGACCTTGTCCACGTCCAGGAGCATCACGACTCGTTTCGCGACTTTGCCCATGCCGAGGATGAAAGCGGTATCCACAGCGGAGCCGAACTCCGGCGCCGGTTCGATCTGCTCCGCGGCGATATCGAGCACTTCCGAAACCTCGTCCACGATGACGCCTGTCGTTACGCGGCTGTCGCCCTGCGCGACCTGCACCACGATGACGCAGGTCTTGTCGGTGGTCGCCTGCGACTCCATCTGGAACTTCAGGCGCAGGTCGATGACGGGGATCACCTTGCCGCGCAGGTTGATCACGCCGCGCACGAACTCCGGAGTGCGCGGTACGCGCGTGATTTCCATCAGCTTGATGATTTCCTGGACTTTCAGGATTTCGAGCCCGAACTCTTCGGCCCCGAGCTTGAACGTCAGGTACTTCCCCGCCTGCTCGGTCATGACCCGGCGTCCCGTTCCCGCTGCGGTTGCTGTGGTTGTTGCCATGCTCTGATTCTCCCCGTCCCGGTCGGGACCAAGACCGAATAGCGAACCCCGACCGATGCTCGTCGGGTATCCTGCCGCTTACGCCACCACGGCGGCGGCTGGTTCCTCTTTTCTGCTCGTGGCCATGCGGACCAGGCCGTCAATGTCGAGAATCAGGGCCACATTGCCGTCAGGCATGATGGCGCCTCCCGCGACGCCGGGGATCTGCCTCATCATCTCGCCCAGGGACTTGATGACGATCTGCTGCTTGCCCAGCAGCGCGTCGACCAGGAGCCCGGCGCGTCGGCCCTCGGCCTCGACGATCACGACGAGCCCGTCGGCCAGCGACCCGGCGCCGTGATCCACCGCCAGTTGCTCGCCCAGCGACACCACGGTCAGCAGCTCGTTGTTCTCGCGCAGGACCAGGCCGCGGTTCAGCACCGAGGAGATGTCCTGGGCGTCCGGTTTCACGGTGCGGATCAGCGATAGCGTCGGGATGATGTACCGCTCCGGACCGACCTTCACGATCATGCCGTCGATGATGGCCAGGGTCAGCGGCAACCGGATGCTGAACAAGGTGCCCTTGCCCGCGGTCGAGGAGATCTCGATTTGCCCGCGCAATGTTTCGATATTGCGCTTCACCACGTCCATGCCGACGCCGCGACCGGACACTTCCGTCACCTTCGCGGCAGTTGAGAATCCCGGCAGCATGATGAGGTTGTAGACCTCGCGGTCGCTGACCGTCTGACCTTCGCGGATCAGGCCCTGTTTCAGGGCTTTGGCCATGATGGCTTCGCGGTTCAGGCCGCGTCCGTCGTCCTCGACCTCGATGTAGATGTTGCCGCCGCGCTGGAACGCGCGCAGTTCGACCCGGCCCGCATCGGGTTTGCCGGCTTGCCGGCGCGTTTCGACCGAGTCCTCCAGCCCGTGGTCGATCGCGTTGCGCAGCATGTGCACCAGCGGGTCGCCGATCTGATCGACGACCGTCTTGTCCAATTCCGTATCCTCGCCCAACACGACGAAGTTCACCGGCTTGTTCATCTTCCGTGACAGGTCGTGAACCAACCGCACCAGTTTCTGGAAGATCGGCCGGACCGTGACCAGTTGCAGCGAGGTGCCCATGGTCTGCAGTTCGCGCGAGATCTTTCCGAGCTGGTTCATGTGCCGGTGGAGCTGGTCGGTCATGTGGCCAGCCTGCTCGATCACCTGCTCGACCATCGATTCGGCAATCACCAACTCGCCGATGGCATCGACGAGCCGATCCACGCGCTCCGCGTCCAGGCGTATCGTCTCCCGGACTTTGACCGTCGCGCTGCCCGATACCGTTTCCTTGGGTTGCGCCTTTTCGGACCCCTCGTCGGCAGCCGCAGAGGGGGAGCTGGCTGCCGACGTTATCGGTGCCGCTGCCCCCGCCGGCGCGGCGGCGCCCTTGGCGTCACCGCTGCTCGCCTTGCGGATCTGGGCCCGCAGGTCCTGGGTCCCGGCCCGGCCCGCTGTGCCGCCTTTCGCAGTGTCCTTGCCGATCAGCGTCCGCAGATGATCGATCGTGCCGAACACCAGCTCAATGGTGTCGCCCTCCAGCGACAACTTGCCGGTGCGTGCCAGATCCAGGAGGGTCTCGGCATCGTGCGCCAGACCGCGGATTCCGTCCAGATTCAGGAAACCGGCCACTCCCTTGATGGTGTGGAAGGCGCGGAAAATCGCGTTCAGATGCTCACCCGCTCCGCCCTTACCCACTTCCAACAGGTGTTTCTCGGCCGCCTCCAGATGCTCCATGGACTCACCGATGAAATCAGCCAGCAGTTCCGGATCGACGCTGATGTCGCCCGATAGCGCGGCATCAGGGGCGGGCGCCGGAACGGCTGACGGCGACTCCGGGGCGGCGGCTTCGGCCTTCGGGGCCGCCGCCGGCCCCGCTTCAGCCTGACCACCGGGAGGACGCGCCGGGCCTGTGGCGAGTTCCTCGCCCATGACGCGCAACCGATCGATGGCATGCAGGACCATATCGCGCGCCTGGGTCTGGAAGGACAGCTTCCCGGATGCGGCGAGCTCCAAGGCCGTCTCGGCCTCGTGCGCCGCGCGTGAGAGATCCTGCAAGCCGAGGAGATTGGCGCTGCCTTTGATCGAGTGGAACTGACCGCAGACCTTGTACAGGGCCTCCGGCGCAGGCGCCGCGTCCTTCAGGTCCAGAAGCAGACTCTCGGCCGTATCGAGTCGATCCGTGACTTCATTGAGGAAGTCGCTGGTCATCGCCGACGCTTCGCGCGCCATTCGCGTGCTGAAATCGCTCGTCGCCGGGGGGGCCGGAGCGGCGGGCGCCGCGGCGCCGGCCAAGCCCAGTTCGGCCGGGAGTTTGACCTCCGCCGGATTGCGACGGTCGCGAACGATCAACTGCAGTGCGGTCACCGTTTCCCCGAGCACCTGCATCACACGAGCCGGATCGGGCGCGTCGCCCAGGATCACCTCTGCCACGAGCGTGACGGCTTTCTCTGCCGCGGCTCGGACCACGGGCGGTTGCCCCTCCGCGGCCACGCCGAGCTCCTCGAAGCACGTGTGCAGGTCGGCGAGCGCCTGCACATCGGCAAGGTCGGCGAGAACGACTTTGGCCGCCAGGGCCTCGATCTGATCGCGGATGTTCCGCGGCGCGTTGCTCGATGTCTCAGCCATGGGTGCGTTCCAGGGTTCTGGGGTTCAATGGGTTCAGGGGTTCCAGACCGGGAACCTTCCGTGCAGGGCTCAAGCCTGCTCGGACGCGCCCGACACCCTCGCCGCCGGTAATCCCAGCTGCGGGCTGCAGGCGGCGAGCGTCCCGTTGCTTTACTCTTCGGCCTTCTCCGTGCTCCGCGCTCAGACCTGCGTGCTCATGATCTCCTTGTAGGCGGCGACGAGCTTATCCCGGATCTCTTTCATCAATCGGAACGCCAGGTCCGCTTCCTCCATGCGCACAACCACGTCCTGGATGGAGGTGTTTTCCTTCCCGGCGGCGAGGTTCTGAATGGAAGCGTCCGCCTGCGTCTGTGCCTTGTCCACGTCGGCAAGCAGGTTGGTCAGCATGTCCTGGAAGGACGGGGCCTGGTCTGTCTTCGCGGGCTTATCCAGCCGAAGATCCGGCAACGCGGCGTCTGGGGGCCGGATCTGGGTCGTGCCGATAGCTTCGATCATGGCTTGTCTCCGTTGCCGTACAACCTGCGAACACCCCGTTCGCCTCTATTCCGAACCCCAAACACCCACGAGTGCATGCCGCTACGCGCCGCCGCGTCCGAGCGATATGGTCTCACGCGCCATATCACGGCTTTGCCGCATGGCCGAGAGATTCGCTTCGTAGGCCCGCGCTGCAGTCATCATGTCGATCATCTCCTCGATGGGCGACACGTTCGGGAGTTTGACCATGCCGTTCTTGTCCGCGGCCGGACTGTACGGCATATACTCTTCTTGCAGGGGCCGCGGGTCATCGCAAATTCCCTCGACGCGCACGCCGCCCGGGACAGACTCGCCGTTCATGCTGTCGGCAAATACAGCGGCAAAAACGACCTGCTGGCGGCGGAAAACTTTGCCGCCCGCGCCGCCTGTGGAGTGTGCGTTGGACAGGTTGCTGGCCGCCACTTCCATACGGGTCCGCTCGGCCTGCAAGCCGCTGGCGCTGATCCCCAAGGCAGGAAAGAGTTCAATCGCACTCATGGTCGCACCTCGCTGTCTTCCGGCTCAAGAATACAGTGGATCCTGCTATGCATCAATGGGCTATGACTCGACCACGCCGGGGTCCATGGATCGCGCACCTCGCCGGGGCCGGACGCCGCAAACGGCTGCAGCCCGGAGTAGCCAAACCCCTGCGGGGCGTTTCGCCACAGTAAGCCCAGTCCGTCCACGAGAACCCGGTACGCACACCGTGTGCCACTCTGTCGACGTTGTTCGCTGTTCATGTCCATAGTTTCCACCCGCGGCGCGTGCCGCTAGCCGGAGCGCATGGCCGAACGCAGAATGTTCAGCCGCGTGTTGAACGCCTTCGACAAGAGGTTGTAGAACACGCCGTTCTGCATCATCTCGCTCATCTCGCGGCCCGGAATGATGTTGTTGCCGTCATCCCGCATCTTATCCGTCGTGTCCTCCACGACCGTTGGCCGCACGGCTGCGGCGGCCGACGAGTCGTCGCCAGCCGCGACCAGTTTGGCCAGGGTTTCGTGAAACTCGATGTCGTGTCGGATGTAACCGGGGGTGTTGACGTTGGCCAGGTTCTGGGCGATCAGGCGCTGGCGCTGCATCGCCAAGTCCATCATCTGTGTGATGGAGCGTGAGCCTTGATCGTTGAGGATTACCATGGGTTGTGTCATGGGCGTTCCTCCGCCATTTTGACCCGGACGGTATGTTCACGGGTCTGTGAGATAAGGTACTACGCAGAGAGCGTGCCAGACGGGCGGGGGGAATGGGGAGGGTGTGCTCAGTGTTCAGGGGGGGGCGCAGGCCGATCATAGCCAGACTCCGATGCAAGAGGGCCGGGAGTCGGCCTGCAAGGCCGACGCTACAGCCGATAGCCGGCCTCTTGCAGCGAAGTGTAACGATGCCAGTCTCTGGCGGTACCGTGGACCGACGCTCTGAGGACGCGGGGCAAGGTGCAGCCGCGTGGGTCAAGCGTCCGGGCCCATGGCCTGCCTGGCGCGCCCCCTACGGGCGTACGGTTGCGCCAACCGTGGGCTGGAGCGCCTGCCAGATGGCATAGCGGACCGGCAGGTCGCTGCCATCGAGGATAACCTGCTCGCCGCGCCGGTTTCGACGGTTGATGACCAGCGGGCACATCAGGTTGGCGGTCGTCGACTGCACCGTGTCGCCAATCGTGACCAGGCACAGCACCACGGCGTCGTCCTCGCTGTCCAGCCCGAGCCGTTCGGTCACGGCGGCCGGCAGACGGACGGAGTAGTCACGCGTCACCACGAAGGCATCGATGCACACGAAACTCACATTTTCTGACCGCACGGCCTCCATGAACATGAAAGGCCGAACCGCGTCGAGTCCGTGAATCCGGTACTGCGCGATCTGCTCAAAGCCTGGGATGCCACGAGCAAACTCGACGAGAGTTTCCGGTTCGATGGGGTAGACCGAGCGCAGCGCATTGTCGCGTCGGATTTCCATCGCTGAAGCCCTGACGGGGCTTTCCACCGCGCATTCGCATTCGCATTGTACCATGGTGTGACCCTCCGTGCTGCTCTGTCCGGTCAGTTCTGCATTCCTTGGCGGTCGCGGCGTTCTGCGTTCGGGCGTCGAGGACTGAGTGTCGGGGGGGGGGCGTTCCGGTTCCTTGCCCCAGGGCTCTCTGCTCTACGCCCTCTACCTGCTCCTGCGACTCTCTCGACCTTCACGGCCGCAACGACGTGCCGCTTTCATCGGAAGCTGTTTACGCAGGGAGTGTGCCAGGCCCCGATCCGCCGGCTCACTTTGTCCTCGCCTGCATCAACGACGGCAGCGCCCCGAGTCTGTCCTTTAACTCGGTCGACTTCCCGTGCGCCGCCTTCAGATTCTCGCTCTTCGCCTGCTCGTAGATCTCCTGACGGTGCACCGTGACCGAACGCGGTGCTGAAATCCCCAAGTGCACCTGATTGCCCTGCACCCGGATGACCTTCACTTGAATGTCGTCTCCGATGATGATCGATTCGTCTTGCTTGCGTGCCAGGATCAACATGTCGGCAACTCCTTTTGCTGACAGACGTTGGATGTGGGTTCAGAGGTTCAAGGGTTCAAAGGTTTGAGGGGAGGCGTTGCTCCGCGCTCCGCGTTCCGTGCTACCAGTACCGGCGCCGCATGCTCAGTGCCGGGATGCCCATGCTTTCGCGGTACTTGACTACGGTTCGTCGCGCCACGCTCCAGCCGCGCTGGCGCAGTTCGGTCGAAATTTGCCCGTCGGAAAGAGGCGCCGCGGGGTCCTCCTCCATGATTCGGTCGCGAATGGCGTCCTTGATGACCTTGTTGGACACCGTGTGGCCTTGTCCGTCCCCGATCCCGGCGGTGAAGAATTGCCGCAGCGGCAACAGGCCGTAACGGCAGCGCAGGTACTTTCCGGAAACGGCGCGGCTGACCGTGGTTTCGTGCACGCCGACCCCGCGCGCCACCTGGGCCATGGTCAGGGGCTTGAGTTTGTCATAGTCGCCGCGGAAGAACTCCTGCTGTTCCTGCACGATGGCGTTGACGATACGCTCGAGGGTGTTCTGGCGCTGCGACAGGTTGCTGATGAACGTGAACGCCGCGCGGACCTTGCTCTTGATATACTCCCGCGTCTCCTGCGGCGTGGTCCGGTCTCGCAGCAGTTGCCGATACAGCCCGCTGATCCGCAAGCGCGGCAGCCGCCCGTCCGGCACGTTGACTTGGAGCCGCCCGTCCTTCTCGATCAATACCGCCTCCTCCTGGACGTAGTTCTCCGGCGCCTCGATCGCCTCGTGCGAGAGGTGCGGGGAGAGGTGCCGCAGTTCGTCCATGGCGTCCCGGATGTCGCCGAGCGCAACACCCAGCTTCCGGGCGATGGCCGGCATGCGATTCGCCCCGAGGTCGTCGAGGTGGTCGGCGACCAGCCGGTAGGCGAGCGTGTCGCCGCGGCCGGCGCGGTCGAGCTGCAACAGCAGCCGTTCGCGCAAGTCCCGAGCCCCGACTCCGGCCGGCTCGCAGGACTGTACCACGGTGATGGCGCGCTCGATGACGTCCAGGGACGCACCGCAGGCCATTGCCAGGTCGGCCGGGTGCGAGGTCAGGTACCCGTCATCGTTCAGGCAGGCAACGATCGTCTCGCAGCACTCCTGCGTCGCCTCATCCAGGTTCAGGAACCGCAGTTGTTCGGCCAGTTCATCATGGAAACTGGTGCGTGTGGCGATCGAGTCGAGGTAGTGCTTGCGCACCTCCTCGTCTTCGGGTGACATGCTCCACGTCGAGTTGGCCACCGCACTCACGGGACTCTCCTCGTCGAGGCGCAGGACTTGGTCGACCCACTCGTCGTCGTCGCCGGTGTTGTCCACCGGCGTACTGTCCTCGCCCGGCAGCGGCAACGGCAAGTCTTCCGACTCGATTTCCAGCACGGGATTGCGCTCGATCTCGGCGCGGATAATGGTCTGCAGGTCCATCACCGGGGCGGCCAGCAGCTCCAGTGCCTGGATCTGCTGGTACGTCATGGTCTGTTCTTGGCGAAGCTCCTGGAGACTACTCTGCGACTGTTGCAGTTGCATGGTGTCGTCCTCCGTTGCCGTCGGCGCCCGCTGTCGGGCTGGGAATCATGGGTCTTGCTTCGCCCCCGCCGGGACGTCCATATCCTAATAGAACTACACTGAACGCTCACCAGACCTATACTGAACGTTCGCCGGTATGTCAAGTTTGGAACTGTCGCGAGGCGGCACCGTAACCCGGACCTGGGGCCGTGGTGCGACGTAGACCGCCGACGGGACGAACGGCTTCACCTGGGCCTTTTCCCCGTCCTGTCCCAACCGCGCCGCCGCCGCCGCCGAGAGTTGGACCTGCACGGGGTCCGCCGCCGCACGCTCGGCCGGCTTGGCGTGCGACGATCGCGGCATGCGGGCGTACGCGTTCCGCGCACCACCTCCGTCGGCACCGTCGCTGGAGGGCTGGAGGCGGGTCAGTTCGGGAATCTCGTTGCTTCCCTGGGTGTTCGTGTCCATCTTGCTTGACCTCCATCGCCAGTCGGGGATCAGGCGTTGGTCTTCATCAACACGCGCAGCCGCATGACAATCTCGTTGTACATCTGGGATACGCGCCCCGGTGTCACGTCAAAAGCCAGGGCGATCTCCTTGACCCCCAGCTGTTCATGGTGTCGGAAGTACAGCAATTGCTGGTCCCGCTCCGGCAGCTGCCGGATGGCGCAGCGCAGCGCTTCCATTGAGAGGCTCTGGTCCGCCGCCTCGGCCGGCGAGAGCGTCTCGGTGTCGGCAATGACATCCATGTACCGCAGCCCCTCGGCGAACTCTTCCTCCAGGTTGACGCTGGCCGCACCCATGCCCAGCAGGCTGTCGACGTCACCCTCGCTGAGTTGGGTTCGCACCGCGATGTCGTGATGGCTGGGCAGGTTGCCGTGGGTTGCCACATGTTCGGACATGGCTGTCAGGACCTGGCGCACGCCTTGGCGCTGGCGGCGGGTCAGCGGGTCGCGGTCGCGGAGTTCGTCCATGATGGCGCCGCGGATGCGCGGTTCGGCGAATCGTTCGAAGGGCACGCCGCGGTCCGGTGCATACCGCCGGATGGCCTGGTGCAGGCCCTGCACGCCGCTGCCGATCAGTTCGCGCGGATCGACGCGGGACTGGACCTGGATCGAGAGCCGCCGAACCGCCCGGGTTACGAGTGGCAGGCAGGCTTCGACCAACGCCGTGTATGCCGCCGCGTCATCGGGGTCACGCCAGTGGGCGCGCCACAGTGCGGCGGTTTCGACCGGCACCGCGGCCTGGGCATCCGGACGCCACGTTTTGTCGTTGACGAGACGACGCGGCGCGACGGCGTCAGCCGCCCCGCACCGTTCCTGCCGTCGTTTCGTCAGCGTCACCGACATGCTCAGACATTCCTCGCGGGTTCCGCGGTTTCAGACTCTTCGCCCTGGGCCGTCTTGGGTGCGCCGTTCAGCCGCGTCCGCTGAGTCTGCTCCTGGAGGAATCGCCCCAGGACCATGCCCACCCAGCGCATGACGTGAAACAGAATCAGCGACGCGGCCAGCATCACGCACAGCGCATTGAACGCCGCGTGCAGCAGATCGGAGCCCATCGCCAGGTTCAGCAGCAGGCACAGGACGCCGATGCCAAGGCCCATGACCAGCACGATCTTCCGATATGCTTCCCGCTGCATGTGCACTCACCCCTTGAGGACCCCGTCAATGAGCCCTTTGATGTCCAGATTCGCCAACGTCGTTGCCGCCTTCTGCTTCTGCAGGATGCTCCGCGCCAGAAGCACCACCTGCCGGGCTGCCGCGTCATCCGGCTCGTACGCCAGCAAGGGCCGGCGTGCGTAGAGGGCGCGGGAAACGGCATCGGAGAACGGGATCGGCGGCAGCACTTCCAGTTGCGTGGACAGGTACGTCTCCGCGGCCGCGGTCAGTCGTTGCAGAACGCGTTGCGCCTGCGCGTGGTCCGCGACCATGTTGGGGACGAGTGCGATGTCCACACCCAGATTTTCCTGGCGGATGACCTTGATCAGCGCGTACACGTCCATAATGGAAGTGGGCTGCGTGGTGGTGACGATCAGGCTCAGCGGTGCGGCGGCCAGGAAGGCGGTGACACTGTTGCCGATCCCCGCGGCGCAGTCCAGGATCAGCACGTCGTACTGGGTGGCGAAGCGCAGCAGCTCGTCGATGAACAACCCCATGCGCGTCTCGCCGAGGGCGACCATCTCGCGCCCCCCGGAACTGGCCGCGAGCAGGTCGATGCCATAGGGCGTGTGAACCACGACGTCGGCGAGTTCGTAGCCTTGAAACAGCGCATCCTGCAGGGTGTACTTCGGGTTGACGCCCAGCACGATGTCGGTGTTCGCCAAACCCAGGTCGGCGTCCACCAGCAGCACGCGGCGGTTAAACTGGCGAAAGGCCAACGCCAGGTTGACCGACAGAAACGTCTTGCCGACGCCGCCTTTGCCGCTGGCCACTGCCAGGCAGACCACCGTCTTGCCGTCGTGGCCCGTGGCGCGACGCGCGGCAAGCCGCAGGCCCGCCGCCTGGTCGGTGTCGTTCGGTTTGCAGACCGGACTGGCCATGGAAACTGGCTTCCTGTATGTGGACGGTTGGGACCGTGTTTGGGAATCAGGGCTCAGGGTTCGGAGAACGGGATTCCTGGGGGCGGGGGGACGGCTTGCGTCCCGGCACCACGCCGCCTTTCGACTTCGCTGCCGCATCCTTGATCGAACGCTCCAACTCTGCGGCCAACGCTGTGGCTGGCTCTGGCGCGGCCCCCGCGGCGGCGTCGACGACAGGGTCTGTTGCCGTCAAGGGCTCCACCGGACCGGAATGCGGCGCGACGCCGCTCATGTGGCGGCAGCACAGCGACACCAGCAACGCCGGCGACGCTTCCTGGATGTCCTCCGGAACACTCTGCCCGGTCGTGATGTAGGCCGCCGGCACGCCGGCCAAGTCGAAGAGCCGGGTCAGGCCATCGGTGCAGCCCGCCTCGTCGGACTTGGTGATGATGAGCCGGGCCGGGCTCAGAGCCCCGTACCCGTTCAGCACTTCCGGAACCTCGCTGCGACGGATGTTGGCCGGCACCAGCAGCACGGGCTGGAGGTCCTGCATCCCCCCGAGCCGGTTGCGGATCTCGGCGATCCCGGCGCTGTCGAATTGGCCGCGGCCGGGAGTATCGACCAGGATCATATCCTTGGAGGCGAATCTCTCGACCGCGCGCCGAAACTCGAGGGGGGAGAAGGCGACGGCGAGTTCGATGCCGAGCAGGTTGGCATACTGGCGCAGTTGCTCAACCCCGGCGATGCGGAACGTGTCCAGGGTGATCACTCCCACCTTGAGCTGGTTGCCCAGCACGCCGCGGGCTGCCAGTTTCGCCAGCGTGGTGGTCTTGCCGACGCCGGTGCAGCCGATGAGCACGTAGAGCCGCGGTCCGGCCCCGGGCGCGCGTCGGAGCTCCAAGCCCGGAACGGTCGGGATCAGGCGCCCGAGCGCCCCGATCCAGTCGCTCTCGTGTGGCTGCCGGCCCGGCATCTCGCTGGCCAGCGTCTTCCGCATCCGCTCCTGCCACTCCGGGTGCACCCACTGCAGCGGCGCCGGTTGCCGCGCTTCGCCGCAGCGACTCGCGAGCACCTCCATCCACCCGTCGATCTCGACCAGTTTCTCGTCCAGCAATCGGATGGACTGACGCAGCCCGCGATACTGCACCTTCTGCGTCTCCAAGAGTGATTCCGGCACCGCCGCGCCGGCGCCGCTGGCCTGCCCTGCGGTCGGATTCTCGGCGTTGACCGGTTCGTCGGCCACCGCGGTGACCTCGAACACCGTGCGCCCCAGGCCGGGTAGCCAGCCCTTGCGACGGCTCTTCCGGGCCGTCACGATGACGGCGTGTTCGCCCAGGTCCGACTGGATCACTTCGCGGACCCGTTCCAGCGAGTTTCCCGAGTAGCATCTGACGATCATGCTGCCAGAGCTTCCTTTGCCATGGGTGCATCGACCGTGCCGAGCACCTGCAACCGTACGTCATCCGGCACCTCGGCGTAGGACAATACGGCGAGGTCTGGGGTCTTGCGGTGCACGAGCCGGGCCAGGTGGGGACGAATGGCCGGGGCGACGATGAGTACGGGCGCCGCGTCGGCCCGGTCCCGCAACCGGCCAAACTCTTTGCGAATTTCGTTCACCAGCGCGTCGGCCTGCTCCGGGCTCAGGCTGAGAGCGCCGGTCTTGCCGCGTGACAGCGATTGCTGCAGGCCGTCCTCCAAGTCGGGGGTCAGGATGAAGGCGCGCAGGCTGCCGTCGTCGCCCAGGTGCCGGGCCACGATGCGCGCTTTGACCGCCTGCCGGCAGAACTCACTGAGCAGCAGCGGGTCCTTGGTGTGGCCGGCGTAGTCCGAGAGGGTTTCCAGGACCGTGGCCAGATCGTGAATCGGCACCTGCTCGGACAACAGGCATTGCAGGACCCGGTGTACGCCGCCAATATTCAACTGCTGCGGCACCAGCTCGCTGACCACTGTGGCGTCGGTTTCCTTGACGCGGTCAACCATGTCGCTGACCGACTGCCGCGACAGCACTTCGATGACGTTTTCCCGCACGATCTTGGCCAGGTGCGTTGCCACCACACTGGGGCAGTCGACGACCGTGTAGCCGCGCGTCTCGGCGGCCGCGACCCGCTTCGAGTCGATCCACACCGCCTCCAGCCCGAACGCCGGCTCCGTGGTGCGCACCCCTTCGAGCTGCCCGCTGACGTCGCCCGGATTGATGGCCAGGTGCGAGCCGACCTGCACCGTGCCCCGCCCCCGCTCCATGCCGCGGATCAGGACCCGGTACTGGCTGTTCGCCAGTTGAATGTTGTCCTGCACGGAAATGGGCGGAATGAGGATGCCGAGGTCGTCGCGGATCTGCTCGCGGATCTTGCCCAGACGCGTCACCAGGTCGCCGTCCAGCCGCTGATCCACCAACGGGATGAGGCCAAACCCGATCTCCAGGACCAGGGGCGACACGGTGCTCAACAGCGCCGGCTGCTTGTCCGTGCCCGGCGCGACACCCGGTGCCGTGCCCGGTGCGGCGCCGGCCAGTTGCTTGGCTTTCCCGGCGCCGCCCAGTTGCGACGCCGCGGTTCCCGGGAGTTCGCCGGCGGCGCCCCCGGCGGCCTGCGAGGCCAGGTGTTGCCGCCGGCGCACCGAAGTGCTGAGCCACATGGCCCCGCCGGCCAGGACGGCGAACGGCAGCAGCGGCAGGCCGGGGAGCAGCCCCAGGCCGAGCAGCATGACGCCGGACAGCATCAACGGCTCGGGACGGCGCAGGAGTTGTCCGGAAATGTGCGTGCCCAGGCCCTCGGTGGTCGCCGCCTTGGTCACCAGAATACCCGCCGACAGCGACACGATCAGGGCCGGGATCTGCGCCACCAGGCCTTCACCGATCGTCAGCAGCGTGTACGTCTGCAGCGCGTCCACGATCGTCATGCCGCGCTGCAGTACGCCGATGGCCAGTCCGCCCAGGATGTTGATCGCCGTGATGACCAGCGCGGCAACGGCGTCGCCGCGCACAAACTTGCTGGCGCCATCCATGGAGCCGAAGAAATCGGCCTCGTGCGACAGTTTCTCACGCCGCCCGCGGGCCTCGTCCTCATCGATGATGCCGGCGTTCAGGTCGGCGTCGATGCTCATCTGCTTGCCCGGCATGGCATCCAGGGTGAACCGCGCCGCGACCTCGGCGATGCGTGTGGCGCCCTTGGTGATGACCACAAACTGGATCACGAGAAGGATCAGGAACATCACCGCGCCGACCACGTAGTTGTTGCCGACCACGAACTGGCCAAAGGCGTTGATGACATGGCCGCCAAACCCGTTGAGCAGGATCAGTTTCGTGGCCGCGACATTCAGGGAGAGGCGGAACAGGGTGACCATCAGCAGGAGGGCGGGGAAACTGGAGAACTCCAGTGGACTGCGCAGGTAGAACATCATCACCAGCAGGCTCAGGGTCAGGCCGATGTTCAGCACCAGCAACAGGTCCAGGAGCAGGGCCGGCAGCGGGACCAGCAGCACGACTAGGATCCCGCCGACGATCAGGGCGAGGAAGACCTCGGGATTCCAGGTTCGTCTGGTTTCATTCATGGTGCGGGACTCTCTGGTCAACCGTTACGGACGTTTCTCACAGCGCAAAACGGCGCACGCCTCGCCGATGCAACCGTGCCAGGATGACGGCCACGGCGGCGAAGAACTGCGACGGAATGCTCTCACCCAGCGGCACGTGCCGGTACAGCGCCCGGGCCAGGGCCGGTTCCTCGACGATGGGCACGCCGGCGCAGCGGGCGATGCTCTTGATCCGCTGCGCCCGTTTTCGCAATCCCTTGGCCACGACGCGCGGGGCGTAGGAGCCGGGGACGTAGCGCAACGCCACGGCCACGTGCGTGGGGTTGGTCACCACCACGTCGGCGCGCGGCACTTCCGCGATCATACGCGCCAGCGAGAACTGGCGCATCCGCTGCCGCTGCCGCGATTTCACCTGCGGGTCGCCGCTGCTGTTCCGGTGTTCGTCCCTGAGTTCCTGCAGGCTCATCATCAGGCCCTCGCGATGCTGGTACCGGCGCCACGCGAAGTCGATCAACGACATGACCAGAAGCAGGACCAGCAGCTTGATGGTCATGATCAGGCCGCGGTGCACGAGCCAGTCCACGTCATCCCCGAGCGGCAGGATGGGCAGAACGACGAACCCTTGCAGGTCGCGGCGAATGGCCGAGTACAGAACGACCCCCACCACGATGACCTTGCCCGCGGCCAGCAGCAGCTTTACGATGTTGTCCTTGGAAGGAATGACTTGTTTCACGCCTTGAACCAGATCCAGCTTGTTGAAGCCTTGCCCCATAAGCCCAGTCTCTAAGTAGATTCCGATCTGTCCCCACACCGCAACCACCGAGAGCACGACCACACCTAATAAGGGAACTAGCAGAACTCTTGCCAAAAGAAGCCCGATGGTCATAACCCATTGTTGGAAGTCGCTCATCGCCCATTGCCGACGGCAGTCGCTCCACGGAATGAGCATAAAAATGTCGGCAAACGCAACACGCAATTGCCGCACAGTCAGGAAGAGCAACAGCAGACCGCCGATCGCCGTGATGGCAGCCACCAGGTCTTGGGACATTGCGACCTGACCCTCGCGGCGGGCGTCCTCAAGCCGCTTGGGGGTTGCCGGTTCGGTCTTGCTTGGGTCGTGGGCCACCTGCGGAACTCCCGTGTGCCGCGCGGCCGGCGCCGCCCTGGCCCCCTGCCTGCAAGGGGCCCGAACCGGCGTCACCGAGCGCGGTGTCGGGCAGGTCAGACGCAGGAACCGTACCGCGCGCTGAGGGATGGAAGCTGAAACCTGAAAGCTGAGGGCTGAAAGTTGAGGAGGGAAGGCGGATGTTCAGCCCCCCGACGCCCGCGTGCAACGGCGCCTTGTCACGCCGAAGTGCCCGGACGAAGGCGGAAGATTCTGAGCGAAGCCGGAATACTCGCCCCAGGAGTGGTGGAGTCAGAAACGACGGCGGCCAACCGGAAACGGGTGTTCATCGGGCGTCAGGACATGACACATTCCTCCACCCTACGGTGTCACCAGCCTCGTGACCAAATCAAGGACTTCGTCCAAGTGGGAGTGGATCACTCCGGAAAAGACCGGGATCAGCAGCGCCAGCACCAGGACCCCCAGGCTGAGCTGCAGAGGCAGGGCCAGCATCAGGACTTCAATTTCCTGGGCGAACTTGGAGATCAGCCCCAGCCCGACCTGAACGAACAGCACGATGCCCATGACCGGGAGGGCCAGATGCAGGCCGTCGCTGAAGATCCGACCGGCCAGCCGGCAGGATGTCTCGGCCAGGTCGGCGGCCGGCAGCAGTGTGCCGGGCGGCACCTGCTGCAGGGAGGCCACGGCCAGGCGGATGAGATCCAAGTGCACGCCAGCCACGAGAAAGAGCACCACGAAGAGCTGGGTCAGCACGACACCGAGGACCGTATCCTGCATTTCGAACGAAGGGTCAACCTGTTGCGCGAAGGACAGGCCGATGTTGCTGGCGATGATGTCCCCCGCCATGCGCCAGATTTCGACGAAGAACTGGACCTGCAGGGCCGCGACGGCGCCGAGGAGGAACTCGGCGAAAATAAGTACCGTCAGCAGGGGCAGGCTGAGGGCGGCCCCAAGGGCCTGCGGGCCCCAGTCGGCGGGGAGCAAAGGCGAGACGACCACGCCGATCAAGGCAGGCAGGAGGATCCGCACGGGCACGGGCACGTGGGTCGCCCCGAATACCGGCGCGAACACCAGAAACCCCGCCAGGCGCCCGTAAACCGTCAGGAAAGTGACGACGTTCATTAGCAGCGGGAACTCGAACGTCACTGTGCACCCCTCGAGAAGACCTCCATGATCTGGCCCCAGAAGCCCTGCATGACCTGCATGCACCAGGGCGCGGTCAACACCAACACTACTCCGGCGGCAATGACTTTGGGGATGAACGTGACCGTGCTGTCGCGAACCTGAGTGATCGTCTGCAGAAGGCTGGTGATGACACCCACAACCAGCATGGTGATGATCGTCGGCGCCAGCAGCAGCGCCGTCGTCTGCAGTGTCAGCACGAGCAGTTCGGTAACCAGTTCTTCGCTCACAACGGCACCCTTTTGCGGTCCCCGCCACGCGCTCCGGGGTTGAGAGGCACTCCCGCCGCGGCGGCATTCACCGGGGTCTGCCCGGCTCACACCACAAAGCTGGCGACCAGTCCGCGCACCACCAAGTCCCAGCCGTCGACCATGACGAAAAGCAGCAGTTTCAGCGGCAGCGAGACCATGGTCGGTGGCAGCATCATCATCCCCAGGGACATGAGAAAGGTCGCCACCACGGCGTCAATGACCAGAAACGGCAGATAGATGAGGAACCCCATCTGGTAGGCCGTCTGCAGTTCGCTGACCATGAACGCGGGGACGACCACGCGCAACGGGATGTCCGCCTCGCTGCTGGCCGGGTCCAACCCCGCCAGGTCCATGAACATGGCCAACGACGCTTCGCGGGTCTGGGCGAGCATGAATCGGTGCAAGGGTGCTCCGGCCTTCTCCAACGCCACACCCTCGGTAATCTCGCCTTTTGAGAACGGCAGCACCGCTTGCTGGTAGATGGCGTTCCACGTCGGCTGCATGATGAAAAAGGTCAAAAACAATGCCAGTGACGCCACGATGCGGCCGGACGGCGCCTGCTGCACCCCAAGCGCCTGTTTGAGGAACCCGATGACGATGACGATCCGGGTGAAGGACGTCATCATCAGAATGAACGAGGGTGCCAGGCTCAGGGCCGTCAGGAGCAGGAAGATGTTCACCGCCCGGGTGAAGCTCTGGCCTTCCAGGCTGAGCCGGAATCCCACCTCGTTGCCACCCACCACCGCCGCGGTCTGCGCCCCGGCGGCCCCCCCGACCAACAGTGCTATCGCACCGATAAACGCCACTCGTCGCCAGATCTGCATGTCGTGAACCCCTCGTTTGCCGTTCGCAATCACCCGTATGAGGTTTCAGTGTTCGGCTTTCAGGCCCCAGGTCGGGTGGCCTTCGAGCCCTCATTTTCGCCTGGTACCGTGGTTTCGGGGCGGGCGTCGGGGGCCGACTCCCGCTCCCCACCATCCCCGTCACACCCACATCCCCCCATTCACATACTCACATACTCCCCATCACCCCTTCGCCGTCGTGTCCGGACCTGACGCGCGGGCGCCATTGGGGTAACGTCGCAACAGCCGCACTCCTTCGGGACCGTGCCCCACAAGCAGTTCCTCGTCCTTAACCGAGATCAATGTCAGGCTGTTGCGCTGGTCCAGCGGCAAACGGCCCAGAAGCCGGAGGTTGTGCTGCTGCGGTGCGCCGACCAGTTGGCCGCGCAGGCGCCGGAGCACCATGAGTACGCCAACCATGACACCGCCGACCACCAGAAGCGACAGGAAGTATCTGCCCCACCCGCTGCTCTGGGAGCGAGGCGTACCGCCGCTGCGCGACAGGCCCAAGGCGGGGCGAGCCTTGGCCGGGCGTGTTTCGCCGGGATCCGGCGCCGTGGCAGGGCCTGCTGCTGGCAGACTTCCTGCGTATTCAGCGGGCGTTTGCTTGACCGCCTGGGGCGCCGCCGAACCGGAGTCAGTGGCACGACAAGTCCCGAGCGGTCCCGGACTCAGCAGAACGAGGATGATCAGGATGTATCGCATGCCGGACAGAGACGCAGCTAGCGTGCCACCGCCCAAAACCGCTGCGCAGCAGGAGCGGAACGATGCAGGCCGAGTGAGAGTCGCCAGGAACGAACGGAATTCGTCATGCCGAACAATCTGACCCAAGAAATGCAGTACCTGACAGCTCTGCCGATTGCCGAGCTGCTTCGGGAGCTGGACCGTTGCCGGGACCGCGTCCTGGAGCGGCTTGAGGCCGCCGCTTCAGGGGTTGCCGCCAGTCCAGTCGCCGCGCCAACCGTCGCGGAAACAATGCCGCAGCCCGCATCGGCAGCGTCCGCTTCCCCCCCGGAACCGGCGACATCCGCGCTGATCACACCTGCGCCCCCGCCCGCGGAGATTCTGTTGACCGAGATCACGCCCCAGGCACTGACGGAATTGTCCGGCGACATCCGAATCGTCACGGCGCCGGCCGGAGTTCTGCAGCCGGCCTTGAAAGAATGCGTTCCCGGCAAATCGCCGGGCGACTTTGCGGTCATGGTCGACAAGGAGCCGATGACCGGACAGGACTTGATCGACATGGTCGAAACCGGCGACATCCGCCGCACCCAACCCGCGAGCATGGCCGTTGAGGACCTGAAAGAACTGCTGGTCGGCAGCGCTGCTGCCGCAGCCGTGCCCGCCGCTCCCGTGCCCGCGCCCGCCGCACCCGAGCCAGACCCCACCGAGGTCCTCCTGATGGAGGTCAGCCCCGAGACGCTGAACGGGCTGGCCGCCAGCATCCGGACCGTGACCACGCCGGCCGGAGTTCTGCTGCAGGCCTTGAAAGACTGCGTCCCCGGCAAGTCGCCCGGCGACTTTGCCGTTACGGTGGACAAGGAACCGATAACCGCACAGGACCTGATC
>MHBL01000333.1 GCA_001803235.1 Lentisphaerae bacterium RIFOXYA12_64_32
GGGGACACGCCGGGGGTACTCACCGCACGCGACGGTCACGGATCTTGAAACAGCCCTGATTCGCGCTCGCTCCGGTTTGTACAGCCATACTGTGGTACCTATATTAACCGTTCCTCAGTGTGTTTGGCGTGTTCTAGGTTGGGACGTTTCAGGTACAGCTTTTGGCTTCAGTTGAGTTCTCACCCACCCAGGAAGTTCATCATGACCAAGATGCAACGTGCGCCGGAGGGCGTCTTCGGCGCCTGTGAACCGTTCTCTGCGAAACAGATCCGCTACGGCCGACGGCAGATGCTTTGGGGAATGGCGTTGGCGTCGCTCCTGCTTGGCCTTGTGGCGCCCTGCACCCGAGCGGTGGCGGAGGATCTCAAGAGCGCCGATTGCCTCGCCTGCCACGAGGATAAGGAGCTTTCCAAGACCGACGCTGTTGGCACCAAGAAGTCCCTGTACGTCGACGCCGCCAAATTGGGCGCCTCGATCCACAAGGCCAACGAGTGCGTCAACTGTCACAGCGATGTGACGTCCGACCATCCCGGTGACAGCGTTCCGGTCAAGCTGGCCAACTGCGTTGGTTGCCACGAGGCCCAGCCCGAGCACCAGAAGGCGTCGGACGAGTACGCCTCCAGCATTCACGGGGTGAGCCACAAGCTGGGTGCGTCTGCCGCGGCGACCTGCAGCAGTTGCCACGGTTCGCACGAGATCCAGTCGAACAAGAACGTGGATTCGCCCGTGTTCAAGATGAACCTTCCGGGCACCTGTTCGAAGTGTCACACCAACGCCGATCTGACCAAGGACTATCAGATAAAGTATCCCGCCGCCGCGGCGCAGTACCTCGACAGCATCCACGGTCGCGCCCTGCTCAAATTGGGTCTGATTGTCGCGCCCTCCTGCAACGACTGTCACGGTGTCCATGACATCAAGCGCAGCGTGGATCGCGATTCGCCGATTAACCGTGTCAATGTTGCCAAGACATGCGGCAAGTGTCACGTCACGATTGAGAACATCTACAACCGGAGCGTACACGGCCAGATGTTGGCCAAGGGTGTCCCCGGCGCCCCGGTCTGCACCGACTGCCACAGCGCGCATTCGATCGAGAACCCGGGCAGCAGCCACTTCAAGGCGGGCAGCGATCAGCGGTGCGGCAGGTGCCACATGGACCGGCTTGAGTTCTACCATGAAACCTACCACGGCAAGGCGATGGCTCTGGGCCGGCCCAACGACGCGTCGGAAGTCGCCGCCTGCTATGATTGCCACGGCCACCACAACGTGTTGCCCGCATCCGATCCCGAGTCCACGCTTTCCCCGAAGAACATTGTCGGCACTTGCGCCCGATGCCACCCCTCGGCGACCGCGAGTTTCGCGAAATACGTACCGCATGCCAACCCGCTCGACAAGACGAACTACCCGCAGTTCCACTGGGTGTTCCTGTTCATGACGGCGTTGTTGATCGGCGTGTTCACGTTCTTCGGCGGGCACACGATCTTCTGGTTGTTCCGGTCCGCCTATCTGTACGTGCACGACTCGAAGAAGTTCCGCGAGGCCAAAATCAGTACGCAGACCGACGACGAGTGGTTTACACGCTTCAGTCCCTTCGAGCGCTTCCAGCACATCTTGCTGGTCTCCAGCTTCCTGCTGCTGGTGATCACCGGCATGCCGCTGAAGTTCTACTACACCGATTGGGCCAAGGTCCTGTTCAGTCTCCTGGGCGGCACACAGACCGCCCGGGCACTGCACCACTTCGGCGCCATCATCACCTTCCTTTACTTCGCGCTGCACCTGTACGGCGTGGCCAGCAACACGTGGCGACGGCGTGGCGAGTTCTTCGATCCGACCACTGGCAAGTTCTCGATCAAGCGGGTCATTGGTTTCTGGATGGGGCCGGACTCGATGATCCCGACCCTCCAGGACGCGAAAGACTTCATCGCGCACCAGAAGTGGTTCTTTGGCACGGGTCCAAGACCGCAGTTCGACCGCTGGACCTATTGGGAGAAATTCGACTACTTCGCCGTGTTCTGGGGCGTGGCCATCATCGGCTTCTCCGGTATGATCATGTGGTTCCCGGTGTTCTTCTCGCAGTTCATGCCGGGCTGGGGCATCAACATCGCGCTCATCGTTCACTCGGATGAAGCGCTGCTGGCCGCCGGCTTCATCTTCACGGTGCACTTCTTCAACTCGCACTTCCGTCTGGAGAAGTTCCCGATGGATACCGTGATCTTCTCGGGACGTCTGTCGAAGACCGAGATGCTTCACGAACGCAAACGGTGGTATGACCGCCTGGTGGCGAGCAAACGCCTGGACGACTACCGCATCCGCGACGAGTGGGAGCGCTGGAAGGGCATTGCGCGCTCGTTCGGGTACCTGTTCTTCGGTCTGGGAGTCATTCTGCTGGTGCTGATCGTCTACGCGATGCTGTCGCGATTGACGCACTCGCCGGAACCCCACATCCCCGCGCCGGTGGTCCACGAAGTCAAGGCTGAGCCTCCACGCTGAGGGGGCCGCCGGTCAAGCTGACGCCGCCGGCGTCCGTCGGCGGTGTGGATTCACGTTCTGGGGACGTGGAGCAAGGCTTACGCCTTGCAGTCTCCGCGCCGGTCGTCAGCCCTGCACGGAGCGGGGGCGGGACCGCGGCGCGTCAAGAAGCACACGCCCCAAGGGCAGGGCGCAGCCTCATCTCTTCAGGCCGTCGACACAATATCCGGGGGTGGACGAGGGGCGGTTGTCGTCCGCGTCAGGCACTGGGAGCTTTCGGTTTCCCAAAATTCGCCCGGATCCAGTTCCAGTTCAGCGTGACGTGCAGAGCGATGCCCAGCAGCAGCAGGACGCCGCCGGTGGAGTGGACCACTTCGAACACTTTGTCGGGGATCGTTTCGTGCAGCAGGGCCGTTATCGCCTGGCAAAGAACCACCACTCCCAGTGTCGGGTTCAGGATTTTCAGCGCCTTGGTTCTGTTCATTTTCCTGGCCCTCGACTCTTGTGGCCGGTTGCGCCCGCCATGCTCCGGGCGCGAACTGACACGGGTCTGGCGAAACACACGCACTTCCCAATATCACCACCGTATTGCACGAGGGTGCAAAGTCAATCCCCGATACCGGAGGAATGGCCGGCAAGGAATCGGCAAGGCTGGAGCCATGCCCTGCTTCCGCATCCACCCCAAGGTGGAGGCCAGGTCTCCCGGCCTGGCCTGGTTCGGCCGCTTCACCCCATCGCACCGGGGCAGGAGGCCCGGCCCCCCCCCCTTGTCTCCCCTGTTACTCGCGGGCTGCGGTAGAGTGGCCGGAGCGGCTCGCTCCGGCACCCGCGGGCGCGGAGTAACGCCCACACATGATCGGCCGGTCTGCCGGCCGGGGGCGCTGACGCATCACGCGATCGACCCGGTGCGATTTGTTGTCACCGGGCCAAGAAGTTATAGTCGCGGTACGGCTGATCGGGTCTCCTGCCCGCGGCCGGCGCCCGCTGGGGCTCTTTCTGGGATGAAAGGCGAGGGTGACGTCATGGACACGTGGATCTGGTTGATCGTCACGGGGTTGGTGTGTGGCGTGTTTGGCGCTACGTTCGGCGTGGGCAGTGGCATCCTGATGATCCCCGTTCTGGTTCTGGCCTTTCACCTTCCTCAGAAGGCGGCCCAGGCCACCTGCCTGGCCGTCATGCTGCCCATGACGCTGGTGGCACTGCTGCGGTACAAGTTCAGCCTGCAGGTTCCCACCGACTGGCGCATGATCGCGATCCTGTCCCTGGGCGCGGTGGCGGGGGCGTTTCTCGGTGCCGGGGTGGCCGGGTGGCTTAGCGGTACGACGTTGCGCCGGCTGTTCGCTGTGGTCATGATTCTGGCGGCGTTCAAACTCCTGCTGGCGCCGCCTGACAAGAGCGGGACGGCTGGCCCCGCGCCGGCAGGGCCAGCGGCGTCGGCCGCCGAACGTCAGGCCGTACCGGACGTGCCGACCGGGCCGACCGGGCCGTCGCAGGGCTGATCAGGCGTCGGAGCAAATGATGCGGATCACCGTCAACGAACAGCGGCTCGAAGTTCCGGACCGCACGCCTCTGTCGAGCGTGCGCCGGCAGGTGAAGCCGGATGCTGACGTGCTGGTCGTGAACGGCGCCCCGGTTGCCGACGACCTGTCGCTGGCGGACGGGGACACGGTGGTCCTGATCCGGCGCGGGGAAGTGCCGAGCGTCGCGGAACTCGAGCACCTGATGGCGGCTCGGCATACACCGGGAGTCCACGCCCGGGTGCGTCGTGCCTGCGTGGGGATTGCCGGACTAGGCGGACTCGGTTCCGCGGTGGCCATCGCGCTGGCGCGTACGGGTGTGGGGCAACTGGTGCTGGTCGATTTTGACGTCGTCGAGCCCAGCAATCTGAACCGGCAGCAGTATTTTGTGGACCAGATCGGCAGGCCGAAGACCGAGGCGCTCGCCGAGACCCTGCGGCGCGTCAACCCCTGCATCGAGGTGCGGACGCATGCCCTCCGGATCACGGCCGAGAACGTGCCCCTGCTGTTCGGCCGTGTCGATGTGCTGGTGGAAGCGTTTGATCGTGCGGACCAGAAGAGCATGCTGATCCGCGCCGTTGCGGCCTGCTGCCCGGGCAAGCCGGTGGTGGGGGCTTCGGGTGTCGCGGGCCACGGCTCGTGCGGTTCGGTGCAGGTGCGGCGCGTGGGGCCGTGGCTGTACATCGTGGGCGACCTGGAGACGGCGGCCCAGCCGGGTACGGGACTGATGGCGCCGCGTGTTGGCGTTGCGGCGTGCATGCAGGCCAACACCGTATTGCGGTTGCTCCTCGGTGAGACCGAGATGTGAGGAGGCGAAACACACATGAGAGTCAAGGTTCACTTTTACGGTCAGATACGGCAGAAGGCCGGCGTCGAGCACACCGACATCGACCTGGCCGAAGGGACCGTCCTGCGGCTGGCCTTCTCCGCCCTGGCCGCCCGCCACGGCGAGGAATTTGGGCGCATGGTGCTGGAGCCGTCCGGCCGAGTGCACCCGAACCTGATCTGCCTGGTGAACGACGTCCCGGCAACGGGTGACGAACACGTGCTCAAAGACGGAGATGGCGTCGCGCTGTTCAGTCCGGTGGCGGGCGGGTGATCGGCGCCGGAGGACTCGAGAGGCCCCGTGCAGACGTGCCGCAAGCGCCGGGGTTCAGCCAGGAGAGGTTTCAGGTGTCAGGTTTCGGGTGTCAGGGGGAAAATGCTCGGATGCTGAATCGGTTGCACGTTTCTGAACGCCGAACACCGCCCGCCGTACGCACCTGCACGCTTGGCGACGATTCAGCCCGCGAGGACGCGGGCGTTCCAGGGTGCACCGTTTCTCCCGAACACTGAACACTGAAACCCGAACCATTATCCCGCCCGTCGAGGTTTGGCAGGAGGTTCCCATGAAACTGGCGCACCTGACCGACGAAGAACGTGCCGTTTACGAGTGGCAGATGTGGATCGTCGGTTTCGGCGAAGACGGGCAGCGCAGACTCAAATCCAGTTCGGCGCTGGTCAGCCGCTGCGGCGGACTCGGCGGCCCCGTCTGCTACAACCTTGCGGCCGCCGGCATCGGCAGGTTGGTCGTGGCGCACGGTGGCGTCGTCAAGCCCAGTGACCTGAACCGGCAGATCTTGATGACTCACGACGGGATCGGCAAATCGCGTATCGAATCCGTCGCCCGGCGCTTGCGCGAATTGAACCCGCGGCTTGACGTCGTTGCCGTTCCGGAAAACATCACCGAGGCGAATGTTGCCGGGTTGGTCGGGCAGGTGGACATCGTCTTCGACTGCGCGCCGCTGTTCCCCGAGCGCTTCGGCATGAACCGCGAGTGCGTGCGCCAGGGCAAACCCATGGTGGAAGCGGCCGTGTTCAATCTGGAAGCGCAGGTGACCACGATCCTGCCGGGCAAGACACCGTGCCTGGCGTGCCTGTATCCGAGAACACCAGAGCAGTGGACACGTCAGTTCCCCGTTCTCGGCGCCGTTTCCGCTTTGGCCGGGGCCACGGCGGCACTGGAGGGTATCAAGGTGCTGACGGGCCTCGGCACCACGCTGGCCGGAACCTTGCTGCACGTCGACACTGCGACCATGGAGTTCCGCCGCATCCCCATTCGCCGCCGCCCGGACTGTCCCGTCTGCGGCGGGCTTCCGACGTAGCCGCGATGCAAGTCCGCTTCGGCGTGACGAGTCGGTCCTGCTGCCCGCGGCTTCCGGCCGCCGATGGGGAACGTGTCCGCGATCATGTCGCGGTCATCTACGACCGCCGATTCCCGCAACTGCTTGGATCGGAAGCGCCAAGTGCTCGAGGCCGGTGGGTGAGCCGCAAGCGCGACAGGAAAAGCGTGCGTCCGGGTTCCGGTTCGGCACTTTGCGGGCTATCTTGACCACCTCGTTGTGCTCCCGCGCGGGCAGTACAGTGAGGTGGCGCCATGGGTAGCGTCAAGTTCGGCGTGGGACAAGAAAGACGAGCCGGCAATCGTTGTCGTAATCGTACTCGCAATCGAGGGTCGAGCCGGTGGCTGCCGCGGTGCAGGTCATCGAGTCGCGATTCCGACGAGGATTGCGAGGCGTGATGACGCGGAACAAGGAGACGACCGATGAAGTATGGCATTGCAGACTACGGGATGAACGTGTGGGACGGCGGCTGTTTCGATATCGAGGAACGACTGCTCGGACTGAAGCAGATCGGGTATGAGGGCACGGAACGGCTCGAAGGCGTGAGTGCATCGGACGCGGTCAACAAAGCTGCGCTGTACCGCAAGCTGGGAATGGACTTCGCCACCGTGCGCGGTCCGGACGTGCAGGCCGGCATCCAGTGGACGGCGGCGTTCCGGAAGGACTACGTCTGGACGCAGGTGACGGGCAAGGATTTCGACACGTTCTGCCGCCAGGTCAACCGTCAGATCGAGATTTGCGAGCGGTGGGGGATCAAGGTGGGGTTGCACAACCACCTCGGCAGTCTGGTCGAGTCGCAGCAGCAGCTTGAGGAGTTTCTCCGGCGGTGCCCGAAATGCGGGCTGATCTTCGACACCGCGCACCTGGCTGCGGCTGACGGCGACTGCGTCGAGATCGCCCGGCGCTATGCCAAGCGCGTCGTGGCGATGCACCTGAAGGACTGGTTGGTGACGAACCCGGAGATCGGTCTGGCCCAGTGGCCCAAGCGTGGCCGGTTCTGCGAACTGGGCGCCGGCAATATCGGTCTGGACAACATCGCCGTGATGAAGGCCATGGTGGCGGAAGGCTACGACGGCTGGGTGTTTGTCGAGCATGACACGCACTTGCGCGACCCGCTGCAAGACTTGGCGCACAGCCGGCAGTACCTGAAGAAGGCGGGTTTCTGAGAGGCCTTCCGGGCCGTCCACGCCTAGAGCGGTTTCGGCGTTGTGGCCCGGCCGTCGTTGACGCGTGCATCAACTTGTGCTAATATTACACTGGCGACGCGGTGCCATGTGTCGATGAGGGAATGCGGCCGAAAAGGCGGGGAATCGGAATCAGGCTCGGCAAGCGGCTGTGAGACGGCGGGGTGCTCCAAGTGGACGCGGTAATCCCATTTCGGACGGTTCAGGTCATTTGCTCGGGGTGCGGAACCGAGTTCGATATTCCGGAGAAACACCTCAGGGAGAAGGTGAACTGCACGCGTTGCGGCGCCCCGCTGGAGATTCCGGCTGCCATCGATGAGGCGAGCGCCGCGGGCGTCGTGGCCGAGGATGAACGATCGACGGCTCCCGCTGTCGCCGAAGCGCCCGTCGCCGCGGGAGCAGTCCCAGCCGCGACGCACACCCCCAGCCACGAGGCCATCGAGGCCGCCTTGGCCGAGGAACCCGAGGAGAAGTCCGTCGGAATCATCTGCCCCAAGTGCAAGACGGCCTTCGAGGTGCCCGAGAGCTACCGGGGTGAGCAAGTACAGTGCTCCGACTGCAACGCCATTTTCCTGATTCCCGCCATGGGCTCGATCGGGGTGATGGTCGAGTGCGGGCCGGCCGAGGAGGAAGAAGCTTCTGTTCCTCCCGAGCCGCCTGATGCCGGCAGAGGGAGTGCCACGGCGCCAGCCCATGAACCGGGACCTGGTGCCCAGGAGCACAAGGAGTCCCAGTTCAAAGATTCGCGGACGGCCAAGATTTCGATCGCAGACTTGAAGAACACGATGAAACCCACCGAGCGGAAGGAGGCGTCCCCCTCGCCCTCGCCACTGCCTCCGCTCGCGGGAGCGCCCGCGCCCGCTCCCGCGGCGGCGAGCGGAAAGATTACATTCCGCCGCAAGTGAGCCCCGGCTTCTCGTCCCCGCCCACCCAACCGTGCACCCACGACTCCCATGAAACTGAAG
>MHBL01000334.1 GCA_001803235.1 Lentisphaerae bacterium RIFOXYA12_64_32
GTTGGCCATCTACCGCCCAACCGTCCACCCGCGACTCCCATGTTACTCGCGTGCCACTCCGCGCCGCCACCGGGCTGCTCCCGGTGGTGGCGACGATTGGGGGAAAGAGGGCGGGCGCCCCGCCCCTTTTCCCCCAATCGCCGCCCCGCGGGCGCAAGACCCGCGGCGGCGCGAACCGGCGCGAGTCACATCAACCTATGATCGGCCGGTCCGCCGGCCGCGAGGCGCTGACGCATTACCCCACACACGGCACTCCCCCCCTTGTCCCGGATACTTCGCAGCCTATATTACGGGTTCGCCTGCGAACGGGGTGAGGGAAAACACACTCATCCGGCACAATTCCCGCAGGCCGGAGGGGTCTCGCGATGTCATTCAAGCTGGAGAATCGGTGTGTCCGCTACGTCATCGGTGCGGACGGCCGCAACCTGGAATTTGTCGACACGGGTTCGGGCGTTGATCACCTTGCCCATGACGCGGAATCGCACTGCGCGGTGGTGAAGAAGGGCGGCCGCGAATACGGCGCCAGTGCGGTCGAGTACGCGGGCGGCAAACTGTCGCTCAAGTTTGGGCGGTCCAGGGTCAGTGCCGTGGTCCGGGTCACGGTCAAGCCGCGCTACTTTGTGTTCGACGTCGAGTCCGTGTCCGGCGACCCCGACGAACTGGTGTTCGTCAACATTCCGACCACACTGCGGGTCACGGCGGACGAACCGTTCTCGGCGGGCACGCTGGGGCTGAACCTGCAAACCAATGTCGAGGAACTGCCCGGGCCGCAGAGCCACCCCTGGGCCGCCTGCTACCGGGGCTTCGGGCTCGTCGGCGCCAAAGCCGGCCTGGTGACCTGCGCCTACGCTGACATGCGCGAGGCGCTCAAGGGCATGGTCACGGCCGCCCCGGACGTCCCGCACTCGTCGCTGGGCGGCCCGTGGGCTATGGACAGCGAGCTGCCCTACGGCAGTTACCTGTTCGGCGCCCCGACCGAGCAGAACGTCGACGGCTGGATCGACCTGTGCCGCACGCTGGGGTTCACGCAGATCGACTTCTGCGGCAGCCTGAACTACGGCGACTACCAGCCGTTCCCGCAGATGTACCCCAGCGGCCGCAAGAGCGTCAAGGCGGTCATCGACAAACTGCACCAGGCCGGCATCCTCGCCGGGCTGCACACCATGTCCTTCTCGATCGACAAGCGCTGCGCCTGGGTCACGCCGAAACCCGATCCGCGCCTGGCCAAGGAGAGGACCTACACGCTGTCCCGCGCCATCGGCGCTGACGACACGGCGCTGGGCCTGGTCGAACCCACCACCGAGCTGCCGAAGTACATCGGGTACCTGGTGCGGCGCAGCATGACCCTGCAGATCGATGACGAACTGATCGAGTACAGCACGGTGACTGACGGCGCGCGCCGCGGCGTGAGCGGCTGCAAGCGCGGCGCCTGCGGGACCCAGCGCACCGCCCATGCCAAGGGTGCGAAAGTACATCACCTCAAGGAGTGCTGGGGCTGCTTCCTGCCGGACGGCGACTCGACGCTGTTCACCGAGGTCGCGAACCGCATTTCGACCTGCATCAACGAGTGCGGGTTCGACTTCACGTACCTAGACGGGCTCGACGGCGCGCACGTGATCGGCGGCGAAGAGAACCGCTGGCACTACGGCACCAAGTTCGCCTTTGAAGTCTACCGGAAGTTCAAACGCCCGACCATGATGGAGATGGCCACGTTCCATCACCACCTGTGGTTCGTCCGTTCGCGCATGCAGGCGTGGGACCACGCCGTGCGCGCCCACAAGACATTCATCGACATCCATTGTCTTTCAAATGAAGGCTGCCGCCGGATCTTCATGCCGCGGCACCTCGGCTGGTCGCGCGTGCTGGCCTGGCTCGACAACGAACACGACGTCACGTTCGACGACGATGTCGAGTACATGTGGTGCAAAGGCCTGGGGACCGACGCCGGCTACTCGCTGCAGGTCGTCTCCCCCGACATGTACGCCAAGGAACCGTGGCTGCACCAGGTCACCCCCATCGTCAAGACCTACGAAACCTTGCGCCAACAGAAGTACTTCCCCGAGTCGGTCAAGCAGAAACTGCGCGAACCCGGCGCCGAATTCACCTTGGTCCGCGCGCCCGACGGCGAGTGGCAGTTCCAGCCCATGCAGTACGCGCGCCACAAGGTCGAGAACACTGACGGACGCACCAACGTGTGGCGGACACACAACAAGTTCGACCGTCAGCCGCTCATGCTGCGCATCCAGGCGCTGATGTCGGCCGGACCCTACGCGGCCCCCGACAATGTCGTGCTGGCTGACTTCCGGAAGCGAGACGAATTCAACGACCGCAGCGCCACCGAGACCATCCTGAACAGCGGCAAACTGTATGCGTTCCCGGCCGCCGCGCCGGGATTGACGGCTGAGATCAGACCGTCGAAGGCCCAGGTCAAGGCGGGCGGGGTGAGCGGTTGCTGGACCGCCGCCAACGCCGACGTTGGTGAGTTGATTGGCTCTTCGGCGCCGGACGACGGATACTCGCTGTGGGATCACGCCGAACGCGTGCACCGTCCGCAGAAGGCCGCCTGGGTCCGGATCGGCAAGCGCTTCCCGCAACCGCTGGACTTGAGCCAGCACCGCGGCCTGGGCGTCTGGGTGTACGGCGATGGCCAGGGCGAACTGATGAACTTCCAGTCGGCCAGCCTCGCACACCACGATACCGAAATGGACCACTACGTGAAGGTCGATTTCAAGGGCTGGCGCTACTTCGAACTCATCGAGCCCGACGCCGAGCGGTTCGAGGAATACTCCTGGCCGTACGCGCGCTGCCTCTACCAGATCTACCGCTGCGGCACGGCGTTCCAGAAAATGGTGGGGCTGAACCTTTGGTACAACAACGTGCCTGCCGGGGGCAAGGTCAAGTGCTACCTGAGCCCCGTCAAGGCTCTGCCGCTGGTGAAGAACAAGCTGGTCCGGCCGGCCGTCACCGTGAACGGGCGCACCCTCGTGTTCCCGGTCGAGATCGAAAGCGGCTCCTACCTGGAATTCTACAGCCGCGACGACTGCCGGCTGTTCGGCCCGAAGCGCGAACCGCTCGGACGCGTCAAGCCGGAAGGCGACATCCCGCTCCTTGCGGCGGGCGAGAACGAGATCACGTTCAACTGCGGCGCCTCGGAAGCGGTGCGCCCCCGCGCCAACGTGACCATCATCAGCCAAGGCGGCGAACCGCTGCGGCGGTGAGGCTGGGAACCTTTGCCTTTCGTTCTTTTCGGGAGGGTCCGACCTCGTGGACAAGACGGCCACGGTGGCTCGGCGCGTCCCGCGCCGAAGCAGGGTGCGCGGGCCGGCCTGTCCGGCGAAGCTGCCTGGGCGAAGTCGGATCCCCGGCCGAGGGCCTCGGTTCGGGACGAACCGGCGCACCCTACCGCGGTCCCGGAGGTCCCGCGCCACAGCCCCGAGGTTCAGGCCGGGGCCTCCTACGCCGCCACACCTGGTCGGACAAATCGGACAGATCCGACGTATCGGACGGATCAGACGAATCGGGCCCCCCTCAGCTTTCAACCCTCACCCCTTCCCTCACCCCTCCCGCTACCTCGCGGTAGCACTCGGCCAGACGTGCGACCTGCCGCTCGAGCCGGAAGTGCTCGTGCACCAAGGCCGGACCGCGTGCGCCCACGGCAGCCCACTCGCCCCTCTCAGTGCAGAATGACTTCATGGCCGCGATCAGCGCCGTGTCGTCCCCGAACCGGACCGGGCGCAGCAGGTCGCGGATCTCCCGCCGCGGGAAGTGCGACGGAATGTCGCTGACCACAGCCGGCACACCGGCGGCGAGGGTCTCGAGCAACACGTACGACAGGGCCTCATACCGCGACGGCAGCAGGATCAGATCAAACGCGCGGAACTGTCGCCCCAACGCCGGCACATACCCTTTCCAGGTCAGGAACGGCGCCAGCCCCCAGTCCGCGGCCTGCTGCCGCAGTTCCGCTTCCATGGGCCCGACACCACACATGAAGAAGTGGATGCCCAGTGACCCCATATCCACCCCACGCAGCGCCCGCAGCAGCCAGTCCTGGCCTTTCTGGAACGCCAGGCGCCCTGGCACCCCGACCGCGACCGTTTCCGGTGCGATCCCCCACTCCGCACGGACCTCGTCGCGCGACCGCAACCCGTTCAAAGCCGACTCCGGCATACCGTTCTCGATCACCCGGACCCGCGCCGGGTCGATCCGAGCACGCGCGACCGCCTGCTCCTTTTCCGCCTCCGAGACGAGCACGAGCCGCGCCGTTCGCGTCGCCAGTACGCCCTCCATCCAGGCGCCCAGGGTCCGCGCCAACCGTCCTTGGAAGCCTTCGAAGCAGAACGCGTGCGGCGAATACACAGCCCGGACCCCGGGCACCGTCGCAGCCGCCAGTCGTCCGAGCAGACCGGCCTTGGTCGCGTGGCAGTGAATCACCGCGGGGGCCCACTCGCGCAGGCAGCGTCGAATCGTCATGAACGCCGGCGGATCGTGGCGGAGCGACGGCAGACGCGGCATGTAGCAGAAGCCGATCCGGCACCCCAGGTCCCGGTACATGTCGAGGTCCGCCTTGAAGTCCGGCTCCGTCCCGCGCGGCGACAGGATCAGATCGACCGCAATGCCCTGCGCACAGAGCCCGGGCACAATGTGGCGCAAGTGCATGCGGACTCCCCCCGCATTGGCGCCCGTCACCTGCAGAACCCGCAGCGTCGAACTGTCGCGCCCCAATTCCATCGCTTCAGACCCCCCGTTCTTGCCGAGCAGCGCCCGTGCGTCAACTTGAACCGGCACGCCGGCAAATGCAAGGCCACGCACGAAGAGGTGGAGTGGGCACGCCACCGTGCTCTGCCGCCCCGGTGCCGCGGAGGTCCCCCATGCCTGCGGTTCCTTCACCCTTGGCAAACGCGTCGGCATCGCGGCGAATCGCGGCCATCGGCAACGGCCTGTGGAGTGCGGCGGCAGAGGGCGAGTGAACGCCCGGCGACGCCGCTTTGGTTGAGACGCATAGCCCGGGTGACGCGCTCCAGCCAAAGCGGTGTCGCGCCCGCCGTCAGCGGACTTGCCCCCGCACTCCATATCGCGACGTTGCCGGCAACCTTGGCAGCATTGGGGATCCCCACGGCTCTGGATCACAAATCGGCAACAAATATCAACATTCCCCTGTTTGACCCTTGCCCCACGCAAGGATAGCTTACTCTCAATTGTGGTCGTTTCTTTGCCACAAAATGGTAAAAACCGCCCTCTGCCTCTGCGGCGCCATCATCGCCGCGGCGGATCGGGGGCAAGGAGAAAACCCCATGCCAAAGATCGCGTTCATTGGTGCCGGAAGTTTCGGGTTCACGCGGACACTGGTCAAAGACATCCTCACGTTCCCGAGCCTGGCTAACTCCACCCTGGCGTTGATGGACATCGACAAGGAGAAGCTGGGCTACATCACCAAGGCGGTGCAGCGCATTGTCGACGAAGGCAAGTACCCGGCCAAAGTCGTCGCGACTACCGACCGGCGTGCGGCCCTCGAAGGCGCCGACGCGGTGCTCTGCACCATCCTCTCCGGCGACGTCAGTGTCTGGCGCCATGACATCGAGATCCCGAAGAAGTTCGGCGTCGACACCTGCGTCGGCGACACGCGCGGCCCGTCCGGCATCTTCCGCGCCCTGCGCACTATCCCTCACATGGTGGGCATCGTCAAGGATATGGAGAAGTACTGCCCCAAGGCGATCCTGCTGAACTACACCAACCCCATGGCCATGCTCTGCCGCGCCATGCAGCGCAGTTCCAAGATCCAGGTCAGCGGCCTGTGCCACAGCGTCCAGGGCACCGCCATGATGCTGGCCAACTGGATCAAGGCCCCGTACGCGGAGATCGATTACGTCTGCGCCGGCATCAACCACCAGGCGTGGTACACGCGGTTCGACTGGAAGGGCCAGGACGCCTACCCGCTGATCCACAAGGCTATGAAGAACAAGGACATCTACAACCACGAGCGCGTCCGCAACGAGATGTTCCTCGCCTTCGGCCTCTACGTCACCGAGTCCAGCGGCCACAACTCGGAGTACAACTGGTGGTTCCGCAAGCGGCCGGACCTGATCGAGAAGTACTGCTGCGACCTGCCGGGCACGGGATGGAACCCCGGCAAGTACGCCTACATCCTCGAGGGTTACCAGAAGCGCAAGACGAACTGGCGCAAGGATATCACCAACTGGCTGAACGACCCGAAGCCGCTGAACCTGAAGCGCGGCCACGAGTACGCGGCGTCCATCATCAACGCCTACCTCGGCGGCGAGCCGTTCGAGTTCAACGGCAACGTGCCGAACACCGGGCTCATCCCGAACCTGCCCGAAGGCGCCTGCGTCGAAGTGCCGGTGGTGGCGAACCGGCGCGGGTTCAACTCGATCTACGTCGGGAACCTGCCGCCGCAGTGCGCGGCCCTGAACCAGGTGAGCATTGCGGTCGAGGAAATGGCGGTCGACGCCGCGCTCACCGGCAACGCCGAAGAAGTCTACCACGCCATCTGCTACGACCCGCTCACGTCGGCCTGCCTGTCGCTGGACGAAATCCGGCAGATGGTCAAGGCCATGCTGCGCAAGAACAAGGCGTACCTGCCGCAGTTCAAGAGCATTGATTTCTGATCGACGGTAGGTCAGTACGGTTTCAGTTCACGTCTCCCCCAAGGCCCGAGGCGCCCGCCTCGGGCCTTGATTTTTCCACCCCCGTTTGTCGGCAACAACGGCAGCCACAGGTCCGGCGTGGTTCAAACTAGCCGCCCGGGGCGCAGCCAGGGCTGTTTCAAGATTCGTGACCGTCACGTGCGGCGAGTACCCCCGGCGTGTCCCCACGCCGGGGGGGGGCGGCCTGAGGACAGGCCGCCCCTACCTGGTGTGCGCAGAGGCGTGGCCTTCTGAGACGCGGGGCCGGATCTTGAAACAGCCCTGGGGCGCAGCGCCCGGCTCTTGGTTCCGATGTCCCAGCACGCTATCTTATAAGAGTCGCAGACGTAAGTTCCAGGTCACCGTCCCGAGGTGTCTTCCAAGAAGGACCGAGGCATCGATACCGTGCGCCAGCCAAAGTTTCCACGCCGGCGGTCACAACTGCCGACGCAAGCCTGGCCGGACGCCACATTGCGCCCCGACACGCGGGCGCCGGATAACTTCGAATGGGCTGCTTTGAAACGTCGTTTCTGACCGTTTAGTACCTGCTAAGCCCAGGCCTGGATGCCCGGAGCAGATTACCCGGTACAGGGCTTTTTCTGGCGTCAATCATGCTCAACCTCCTCAAAGACTTCGGCGCTGTCGTGGACGTGCTGTGGCAGGAACAGGCCCGTTACGCCGTTATCGGCGGCGTGGCCGTCGTCATCTACGGCAGCTTGCGTACGACCGAAGACATGGACTTCCTGATCCATCCTGGAGACGTGGAACGGGTCATCGACCGGTTGCGGCGGCGCGGCTACCGCGAGACCCAGGGTGCGTGGACGTTCAGGGACTCGCAACTGACCCTGCGACGGCTCTGGCGGAAACACCCACGACAGGACGACGCCACACTGGTCGACTTCCTCGTGGCGGGCCTGCCGCGGCACGTCGAGATCATTGACAGAGCCACCACGGAGCCTTGGCGCGGCGATTGCGTACTGCGCCTGGCCCGCAAGGAAGATCTGCTGTGGCTGAAGTCGTTCCGGAACTCGGGAACGGATCAGCAGGACATGGAGTTCCTCAAACATGGCGAGTAGCCGCACCATCTCCCGCGCTGAACGCGCGTTGCGACGGTTGGACGCCTTGAACACCATGGCGTTTCGCCTCTGCGCCTGGGGACGCCAGCGCGGCCTGCATCATCGCATCCCATGGCAGGAGCGCCTTGCAGAAATCCCGCCGAATGCCGAACCGGCTGCCACGGCAATACCCGACGGTGCTGGCGCACGTGCGGTCGCGGAGTCTGCAGGCGAATACAGTATCGGGAAACCCGGTTCCGGCAGGCGCATTTCCCTAATGCCTGTCGCCGCGGGAGTCCTGATCGCCACGCTGACGCACACCGTCTCCGCCGTACCGCTCGGCCGGTTCGCGCCCGCGCCGGCGCTCAGCCTATACCTCGTCAACGACGCGACGCCATGCGAACTGCGCATCACTGTGCGACACGGCCAGACACAGGCGCCAGACCGTGTGCTGGTGCGCCTGCTCGGTCCCGACGAGCAGGTCTGCTTCTGGAAGTACATCGAGTACGTCCCAGCCGCCGACCTGCTGCCCGACATGGCGCCCGGCATCGAACTGCGTGATGCGGCGTCCGCACCGCAACCCGGCGATGCGATCATCGATCAAACCCTCCCGCTATCCCGCGCCGGGGTGTACCAACTGCGGGTCAGTGTCGGCGAGGGCAACGGGACGGTCGACATCGAACTGTCGCGCGAACTGCCCTACGGTGTTTCGTTCCAGAACGGCGATTACCGGCCGTGGTGCGAGGCGGCCAAGCTCTACGCCTACATCCCGCCGCACGCCGAGACGCTGAACCTGCGCAAAGGCCCGGTCGTGGTCCGCGATGCGGCGGGTGCGGAACTCGCACGCCTCGCAGCGGACGGCTCAGCCGACATCGCGGTGAAGGCCACCGACGTGGTCTGGGAACTCGAGTTCCCGCAACCGAAGGACTGGTGCCTGCGCGCCGCGCCGTTCCCCTTCATTCTCTGCCCGAGCGCGGACGCCGCACGCGCCATTCGCGCCTCGGTCGAGACGCTCGCCGACGGCACGGTGGTGTGCCACAAGTTCCAGGCGCGCATTGCCGCGCTGCTGCCCGCGCTCCTCGCCCCGGACAAGGTCGGCACGGCCGAGGACCTGATCGTGCCGCTTGCGACCTGCCGCGACGCCTGGCTGGCCGAGCCCACGCGCAACCTCCTTCTCAAAGACGGGTACCTGCCGGCGGTCGAGCACTGGTTGCGCCAGCAGAACGTCGACCCGTCGAGTCACTGGAGTGGCTGCATGGACGGCTGGCAGGACAAGGTCGACCTGCCCGCGCCCGACGGGCGCTGGGACCGGTTCTGCGTCGTGCCGGGTGCCAATGCGGGCGTCTCGCCGCACTACGGCCTGGCCGCGGAACACCTGGCGCGCGCCGCCCTAACCGACTCACCCACCAGCCCGTACCGGGGCAAGGCACAACTGCTCTACCGCGCCGCCGCCGCGTGCCTGCGCGACCTGATGGCGCTCAGCGAAGCCGAGACCTGGCCCGGCACGGCGGACCTTGACCCCTATCCTGGCAACATGGCATTCACCGTGGCTCAGAAGACACTGCCGCCGTTCGGGTTCGTCGCGCCGCACCTGCCCGAGGACATCCGCGCCGTGTGGACCGACGCCGTGCGGCACATCATTGACCGGCACATCACGGACAGCCTCGTCACCTGCCGCAATCAGAGTTCGCACTGGCTCGTGGCGCACCAGGCGTTCGCGGACGGGACCGGCGACCCGGTCTACCGCGACATGGCCAAGGTCTTCGCGCGCCGCTGGTGCCGCGGCCAGCACCCGGCCGGGTTCCACATGGAGGCGACCGGCCCGTGCTCGAGCTACATCGGCATGACGCACTGGCACGAGGCCGTCTACGTCCGCATGAGCACCGACCCGGCCGTGATCGAGTCGGTGCGCCGCGGCTATCGGTTCTTCAACCACACCGTCGCACCCGAGCCGGACGGACAACGGATCCTCGGTGGGTTCAACTTCAACCACCGCGTCGGCGAAGGCTTCTATGGCGAGCAGTGGAGCGGCGCGAAGGGCATTCTCGACGACCTGCCGGAAATTGGGCTCTGGGCCGCGCCGCCACCCACACCGGAGCAGATCGAAGAGGCAAAGGCCAAGATCGAGGCGTTCCTCGCCAAGCCGGCCAAGCCGCCATATGCGGACATCAGCAACTGGCGCTACCTCGCCTGGTGCGAGCCGAACCGCTCGATGGTCTTCCCGGCCCTCGAGCCCGAACCGTTCATCCGCGTCTTCGCCGACGAACTCGTGGCCGTGAAACGCCCCGGGTACTACGCGGTCTGCTACGTCGGCAAGCCGGCCGCCGGCGACCACTACATCCGCGGCCGCGAGAACCTGCGTGTCCCGTTCGCCGATGGCATCGAGGGCAACGGCGGCGTCCTGCCCGAAGTGCGCAAGATCACGCCGTTCCTCGGGGGTGGCCTGACGGGGTTCTGGACGCCCGCCTACGGCCACGCACTGATGGCTGCCGACTGGGCGCCCACCACGCACCACGGCCTCATCGCCACACAACCGGACGGCAACCGCTACTGGGAAGACTACTTCGCGCACACGCACCAACTCGACGAAGCGGCCGGGAAACTCTCGTTCCAGGGCCAGGTCGAGGCGCAACCGCTCGACTACCAGCGCAACTACTGGTTCGGCGACCAGGCGATCGACGTCGAGTTGATCCTCACTGCGCGCCAGGACGTGACGCTGCAACGCCTGGTCGAGAACCTGCCGTTCGTCCGCGGCGGCTGGAAGGCGCGCGGCGCGCAGTTCGCAGCGACCGGCGTCAGCACCGGCGACGTCGAAGCCGACCGCTTCACCGTCACCGATACGACGGGTGCGGGCGTCGAAGTCGTGCTTGACAGCAAGCACAAGCTGCGGCTCGTGCCGGAGGGGCTCAAGGCGGGTGGCTGGCGCCAGCTCCAGTTCGGCCGCATCGAGATCGAACTGCCCGCCACGCTCAAGGCCGGCGAGGGTGTGGTGCTCGCGTACCGGATACAGGCCCTGGCGGGGAAGTAGACGGCGACGGGAGACGAAGATAGAGAGACGAAGATTGAGAGACAAAGATGGGGAGACGAAGATGAAAAGACGAAGACTGGAGACGAAGACCAGAGACACCCGCCACGCACCGTCTTTGTCCCTAATCTTTGTCTCCCCATCTTCGTCTCCCCATCTTTGTCTCTGATTTCTGTCTCTGATTTCTGCCTCGAAACCATGCCTCTCCCCACAACCCAGTCACGAAAGGGCGCCAGCGTCCATGGCCGCGATCATGCCACATGAGAGACTCCACGTGTACGACAAGGCACTTTCCGTCGTGCGCACGATGGCAGCACAGGTAGAAGTCTGGCCGTCCGTGTACTCGGTTCGAGATCAGATGGACAGGGCATGTGAGAGCCTCATCACGAATCTGGTAAAAGCGGCCTGGCACCAACCGGCACAACGCGCAATCTACGAGATTGAGTGCTCCCTGGGGTCAGCCTTGGAGTGCGCCGCCTGCCTGGATGTCGCCTGCATTGAAGGTCTGATTGACGCGCGACTGGCAGCCGCCACCAAACAGACCTTGATGGAGGTGACACGCATGGAAATCGGACTGCGCAAGTCCTGGTCTGCATGCATTCGAGAAGAGCCCGGACCCTACGGGGAGGAGGAACCAACGTTCGCGCACGAGTCACTGCAAGTCTACCAAAGAGGGCTCGATCTCCTCCGCGTTCTCGTGGAAGACGTGCTCGTAACCGAGAACCTCAAGAACCGGCATGTTCGAAGGATAGACGAGCTTGTCACCAGCCTGCTATTGAACATCGCGGAAGGCAATGGCCGCTTCTCGCAGCTTGACCACCGCCAGTTCATCAGAACCGCCGAGGAATCGGGTGTCAGACTCGCAGCTTACCTGGATCTTGTGTCACCGAACCATCCCCGCACCTCCGCGACCGCCAAGTCGTTCTTGCGCGACGTGATGGCAATGGTGGCAGGCCTGAAGGGGTATCTGGACACAGGGAGTGAGTAGATGGGCCCTGTGTCGCCAAGAGGAGCGACAAAGACGAGAGACAACGACGAGAGACAAAGATGGGGAGACGAAGATGGGGACGAAGACCAAAGACACCCGCCACGCACCGTCTTTGTCTCTAATCTTTGTCTCTAATCTTTGTCTCCAATCTCCGCGTGCCGCATCCAAGCCCCTTGGCGGGGAAGTAGACGGCGATGAGAGACGAAGATAGAGAGACAAAGATGGAAGGCAGGAACAGGAGACCACCCATGCTAACCCGACGCGAACGCTTGCGGCGCTGCTATTTTCACGAGGACCTGGACCGGCCGGGCGTCTACAGCCGGACCGGATTCCCGGGCGACGACCCGACCTATGACAAGCTCAAGGCCTACCTCGACGCGCACACCGAACTGAAACACGGCTGGGGGCCGAAGTACCCGCCAGCGTGGCCGGTCGAAGTCCGCAAGGAACCGTACTCGCACGAGTTCCAGCGCGTCACCCACTGTGTGCGGACGCCGCGCGGCGACCTGACCGCCACGTACCTTGCGAGCCTCACGGGGCAGCCCGGACTGCACGAGACGTTCTTCATCAAGTCGCGCGAAGACGCGGAACGTTACCTCGCGCTTCCGGTGCCGGAGCACACCACGGAGGTCGCGTCATTCTTCGAGGTCGACCGGCAGATCGGCGAACGCGGTATTGCGGATGTCTCACTGGGTTATAACCCTGCGGGGTTCGTGGCTGAACTGTGCGGGTCGGAAACGTTTGCCATTCTCTCGATCACCGACCGCGATGTCCTGCACGCCCTGTGCGAGCGGCAGATGAAACTGATGCTGGCCCGCGCCAAGTTCCTGCTCGCCAACCGCGTCGGCCCGTACTTCGCCATGCTCGGCGAGGAGTACCTCGTCCCGCCCCTGGCCGGGCCGGCGGACTTCCACGACTTCAACGTACGCTACGACAAGCCGATCATCGACTTGGTCCACGACGGCGGCGGCCGCGTCCACGTCCACAGCCACGGCGCCGTCAAGAAGGTGTTCCAGGGTTTCCTCGACATGGGTGTGGACGTGCTGCACCCGTTCGAGCCGCCGCCGATGGGCGACATCACCGCCGCCGAAGCCAAAGCCATGGCGCGCGGCCGCATCTGCCTGGAGGGCAACATCCAGATCGCCGACATGTACGAGAGCACCCCGGAGAAGATCCGCGCGCAAACAGCCGCGCTCATCCGCGCCGCATTCGACGACCGCAAAGGCCTGATCGTCTGCCCCACCGCGTCACCCTACATCCGCGGTCAGGGCGAAGTCTGCTTCCCCCAGTACAAGGCCATGATCGATGCGGTGCTGGCGGAGGCGGCGGGATAGCGCGGAATCATCGATGCCGGACGAACGTCCGACATCGAACACTGAACAGGGACGGTTGACCTTTGCAGCGAGGACGACGGGCCGCAAGCCAAAGTAGAGCATGGCTCCAGCCTTGCACACCCGCGTCGCTTCGTGCGAGACGCCACGACACGCCAGAGAAACTCAGACTCGGCAAGGCTGGAGCCTTGCCCTACTTCCGCACCCTCACCCCGCCACCAGGTCCACGAACTGGAAGCGGTTCACGTCGACCAGGCCGCGGTTGGTCATCTTCAGTTCCGGGATCACGGGCAGGGCCAGGAAGCTGAGCGCCATGAACGGGCTCGGGTGCGAGCAGCCCAGCTTGTGCACCGCCTGATCGAGCCGCTCCAGGGCGGTCACAAACTCGGCGATCGGCCGGTCCGACATCAGGCCGGCGATCGGCAGCGGGAGAAGTTCGATGCCGTGCGAACTCAGAACTGCCATGCCGCCGCCCATGCGGATGACGGCGTTGGCAAGGTCCGCCATCTCAGAGTCGTCCACCCCCACCACGATCAGGTTGTGGCTGTCATGCGCCACGGTGCAGGCCAGTGCGCCGCGCCGCAAGCCGAGGCCGCGCACGAACCCGGCAGCGCGCTTGCCGGTGGCGTGGTGCCGCTCGAACACCGCGAGTTTGGCCAAGTCCTGCGCCGGATCGGCGTGGAGCTGTCCATCACGCACCTGCACCCGCAGCGTCTCGGCCCCGGTCAGAACACTGAACTCGATCGCGCGGATACAGCGCACGTCGACTTCTGTCCGGCCCTGGGGTGCAGGGATTGCGAAGTCCGCAGGCGTCAGGGCGCGGCCGATGTTCATGCTGCGCGTGAACGGCGTGTAGTCGAATGCAGGCACGGTGTCCGGCAGTTCGTTGTGGTCGAACACCACCCTGCCCCCGACGATCGTCGTGCGGACCCGGAACTCGAGAAGCGAATCCAGCACCAGCAGGTTGGCGCGTTTCCCCGGTGCAACGACGCCGGGCGCGGGCGCATTGACACTGGCGTAGTACCGCCCATAGTGACGTGCCGCGTTGCGGCTGGCCAGCCGCAAGGCACGGATGACGGCCTGTTCCCGGCTCAATCCCGCCGTCTCGACCAGGATGCGCGCGGCGCGACGGATGATCCGGTCCAAGTGCCCATCCTCGAGCAACTCGGCCGGATCGATGTCGTCGGAACAGAACATGACGTGTTCGAAATCCGCCGGCGTGCCGTTCTGCAGCAGGTACGTCAGCAACCGCTCCAGGTCGCGGGATGCCGAACCCTCGCGCACCGCCACGGTCATGCCGTCGCGGATCTTCTCCAGCGCTTCCTCGCCGCGCGTGCTCTCGTGGTCGGAACTGATCCGGATCACACCGTCGTTCCTGCCGTTCGTGATGTAGGTGCGCAAGTCCGCACCGGAGACCATGGGACAGTGCCCATCCACGTTCTTGCCGGCGTCCCAGGCCAGGTCGACCTTGGCCCGGGCATCGCCGAACCCGTGGACAATGCCGGGGAAGTTCATCATCTCGCCCAGCCCGCAGACGCGTCGGTCCGCGATCAATTCGCGAATGTCCTCCAGTGTGATAGCCGCCCCCGCGTCTTCCATGTTCGTGGCCGGCACGCAGGATGGCGCCGCCACCAGGATGTCGATAGGCGCAAGGTCCGCCTGGTCGAGGAACAACTGGACACCCTTGCGGCCGCAGACGTTGGCGATCTCGTGCGGGTCCACCACCACGGTGGTCGTGCCGTGCCGGACCGCCGTCCACGCGAACTCCAACGGACTGAGCATGGTGCTCTCGATGTGCAGGTGCGGGTCGAACAGGCCGGGGCAGACATAGCAGCCGGTCGCATCGATAACCTGCGTTTGCGGGCCGACACGACCTGCGTCAGAGCCGGCGCCCGCCACGCCGCGCTCGACGACCGCCGCCACCGTGTCGCCGGACACCACCACGTCAGCCGGCACAACCCGCTCAGCGTCGACGTCCACCACCAGACCGTTCTGGATGACCAGGTCCATGCGTCTCCCGACTGCGCCGGTGAGGCACAGCGCCATCTGATGCGAAAAGCTCTGAACTCTACAGGCGAAATCCACACCTGACCACTGCGAGCAGGGGGATTCTGGCGCCGCAACCCCGGGGCTGTTTCAAGATCTGGCGCCGCGTCTCGGAAGGCCACACCTCCGCGCACACCTGGTAGGGGCGGCCTGTCCTCAGGCCGCCCCCCCCCGGCGTGGGGACACGCCGGGGGTACGCACGCGACGGTCACGAATCTTGAAACAGCC
>MHBL01000335.1 GCA_001803235.1 Lentisphaerae bacterium RIFOXYA12_64_32
ATCCGCCGTCCCGCTGACACTGCCAGCGCCGTCCCGCAAGGCCGAAACCGCCTATAGCCGCGATTTTCGCGGCGTAACATATAGAGCAAGGTACTATGACCAGGGGACCGGGACGTTCGGGGCGATGGATTCGTTTGCGGGAAACAACCAAGACCCGCAGAGTCTGCACAAATACAGTTACTGTACTGCGGATCCCGTGACAAGTGTCGACCCATCGGGATTCGATGCATATGTGGTTGCCCGTCCATTTGACGATTGGCTTCTCACCTGGGGTGCGCCTCTTGTGGTGCACGTGTTTCTTGCGTTCGACGAATCCGGATTGTCTGCAGCTGAGATCTCTCAGTGGCGGTCTCTGGTGAGCCAGTTGAACAACGTCAACACGGCGAATATCATGAAGGGCGTACCAGCGTACACCAATCAGCCGAACGGCACGACCCTCTCTTTCCACCCCTACTGCGTCTTGAACCCTTCGAGTGAGTACGAGGAACTGGGCACTTTCAGCACGCGGGCAACGTACGTGGCATACAACGCACAGAACGACCGGGATGCGTTTGACCAAGCCGGTGAGGGTTGGTGGGCAAGGCATCTCGGGCGACATGCGAGGTGGAGAATCGTCAGAAGTGACTACCAGGCACAAAGTGATCTGTATCGGAGGGCCATTGCATCGCGCGACATAAACAACAAAGCCCCAGAGAGCGTAGACCCGCGCGAATATGACCTGCCGGTGTTCAACTGCGGCGGTTGGGTCGAATACATTGTGGGGCCTGATCGCTTCCCTATGGCGGTTAGGAATTTGTATGCAACGACGGCTGGTCGGCACCCCGACGCCCCAGGGGATGCTGGACCACCTGCCTCTCCCGGAGACGGCGCGGGCAGCCTGCCATGGAACTACGACCCTGCTCCCGTCGCACCAGGGGTGACTCTCTGGAGATGGTAGTTGAGTCAGGGACGCGAGGACGAAAGGGGACCACGCCAATGCGTAACGGTCTTTTGTTCATGTGGGGGGTGTGCCTCCTGTGTGGCGCTGGCTGCCGTCACGGTCTCGAAAGAGCGCCCTTGACGGACCGAGTCGTGCGGGATTTCGGTGATGTGGGCGTGAGTATCTCGGTCCCCCAACACGCTGGCAAAGTTCTCCACAACCCAAGAACGGGGTTGGGCCTTCTTCTCCATCCTTACCACATGCCAGGGATTGGGGCGGAACCGCTCTACTGGATACAGATCAGCATCGAACGCCATGTCGCGACGCAGTTCGACGAGAGGATTCGTGAACCATGGGAGAAGTCGGAGTACAACAGATGGAGGGACACCTATCATCCAGAACTTTCGGAGAAGGATTTCCAGGGTTGGCACCACTTGGTTAGGACAGTCAGGTGTCCGCAAGGCGACATCCTTCTCGTCGAAGGCAAGGTCTTCTTGGAGGCCGTCACGCCCGAGGAGATAGCGGAAGTGCGTGAGATCGTGAGATCGGTGGTTCCGTTCCGGTAAAGCGCCCCAGCAACCTTCGGTACGGGCAAATGACTGATCGCGTATCCCCATTTCACTCGGGCCCGGGGCTCCGGGGTCAGGCCTTGGCATTTGTAATTCGTGCAGTCCTAACTGATTAGCAACACTGCTGTTGCGGATTCGTCGCTGCACGTGAGCCACCTTCGCGTCGGGTTTCGAGACGTAGGAATCGGATTTCCGGACGGCCCGCCGAATCGCTCGCGGGTGCGGGGCGTGTGGGCGTGGCCGTGCCCGTCGCACCTGTCGCGTATCCCCATTTTATTCGTCCGGGGCATGAAGATCGTGTTATGAGAGGAGAAGAGCGAGGCGCGGCAAGCGGAAATCGGCTGAACACTCGGCCGGATTTGCAGAGATTCGCGTTGCGTGAGAAGGTGTTAAGCAGGATGCAATGGGCCGGATCGGTTTGAACGTGGTGTCCGGGCAGACTCCACCTGCTCGGCGGCTCTTTGACAATCGAATGAGAACAGCGCGAGAGAGCTACGCTGCGCGCTCTTGTTCGCCGCGGTCGGGCGCGCCGGACTTCGCGGCAGCCCTGTGGTAGAAGTTGAGCAGGCCGCCGAGGCGGGAATGCTTGACGATCCTGCCCTTCGGGTCGCCGTTCATGCGTTCATCCGGGAAGAGCAGGACATTGCCGATATCTTCGCCCTGATGGTTGCGCTCGCTGTGATAGTGCTGGAGGTACTCGCGGATGATGTGGCGGAGGAACCTCTCGCCGACAGGGATGAACTTGCTGAGGCATTCCTCCTTGATGGAGCGCACGAACCTTTCGGCGAAAGCATTCAGGTTTGGGCTTTGATGCGGTAGCTTCACCGGTTCCATACCTTTGGGCAGCATGGCATCGAACGCTCGGTACTTGTCATCGGGGTCATGGATGATGAACCTGGCCTTTTCCAGCTCGAAGCCGGTGAGGTTGCGCGCCACCTGTTGCATGAATGCTGCGTCCGGGTTTGGCGTGAGTCCGCCCAGAACGACCTTGCGGGTCTGAAGGTGGATGAAGAAGCAGACGTAGTACGTGACCAGTCCCTTGAGGGTCAGAACCTCGGCGGTGAAGAAGTCGGTGGCCCACATCACATCCATGTGGCGATCGAGGAATTCCTGCCAGGTTCCCTGTGAGTCACGCTCAGGCGCGGGTTCGAGGTTATGCTTGCGCAGCAGCCTTCGGACGGTCTCTTCGTCGACCTCAAAGAACAGATTGGAGATCTGACCGGCAATGCGCGCGCTGCCCCAGCTTCTGTTTTCCCGAGCCATTCTCAGGATCTCGCGGCAGACCCAGCCTGGAATTTCGGGCCTGCCCGATTTCTTCTGTGTCTTTGACGAATCGAACTTCTCAGCTTTCAGGTCTCGGAACCACTTCATCAGGGTTTCAGGACAGAATATCTGAATGACGTCTCTGAAGCCGTGCTTGATGACGGGTTGGGCCAGGATGGCCAGGCTGCGGCGCTGTTTGTCGTTGAGCAGCAGGCGCCTGCCGGTTTCGGCGTACTTGTCGCGCAGCACCTTGTTCTCCTTGCACAGGTAGTCGATGACCATCAGGTACGGCTGATCGCGGTGGTTCCTGAGCAGGGCCAGGAGAATCTTCATGATCATGGTGCAACCTTCGGAACGGGGGGCAAATCGAACCACCACGCGCCCGCTTTCTTGAACACTACCATGAACCACCTCCCGCGTAGGCACCCAATGGACACCACGTCCTTCTATGGCACTATGGATGCTTTCTAAGATATAGCAATACAAATGGTTAGGTGAACTCCAACAAGATATGGCTGAGATGCTAGGTCTCCCGGCCTGGCCTGGCTCGGCCGCGTCGCTCCATCGCGCCGGGTCAGGAGGCCCGGCGCCCACCTTTCGCTGACGCATCACGTCTTTCCACGGCCCCGGCGTTGACGGTCTTTCGCTGCCGCGTTACCTTGTCGGGTCGAGGGTTCTTCACGGCGTAGCGGCGGATATCGCAGCATCAGGAGGGAACCGGCATGGCGCACACGGACGGACGTCTGCTCTGCAGCCTGCTCGCGGGATTGGCTCTGCTCGCCGGGTGTGCGCGACTGGACGAGGCGGCGCGGCAGCGCCTGGCCACGGCCGACTACGTCGTGGCCACGAACGGCAACGACGCCTGGTCCGGTAAGCTCGCCGCGCCCAACGCCGCCCGTACGGACGGCCCGCTGGCGACGCTCGCAGGCGCACGGGATGCGGTCCGGCGCGGCCGCGCCGGCGGCGCGCTGGCGCAGCCCGTCACCGTGCTGGTGCGCGACGGCGTGTACCGGCTCAGCGAACCGCTCACTTTCACACCGGAAGACTCCGGGTCGGACACGTGCCCGGTCACCTACGCGGCATACCCCGGCGAGCGTCCGGTCATCTCCGGCGGCCGCGAGATCACCGGCTGGCGCTTCGACGCCGCGCGGGTCTGCTGGGTCGTCGACATCCCTGAGGCGAAGGGTAGGAAGTGGACCTTCCGCCGGCTCTATGTCAACGGCGATCGCCGACCCCTGGCCCGCACCCCGAACGAGGGCGAGTTCTTCCGCGTCCAGGGCAAGGCTGCACCACTTCAGGACCCGAAGACCGGCAAGGAAACCGACTCCTCGAAGATCAGCTTCCGGTTCAAGCCGGGCGATCTCGGGCCGCAGGGCGGGTCGGACAACCTGGCCGGCGCCGACGTCGTGACCCTCCGCGCCTGGGAATCAGGCATGCTCCCGGTCGCGTCCGTGGACTGGGCGACGAACTGCGTCATGCTCGCCGGACCGATGAAATGGAGCATCGAGACTGGGCAGCGCTACTACGTCGAGAACCTCGCTGCCGCGCTCGATGCGCCGGGCGAGTGGTACCTGGACCGCGAGGCGGGCGTCCTGAGCTACAAACCGCGCGAGGGCGAACGGCTGGGCGAGGTCTCGGTCGTGGCGCCAGTTCTAACGCAACTCCTTCTTATTAAGGGCGATCCGACTGCCGGACTGCCGGTCGGCAACCTGCACTTCGAGGGGCTCGTCTTCGCAGACTCGGACTACGTGCTGGAGCCGGAGGGGCACAGCGACTGGCAGGCGGCGGTCACCGTGCCGGCGGCGATCCAGGCCAACGGCGCCCGGGCCTGCAGCATCGAGCGCTGCGAAGTCCGCAACATCGGCAACTACGCGGTCTGGTTCGAGCGCGGCTGCACGGACAACCGCATCGTGCAAAACGAGATCCACGAGCTCGGCGCGGGCGGCGTGCGCCTCGGCGAGCAAGGCGTGCGCGAGAAGGAGACCGAGCAAACAAGCCGCAACACGATCTCGAACAATTTCATCCACGACGGCGGCAGCGTTTTCTACGGCGCGCACGGCGTCTGGGTCGGGCAGAGCAGCGACAACATCATCACACACAACGAAATCTGCGACTTCAACTACACCGGGCTCTCGGTCGGCTGGAGCTGGGGCTACAGCCCGACCACGTGCCACCGGAACCTGATCGAGTACAACCACCTGCACCACCTCGGCCGCGGCATGCTGTGCGACATGGCGGCGATCTACACACTCGGTATCTCGACCGGAACGAAGATCCGGTACAACCTTATCCACGACATCTGGGACTGGGTGGAAGGCTATGGCGCCGGCGGCATCTACCCGGACGAGGGCAGTTCCGGGATCCTGATCGAAAACAACGTCGTGTACCGCACCACGGCCGGCGGCCTCACGATCCACTACGGCAAGGACATCTTGGCGCGCAACAACATCCTCGCGTTCGGCCGCGAACAGCAGGTCTACCTGGGCCGCAGCGACAAGGACTCGAACCAGACCTTCGAGCGCAACATCGTCTACTACGACCAAGGGCGGCTGTTCTCGCGCATGAGCACGCTCGTGGCCGACAACAACGTGTACTTCGACGCCAGCGGCGAAGAGGTCCGGTTCCCTGGCGACCTGGACCTGGCCGCCTGGCAGGCCAAAGGCTATGACCAGCACTCGGTCATCGCCGACCCGCTGTTCGTCGACCCGCAGCACGGCGACTTCCGCTTCCGGCCCGGCTCGCCCGCTCTGACGCTCGGGTTCCAGCCGATCGACATCAGCCAGGCCGGCCTGACCGGCGCCAAGGCCTGGACGGACCGGCCGAAGCGCCTCACGTACACCTACACGGGCATTCCATCGAAGATCGAGGCGCCACCGCTGCAACTCGACGACGGGTTTGAGCTCTCTCTGGTCGGGGCCGGGCCCGAGTCGGCGTACATCTCCGGCGAGACAAAAGGCGCCGCGATTCGCGTCACCGACGAAATGGCGGCACCCGGCGGCAAGCGCAGCTTGAAGTTCCTCGACGCGCCCGGTCTGGACCAGATCTGGAACCCACACATGTACTACACACCGCACGACAGGCGCGGCGTGGTGCGCGAGAGCTTCGACCTGCGCCTGGAACAGGGCGCCATCGTCTGGCACGAGTGGCGCACCGGCGGTTCAGACTACTTCGTGGGTCCAAGCCTGCGCATCAGCGCGGATGGCAAGCTCAAGGCCGGAGACCAGGAACTGCTGACGCTCCCCATCGGGCAATGGGTACGCTTTGAACTCGCCTGCACGATCGGCAAGCAGGCGACCGGTCGCTACAGCCTGGCCATCACGGTGCCGGGCCAGCCGCCCAAGGAGTGGAACGACCTGGCCTGCCACCCACGGTTCAAGGCCATCGAGTGGGTCGGCTTCGTCAGCAACGCGACGGAAAAGGCGGTCTTCTACCTCGACAATATCCGGCTTGCGTGCACGGACAAATGACTGGATGGGTTGGCGGCGCGCGGCCCCGGATCGCGCCCCCCCCCGCGCAGGTCTGTGCCGCCAATCGACGCCTTGCACTTGCACCACCCCCGATTACCTTCTGTGCCGTGACGCGGCGAACGCCGCATTCCTGTACTTGATCCATCATTCGAGGAGTATCCGATGCACGACTGGGAGAACCACGAAGTAGCCGGGATCAACCGCATGCCAGCGCGAGCCTGCCTGCTGCCGTACGATGACACGGAGAGCGCACGGACCTATGAACGGCTCGCATCACCCTATTTCTCGCTGCTCAACGGCGTCTGGAAGTTCCAGTATCTTCAGAATCCCGCGTTCGTCGACGAGAACTTCGTCCGCCCCGACTTCGACGCGTCGGCGTGGGGCGATATCCCGGTCCCGTCGCACTGGCAGATGCATGGTTACGGGCGGCCGCACTACACGAACGTCATCTACCCGTTCACGGTGAATCCGCCGCATGTGCCCACGGACAACCCGACCGGTTGCTACCGCCGCGAGTTCACCGTGCCACCCTCCTGGAAGGGGCGCAAGGTCTGCCTGCGCTTTGAGGGTGTGGACAGTGCGTTCTACGTCTGGGTGAACGGTACCAAGGTCGGGTTCAGCAAGGGCAGCCGCCTCGCCGCCGAGTTCGACATCACCGCGCAGGTCCTCCCCGGGACAAACACGCTCGCCGTCGAGGTGTTCCAGTGGTCGGACGGCACCTACCTCGAGGACCAGGACATGTGGTGGCTGTCGGGCATCTTCCGCGACATCTACCTCGTCGCGCAGCCACAGGTCGATATCTTCGACGCGTTCGTCAAGACCGATCTCGATGCGTCCTACAAGAATGGCACGCTCACCGTCGACGCAGTGCTCGCCAATGACCGCCGCACCGAGGCGAAGAAGCATTCCCTCACCGCAACCCTCCTCGACCGCGACGGCGCTGTGGTGGCGGAGGTGAAGAAGGAGGCGGCCATTCCCGGCAGCGGCACGACGAATGTCGCACTCACGATGCCGGTCAAGGCCCCGTCAAAATGGACCGCAGAGAGTCCGTATCTGTACACGCTGCTCCTCACGCTGACGGATAGCCGCGGCACGGTTCTCGCCGTGAAACCGGTCCGCACCGGCTTCCGCAAGGTCGAGATCAGGAACGCGAACGTGCTCGTCAATGGACGCCCCATCATGGTGCGCGGCGTCAACCGCCACGACTCACACCCCGACAAGGGCCGCGCCGTCAGCTATGACGATATGAAGCTCGACCTGCTCATCATGAAGCGGCACAACGTCAATGCCGTGCGCACCTCGCACTACCCGAACGACCCGAAGTTCTACGACCTGTGCGACGAGCTCGGCCTGTTCGTGATGTGCGAGTGCGACCTGGAGACGCACGGGTTCTCCTATGACGAGGGCAAGAACCCGTCCATGTGGCCCGCGTGGGAGCATCTCTGCGTGGACCGCATGCAGCGCATGGTTGAGGCGCGCAAGAACCATCCCTGCATCTTCTCCTGGTCGCTGGGCAACGAGTCCGGCTTCGGCTGCAACCACGAAGCGATGTACCGCTGGGCGAAGCAACGCGACACCACGCGGCCCGTGCACTACGAGGGCGCGTCCCGCCCCGGGCTCATGAAGCGCGAGAAGGGCGAGCCGTGGCAGCGCGAACGCGCCTGCAGCGACATCGCCTCGGCCATGTACCCGCATCCGGACACGTGGAAGAAGTGGGCCCAGGCCGATGACACCGGCTGGCCGTTCATCCTCTGCGAGTACGCGCACGCCATGGGCAACGGCCCCGGCGTGTTCCGCGAGTACTGGGAACTGTTCTGGTCGCAGAAGAACATGCAGGGCGCCTTTGTCTGGGAATGGTGCGACCACGGTATCACGCGCCACACCGCCGACGGCACCACGTGGTACGCGTACGGCGGCGACTTCGGCGACGAACCGAACGACAGCAACTTCGTCTGCGACGGACTCGTGTTCCCCGACCGCACGCCGTCGCCGGGGCTCCTTGAGTTCAAGAAGTGGATCGAACCGGTCCTCGTCGAGGCCGTGAACGTGTGCAAGGGCAAGATCCGCATCACCAATCGCTACGATCATATCGGCCTGGCGCACCTGGCCGTCGACTGGACCCTGGCCGAGGACGGCGTCCCGCTCCAGGGTGGCGCACTGCCCACCCTCGACCTGGCGTCGCGCGAGAGCACCGACCTGATCGTGCCGTTCAAGAAGCCGCAGCTCACGCCGGGAACCGAGTACTTCCTCACCGTGCGCTTCACCCTGGCGCAGGACACGCCGTGGGCCAAGGCGGGTCACGAAATCGCGCATTGCCAGCTCGCCGTGCCGTTCCCCGCGGTCGCGGCCGCACCGGTCGCCAAGCCGGCACGTGCGCACTCCGCACTCTCGCTCACCCAGTCAAAGACGGCCATTGCCGTGCACGGCGACGACTTCGCCATTGACTTCGACCCGGTCTTCGGCCGCATCGCGCGCTGGCAGTTCGCCGGCCGCGATCTCATTGTCCCGAACTTCGGCCCGCGCCTCAACTTCTGGCGCGCCGCCATCGACAACGACGCGCACTGGTCGCTGTGGGAGCACGCCCTGCACGCGCAGTGGAAGAAAGCGCGCCTCAACCAGATGCAGCACCACACGGTCGACTGCAGCGCGAAGAAGGACGGCGCCGCGGTCGTTGTCACGGTCCGCTCCCGCATCGCACCACCGGTCCTGTTCATCGGTTTCGACGCGGAATACCGCTACACCATCGCACCGGACGGCACGGTCAAGCTCGCGGTCTCCGGCACGCCCAGGAGCACCTGCGCGGTGCAGCCACCGCCGGAAAGCAGGAACTGGGCAGAGGTGATGCCGCACCTGCCGCGCATCGGGCTGGAATTGCGGATGCCCAAGGAGTTGCAGGCGGTGGACTGGTACGGCCACGGCCCCGGCGAGTGCTACGTCGATACCAAGGCCGCGAACCCGGTCGGGCGCTACCGCGCCGCGGTCGCAAGCCTCTGCACCCCGTACGTGTTCCCGCAGGAGAACGGCAACCGCGAAGAGGCACGCTGGACCGCGCTCTCCGACCCGCGCGGCGCCGGACTGCTGGTCGCCGGCCACCCGCACCTGAACTTCAGCGCGCACGTCTACACCACGGAGGACTTCGACAAGGCACGGCACACGTACGACCTCGTGCCGCGCGACTTCCTCACCGTGCACCTCGACTACAAGCAGTGCGGCGTGGGCAGCGGCAGTTGCGGACCCGCGACGTTCGAGCAGTACCGCATCAAGTCCGAACCGTTCGCGTTCACGCTCTCGTTCGCGCCGTTTGACACCGCGCAGGCCACGCCCGACGCCGTCTACCGCCGGCTCCGCAGCCAGCGCTAGTTCGCATCCGCAGTCAGGTCTGAGTTCCGCCTTCAGAGACGCTGTCGATTGCGCCCAGGGGCGCTAGTCGCGAGGACGCGACCGGTCCAGTCCAAACGGCAACCAGACGTGGAGTATTTGCGTCCTCGCAAACACCAGATCGACAGACCTCTTCAGTCGGAAGTTCGGTCTCGGTCCAAGGGGGTAGTTACCATGCAAGGGACCATCTGCCGCTGGGGTATTCTGGGAACGGCGGAGATCGCGCGAAAGAATTGGCTCGCGATCCGCAACGCGCCGAACTGCACGTTGGCGGCCGTGGCCAGCCGGGACATCGCGCGGTGCCGGTCGTTCATCGACGCTTGCCAGCGCCAGGCCCCCTTCGAGCCGCCGCCACACGCGCTGGGCAGCTATGAGGAACTCCTGGCCTGCGATGCCGTGGACGCGGTGTACATCCCCTTGCCGACGGGTGTTCGCAAGTCGTGGGTCATCCGCGCGGCCGAGGCCGGCAAGCACGTCCTCGCGGAGAAGCCGGCTGGGCTTACTGCGCAGGACGTGCAGGACATGCTCGCTACGTGCCGGCAGAACGGTGTGCAGTTCATGGATGGCGTGATGTTCATGCACAGCCGGCGACTGGAACGCATCCGCGACGTTCTTGCCGACGGTCAGACGGTCGGTGCGCTCAAGCGGATCACGGCCCAATTCGCCGACGGCGAGGCATCCGGCGATGCGTTTTCCGGCAACATCCGCGCCCGCAGCAATCTGGAACCGCACGGCTGCCTTGGTGATCTGGGCTGGTACTGCATCCGGTTCATCCTGTGGGCGCTGAACGGGGAGCTGCCGGTGCGAGTCGCCGGCCACACTTTGGACGAGTACCGCCACCCGGCCAGTCCGGGGCCGGTACCTGTCGATTTCTCGGGGGAGCTGTTCTTTGCCAACGGTGTTTCGGCCGGCTTCTACTGCTCGTTCTCGGCGCAGATCCAGCAGTGGGTGAGCGTGGGAGGGACGAAGGGCTCGCTGTTCGTGTCCGACTTCGTGCTGCCCCACAACGACGACGAGATAGCCTTCGAGGCGTCCAATCCGACATTCAACATCAAGGGGTGCGACTTCGTCATGGAGCCGCACGCACAGCGTTTCGCGGTGCGTGAGCACAGCCACAGCGCCACGGACGCCCAGGAGACCAACATGTTCCGTCGCTTCGGCGAGCTGGTGCTTTCCGGCCGGCCGGACGACGCCTGGGGCCAGATGACCCTGAAGACGCAACAGGTGTTGGACGCATGCCTCCAGTCGGCGCGGTCGGACGGCCGCCCGATCGACATGCCCGGGTGATGTAGCGGTCTGCTGTGACGACAAGGCGACCGCACCGGACTTCTCGCAACTCGACCACGTGTCCGTCATCTTTGGCGCCTGACTGCTCGGGGACCGGCGCGACCGGCCGCACGCCATCGAAATCCAGGACATCAGCCTCGGCCAGTGACCACGGCGGCACGACCACGGGCAGGAGACCGCCTGAAGGCGGAACTACCAACCTGGCACCTCCACGGGCTCGTAGCCCCGCGTTTACGCGGTCCGGGTGGCGCGTTGCCTGACGAACGGAACACGCGTCGCCACAAGCACCCACGCCAGCAACGCCCCAACCACGCCGCCGAGGTGGCAGACCGGATTCGGGACCCCGACACTGCCCGGGTGCAGCCCGCTGAAAATCACTTGCCCGGACACCGCTTCCGTGACGCTCTTCGCCACCACCGCGACGAGGACCGCCCAGCCCGTCAAGCGCGCCAGCCGCCCGCGCCGCTCCGCGCGGATGCTTTCGAGCGCCACCAGCGCCGCCAGCCCGTGCGCCGCCCCGGACAGCCCGCACAGGCCGAGCCGTGCGAACTCCGCAACGCACGCTGCACCCACCAGGCTCCCCGCGCAGCTCGCCCCCACCAGCACGACCCGCCGCCACACCGACCGCTCCTCCCACATCGCGTACAACCCCAGGAACGCACCCGCGTCGAGCAACAGGTGATACCCGCTCACGTGCACGAATGGGAACGTGATCACCCGCCACCACTCGCCGGCGAGGACGTAGCCGGGCAGAAACGTCCAGCGCGCCACCGGCGACACGCCGCCAAACGGCAGATTGCAGAGCACCAGCAACCCGACCCAGACGAGGCATTCCGGGGGCCGGGCAGGGGAGGTGGGCAGCGCGTGGCCAGCCGTTCTCTGTCGCGGCGCCGAGGCGTCCCCTGTTCGTAGTCCCGCCTTCAGGCGGTCCCCGTCTTTCTCCGTGGCGACGCGGAACCCGGACCGCGTGAACGCGGGACTACGAGCCTGGACCGTGCCGCTTGCTTGCTTGAGTTGAGGTGGCATTCGTTGGGTCCTACAGTTCGACATGGGCAAGTGCGGCCCAGGCAGTGATGACTGCTGTCACGAGGGCAAACCCATACGTGTTGAATCGGAACGTGACCAACCGGAGCACCCTCAGCAATCCAACTGCTGAAACCGCATAAACGAACAGCCAGTAGATCGGGTAGAAGACACCGAACTGCCATGTGGGCGGATAGCACACCAAGAAGACCGATAGCGGCCACATCACAACCACGTATGCCGCCAGAAACCCAGTCAAGTCCGGCTTCCGAAGGCCTGGCTTTTCTTTGTTGAGCGCATCAGTCTTCATTTGGGCACTGTGCTCTTCCTGGGTTCCACGCCTCGCAACTGACACCTGAGACCTCTGAACCTTCCGCTTCCGCGAAGTGACTCGGCGCGTCTCGCGCCGAAGCGGGGTGCTCGGGCCGGCTCCGTCCGGCGACATGTCCGCCAGAGCCAGAGCGACGGCGGAAGCTGCTCGGGCGAAGACGGATCCCCGGCCGAAGGCCTCGGGCCGAGACGGCCCCGAGGCACCCTGCTGCGGTCCCGGAGGTCCCGCGCCACTGCCGCACCACCTCACTCGCGCCGTTTTCGGGCCAGGCCCAGGGCGGCGAGCAGGACGAGGAATGCCGGACCGACCGGGCCGCTGCCGCCGCCGATCGAGGGCGCGGGCAGGCCGCGGAACGCACCGCCCGGCGGGTTCGCGGGCGTGTTGTCGACCTGATAATTCCTCGCGGGCGCCTGCTGCCGCACCGCCTGGGCCTGCCGCTCGCGCGACACGCGCGCCGCATTGTTCCGCGCAATGCCCTGGTTCTCGAAGACCTCCTCGCGCACCACGACCATGGACGTGTAGTCCGTGACCAGCGAGTAGTCGACCCCTAGGTCGACCACCTTCTTCACCAGTCCGTTGCTTTCGCCCTTCTCACGGATCTCCTCCATCACGTCATCGATCCGGGCCAGGGCCCAGAGCCGCTCGATTTCCGGGTTGTCCGTGTCCTGCTGCGGCAGTTCAGCCGTGCAGGTCCAGGTCTGTTCCTCGCCCGAGATCTTCGCCGCGAGCTCGACCTGCACCGGACCGTCGCCGCGGAAGCGTCCGAACATCACCAACTGCTGCCCGTAGTAGAGGTTACCAAGGGCCGCAGGCGCCAGGTCGTAGACCTTCTCGCCGTGGAACTTCAGCCGCACGTCGTGCAGGCACTCGTTCAGGACTTTGGCCTTGGCCTGGATCAGGCGCCCGTAGATGTCATCGCCAGTCGAGATGTTCATGGCGAACCCGCCCGAGTCCTTGGCCAGACGCTCCATCAGCGGCTGGTTCGCACTGTTCCCGATCACGAACGTGAACAGCCGGATGTCATACGAGCGCAGCAACTTCAGGAACGCGCTATGTTCGGTCGGCCCCACGTTGCAGACGCCGTCCGTGACCAGGATCACCGCGCTGGTGCGGTCGGCGTCCAGGCATCGGTACCCCAGCGTCAGACCATCAAACAGTGCCGTACTGCCGTCGCCCTGCAGTTGCCGGACGCGCCCCGTCCATTCCTTTACGTTCGCCTCCGTGGCCGGCACGAAACTGCCGGTGAAATCCGCCGCGCGACTGTCGAACGTGATGATCCGGAACCGGTCGTTCGGCGACATCTTGCCGATGACGCGCGCCACGCCGTCGGCCAGCGCCCCGATCTTCTCACCCGACATGCTCCCCGACTTGTCGAGCACGAAGACCCAGTCCGAACCCTCCGCAATGCGCTTCAGATCCGCGGCGGGCGTCACCACGACCATGAACGTCCCGTCCTCCTGCGGCGTCGCGCGGTACGGAACCAGTTCAACCCGCGCCGGAACCGTCTCGTCCAGTCGGTAGTAGAAGACCACATCCTTGTCGAGACGCGCGCCCTCCGCCAGATTCAGGTCGACCGTGAAGTGCCCGCGCTCACCCTCTGCGCCCGTCACCGGCTGGATAGCGGCGACCTGCTCGAACCCCGGCACCCGGCACTCCTTCACCGGAAACGCCGACTTCAGCTCGAGATGGAACTGCAACCCGGAGTCCACCTTGTCCGCGACATCCCAGAACGGCACCCGGTTGTCATCCACGTTACCCTCAGCCAGCGGGTAGACGTAGCGCCCAACGCCCATGTCGATCTCCAGCGGCTGATAGTAGACCAGCCGCACCCGCGCTTCCGACCGCGCCGGAATGCGCCCCACGAGAATGTCGAACGTCTTGTAGTCGTTCTTCTCCGCCAGCGCCGTGTCGTTGCCCTTCGCTTTCTCCTCTTCGTAGATCTTCCTGGCCTTCTCCTTCTCCACGACCTCCCCGAGCACTTCGCGGCCGTCAATCCACAGGCTCAACTCGGACAGACTCGCCTGCTTCGGCAGCGGGAACGTGTAGAAACACTCCAAGTCCGTCGCTGCGGCGTTCGCAAACACCTGGTCCACCTCCGTACGCGCAAACCCGTTGTCAATCACCACACTCGCCTGGTGCGAACGGATCGACAACCCATCGTCGCCCTGACCCTTGACCTTCAGCAGCCCCGCCGCCTCAACCGGCGCCGCGGCGAAGCAGACCAGGAGTGCGATCACCGCAAGGCCCACGATCCCCACTCGGTTCCGACTGCACGTCCGCCCAACTTTGGTCTTCATCTCTGGACCCTCCTTGTCGTTGTTGCGCTGTTGTCGTTAACTGCACGCCATCGCCGAGCGGGAATTGCACGCCGGTTGCCAAGGGCGCCGGCACCGCTGCAACCTTTTGATTGGCTAGCTGTTACGACAAGACCGTGCCGTTGCCTTGCAGGGGGCCGTCAGCAACTAAAAAGCACGGCTTGCCCATCGTCAGTGCACCCGATGTACAGTCACGGTCGCCGTGCCCGAACACACCCAGGGCCAGCAGGCGGCATGGCACAGGCTCGTAGTCCCGCGTTTACGCGGTCCGGGTGGCGCGTGGCCACCGGAAGGGGGAGCGCCTGTGCCCGCAAATCCCGAGAGAGAAGACCCGCCCTGCACGCCGAGACGCACCTGTTCGTAGTGTGCTCGCAGGGCGCAGAACGGCAGTGGTGCGCCAACAGCATGCGTGGCGTGGCGCGGAGATGGTGTCTTGCCCGGCGGCCAACCGCCGGGGCTGCGACACCACTACGAGCGCGGGCGCGACCGATGCCAGTCACCCCGATTTCCAACCCCACGGGGACCGGCTATAGTAGGCGGGACGTCGGGGATTTTGCCCTGGAGACCACCGGCTCGAATCAGGGGAGACGATACTCATGAAGCGCGCGGTTGTTGCGGGTCACATCTGCTTGGACATTATTCCGTCGGTCGACCACCATTTCGACCTGATTCCCGGCCGGCTCTACGAAGTCGGACCGCCGACCATCGGCACGGGCGGCGCGGTGTCGAACACCGGCGTATGCCTGCACATCCTGGGCATCCCCGCCACGCTGATGGGCAAGCTGGGAGACGACCAGTTCGGGCACACGGTCAAGGCGGTGCTGCGTGATCGTGGCGAGGGGCTGGACGCGGGCATGACCGTGGTGCCGGGCGCGGTCACCTCCTACACCGTGGTCGTAAATATTCCCGGCATTGACCGCATCTTCCTGCACTGCCCGGGCGCGAACGGCGACTTCACAGCCGCGGACATCGACGAGTCCAAGCTCAAGGGCGCGGCGCTGTTCCACTTCGGCTACCCCGCGTTCATGGCCGCGACGTACGCCAACGACGGTGAGCAACTCGTCAAGATGTACTCCCGCATGAAGAAACTCGGCCTGACCACATCCCTGGACCTCGGCATGCCGGACGCGTCCGGTCCGGGCGGCAAGGCGGACTGGCTCAAGATCCTGACCCGCGCCCTGCCGCACGTCGACATCTTCATGCCGAGCGGCGACGAACTGCTCTACGCGCTGGACCGGAAGCGGTTCGGCCAGGGTGACAACCTCACTGCCACCGATCTTGCGCCGCTCGCGCAGCGCCTGCTCGACATGGGCGTGGCCATCGTCGGCATCAAGCTCGGCGCGCGCGGCGTGTACCTGCGCACCGGTTCCGCGGAGCGGCTCGGGAAGATGGGCGGCGCGACGCCGAAGGACATCAAGGCCTGGGCCAACCGCGAGCTGTGGTTCCCGGTCTACCAGGTTCCGAAGGTCGTCGGCACAACCGGCGCTGGCGACACGACCATTGCCGGATTCCTCGCCGCGCTGCTGCGGGGGGAGGCCGTCGAGCGCTGCGGCTGCATTGCGAACGCGGTCGGCGCCTGCAACGTCGAGGCCCCCGACGCACTGGGCGGCATCCGCACCTGGGACGAAACCATCGCCCGCCTCGACGCCGGGTGGAAGCACGCCCCGTTCGAGATCAAGGACGCCGGCTGGCGCCGCAACCCCAAACTCGGCATCTGGCACGGCCCGGGCGAGGGGTGAGGGTCCCGGCTTCGCTCAGAAGCTACGCCGTGGCAGGCGGGTGTCGAGGGGGAGAGGGCAGCGGAGCGATCCGTCGGATCGGTCGGATCCGGCTGATCTGTCCGTTGGGTCCGTTTCGTCCGTTGTGTCCGTTCCCCGCCCCCCCGCCTCACCCGCGCCGGCCGAGAAACACCGACACTTCGCGGCGGTCGTGGTAGAGCTGTTTGCTGCGCAGAATGATGTCGTCGTCCGCAAAGCCGTGCCGGGCCATTTCGGTGCGAACGAAATCGAGGCATTCCTTGACCATGGCCCAGCGCCGTTTCATCGGCAGCTTCAGGTTGAAGATGGCACGCTTCGCCATGCGCTCGCCGAGCCAGCGCGCCATGAGGCGCGCGATGCGCTGCGGCTGGTCGACCACGTCGCAGACCAGCCAATCGGTCGGCCGCGGCGGTTCGTACTCGTAGGCGTTGCCCGGCACGTGCGTGACCAGGCCGGTCGACAGCACTTCGCGGGCTAGCTTTGCGCGGTCCACGGCCAGCACACGCAGGCCGCGCTTCGCCAGCAGGAAGCTCCAGCCGCCGGGCGCCGCGCCCAGATCCACCGCGTGCGCACCCGGCCGCAGCCAGCGCTTCTGCTCGTCCGGCCGCAACAGCACGTTGAAGGCTTCGTCAAGCTTGAGCACGGACCGGCTCGGTGCGCCGGCCGGGAACTTCAGCCGCGGAATGCCCATGGGCCACGGTGCGGAGTTCGCACGATTCGCGATGCCGACCACCGCCTCGGACCAGGACAGGAAAAACACGTGCAGCCGCAGGTCGCTGCTGGCCGCGGGGTCGAGCAGCCCGCCCTCGGTCAGCGCCGCGCGCAGCGGGTACTCGAACTGCTTGCAGAACCCGATCAGGCGCTTGCCCTCATTCGTGTCCGGGCACTCGACGAACACGTCGGTGAACGGCAGACAACGCGCCGCTACCAAGTTCCGGCGCAACTGCTGCAGGATCGGCGTGACGCGGTCCTCGTCCGGCAGGCCCGTGGCGCGAAACAGGACCTCGAACATCTGTCGCGCAAACACCAGGTCCCGCCAGCGCACGGGCGAGTGGCGGCTGTGCAGCTCACCGGCGCCGGCAAGTTCCGCCTCGACCTGCCCGGTCTCCGGCACGGTGCGGACATCGCACCCGAACCCGCCCCGCGCCGCGAGGAACTGAAGCTCCTCGGCGCAGTCGGCCTCGAAACCCGGCCGGCAGTAAATCAGGATGGTGCTCATATCCGACGTACCCGCCTTCGGCCGTGTCCACGACGACGGACTTGGCGCCACCCCGCGTCATCGCGCTCAAGCCGTTTGGGTACTGTCGTCTGACGCAGCGGCATTGTCCAGTCGACGCCGGGGCTAATCGGTTATGCGTCAGCGCCCCCCGGGCCGCAGACGGCCCGGCCATATCAAGCTGTTACTCGGGCGTTTCCGTCTGAGTCCCGCCTTTCAGGCGGAAGTGGCAGCGACGCTTCAGCGAGCGGGCGCACGGCGTCGCCATCCGCACACGTGTCGACACGCTGAGCGAGACGCTGCAACGCGAACATCCCCTCTGCGAGTAACATGGGACCCCACGACTACAAACTCGCGTTTTCTGGCAGACTTTGTGACGATCGCAACGACGCTTTTTGAGTGTCGGGGGGCGGACTTCAGCAATCAGCAATCAACGATCAGCAATCGGCGTCGGTCTTGGTTCCGGCTACGCCGGGTTAGGAGTCGCAGGCGGAACGACGGTGTGCTGGCCCATGTGTGAGACCCCCGTGGCCTTGTGCCACGGGTGAATCGGGTTTGCCCGCCAAACGTAGGCGCCTCCCCTCTCTTCCCTTTCCCCCGTCCGCCGGCGGCAGACGGGGGAAAGGGAAGAGAGGGGACACGGTGCGGCGTAGTAACCAATGATGAACCCATTCACCTGCCACACAAGGTGGCAGGGGTCTATGCTCCACCCTTTCTTGGCGCATTACGGCCGATCTCCCAGCCCCGCGTGTGTTCTGGCCAAAGAGAGGTTACCTTACGGGTAGACCGGCCGGCGGCGGCCGCCAGCGGTCCGAGCCTTCAGTCGCCGGTCGGCGATCCAGAGGAGACAGGCCATGACGGACACGCCCCAAATCCCCAGCGACCTCTCGGTGTTCGCGTCGCTGACACCGGACGAAATCAGGACCATGACTGCCGCGGTCTGGCACCACGACTACCCCGCGAACACGGTCATCTTCCGCGAAGGCGACAAGGCGGGGGCGCTGTTCATCGTCACCCGCGGCAGAGTGCGCGTCGTCGTGTCATTCGCCGCCGGCCTGGAGAAGGAAATGCTCAACCTGGGGATGGGTGACATTTTCGGCGAGCTGTCGGTGATCACCGGCCAGGACCGGTCGGCGACCGCCACGACTTTGGAGGACACGTCCGTCCTCTCGATCGACAAGATGGCACTGGGGAAACTCTGCCGCGAACACCCGCTGATCGGGAACAAGCTGCTGCGGTTCCTTCTGCTGACCGTGGCCGAGCGGCTTCACACCACCACGACCCACTACCGGAACGCGGTGGACTGGGCCCTGAACGTCAGCGACGCGATGGAACTGAATTTGAACGCGCTGGCGGGCGGCCGCCTCGCGGTCGCGGCCGAACTGGTGACCGGCAGCCGGGTGGCGGGCGAACTGGTGAAGGTCCAGAAGCACGGGAATGACAGCGAACTGGTCATCCGGAATTCGACGGGCGAGGTCGTGGTCATCCCGTATCATGCCGTGGCCAGTATCGCCTTCCCGGCAGAGGCGGTGCAGCCGCGGAAGGACCGGACCGGCGCGTTTACGCTGTGAGGCCCGGGCGGACGTGATGCAGGAGTCGGGGGTGTCAGGTTTCAGTGTTCAGGTTTCAGGAACGCGCCATCGACTTGTGACCTCGCGGCTCCCGCCTGACACCTGACACCTGAACACTCCTTCTGCGAAACAGGATCTCGCGGGAGGCTCGTGGTGAGTGGGGCGAAAAGCTGGTCTTGAGCGAGGTGAACGCGTGAGCCTCGAAGTCCAATGGTTCCTGTTGCTGGCGACGAGTCAGCAGGTGATTACCGAGGACGCTGCCCAGCAGCTCACCGCCGCCCTCGACGCGGAAGCTGACCTCATGGCGGTCGCACAAGCGGTGCTGGACAACAACCTGTGCGACGACCTGGAAAAGGTCCAGGCACTGGCCAATGAAGCCTACGAACGCGCACAGCGCGGCGAGGCTCCGGCCCAGCCCGACACCGCGGCCGAAGCCCCGCCGGAAGCGCCGAGCGCGGAACCAGCCGTCGCCGAACCGGTAATCTCCGCCGGCGGCGAAACCGGGATGCCCCGCCTGGAAGACGCGGAGGCGCTCTCCGACGCGGCGGTTCGCGAACTGATGATGGCCGCGCTGGCGGCCGCGCGCGCGGCAGATGCCAGCGACCTGGACGTGACCGCGGGCGTACCCCCGTTCCTGCGCCGCTGGCAGAAGATCGAGAGCCTCGGCACCTCGCCGCTCTCCGCCGCGGCAGCCCTCAAACTCAACACCGCACTGCTCTCCGAAGCGCAGCGGGAGGAGTTCCTGGCCGCCAAGGACCTCAGCGTGGGCCTGGAACTGGAGAACGGCGACCGCTACCGCGTCAATCTTATCTTCCACAAGGAAGGCGTGGGCGGCACCTATCACATTGTGCCGAACAGGATCCGGACCCTCGCCGAACTCGGGTTCCTAGGCCACGAGAGTATTTCCAAACTTCTCGACTTCCACAACGGCCTGATCCTGGTCACCGGCCCGACCGGCTGCGGCAAGACCACCACCCTGGCCGCCATGGTCCAGGCGATCAACGAGAAGCGCAACGATCACATCATCACGCTCGAAGACCCGATCGAGTTCACCTTCCAGTGCCAGGGCTGCAACGTGACCCAGCGCCAGGTGGGCCGTGACACGGACAGTTACGCCTCCGCTCTGAAAGGCGCCCTGCGCGAAGACCCGGACATCATCGTCATCGGCGAACTCCACGACCTGGAGACCATCGAGATGGCCATCACCGCCGCCGAGACCGGGCACCTGGTCATCGGCACCCTGCACACCGCGGACGCGGCGTCGACCCTGAACCGGCTCTTGGACGTGTTCCCGCCCGCGCAACAGCCGCAGATCCGCGCCATGACCGCCGAGAGCCTGCGCGGCGTCCTCTGCCAGCGGCTGGTGCCGCGCGCCGATGGCAACGGCCTGGTCGTGGCCCACGCCCTGCTGGTCAGTTCTCCGGCGGTCGGCAAGATCATCCGCGAAGGCCGCACCTTCCACCTCGCCGGGGTCATGCAGACCGGCTCCAGCCAGGGCATGCGCACCATGGAAACGGCCTTCTTCGACCTGTTCACCAAAGGGCTCATCACCGACGAACTGGCCCTGGAAAACATCAAGTCCCGTGACATGCTCAACCGTCTGAAAGCCAAGCAGCAGAGTCTGGCCAGTGCACCGGCCGACGACGACGAGTCCGAGGCGCAAGACCAGGCGGGCGCCGGCAAGAAGAAAGGCTGGTTCCGCTGATGCCGGGTGCCACCGGGCGCAAATAACGGCCTGTTGGCCGGGCAGATGGTCGATGAGCATTCGACGGCACGATCGTAAGGCGATACACGAGTATCGTTGTCGATCGTGCCGTTGAATGATCGCGACCAGGTGCCCGCCCGCCAGGGTTGCCATGGCCAAGACAAGAGCTGTAATGTACTACAAGAGCAACGGTCTTGATGGAATTGTGGTGTTGACCGCAGTTCCACACGAAGCGGCCCGCCCTTCGGGTTGCCAGCAGGCCGTTATTTGCGCCCGGGGGCACTAGCATGGACGAATTGCTCCTGCACATGCTGAAGATGAAGGGCTCAGACCTGCACCTGAAGGTCGGACAACCGCCCAAGACGCGGGTGCACGGCGAGCTGAAACCCATGCCGGATCGGCCACCCGTCACAGCCGAAGTCATGGAAGAGATCATGAAGGGCATCTGCCCGCCGGTGCAGTGGGAGCGTTACCTTCAGACCCACGACCTGGATTTCGCCTACGAGATCGCGGGCGCGGCGCGCTTTCGCTCCAACTACCTGTACGACAACCACGGCATGGCCGCGGTGTTTCGCCAAATCCCGTCCAAAATCCTCAGCCTCGAAGACCTGAAGGCCCCCGAAGTCCTGCGCCGGATCAGCCGCCTGAAGGAAGGGCTGGTCTTCGTCACCGGCCCGACCGGCAGCGGCAAGTCCACCACCATGGCGGCGATGATCGACTACATCAACAAGAACTTCGAGAAGAAGATCATCACCATCGAGGACCCGGTCGAGTTCGTGCACAAGAACAACAAGTGCATCATCCAGCACCGCGAGGTGGGCGACCACACCCAGTCCTTTGCCGCCGCCCTGCACAGTGCCATGAAAGCCGCCCCCGATATCGTGCTGCTGGGCGAAATGCGCGAACTGGAAACCATCCGCCTGGCCCTGAACTGCGCCACCATGGGAATGCTGGTGTTCGGCACGCTCCACACCAACTGCGCGCCCAAAACCATTGACCGCGTCATCGACGTGTTCCCCGCCGACCAGCAGTCCCAGATCCGCACCATGCTCGGCGACTGCCTGGCCGCCATCGTCTCGCAACTGCTCTGCCGTACCGCCGACGGCAAGGGCCGTGTGGCAGCCCACGAAATCCTGCTCCGCGTCGAAGGCCTCTCCAACGTCATCCGCGAGGGGCAGATCAGCAGCATCCGCTCCATGATCGAGTCCGGCGGTAACGACGGCATGTGCTCCATGGATGGCACCCTGCTGCGCCTGCTCCGCGAAGGCCGCATCACCGCGCACGAAGCCTACATGAAGGCAACCGAAAAGGAAAACTTCGCCCAACTCCTGCCCAAGGACGAAGCCCAAGGCGCCGCACACGCCTGAGGGAAACCACCGTTCAACGACGGATCGAACGGCGGCAGGCGGCAGGCCGGTCAAGCCAACGATGCCAGCGTCTGTTGGTACCGTGGATCGACGCTCTGAGGAAGTAGAGCAAGGCTCCAGCCTTGCAGTTTCCCGCGCCCGCTGAGAGCTCCGGCGCGGATCGTGGTCGACACAGCAAGGCTGGAGTCATGCTGCTACTTTGCGGCACACGCGCGAGCCAACGCCGCTAATGCGGCAGGCGGGGGGCCATGGCAACGTCGGGAAAAACCCATGGACTCCGCATTCCCGTGTCGCAGCGCTACTGGCTGGCGCTAGCCACGCTGGCCGCCGTCGTCGCCGTGCTGGCCGCCATCGTCGTCGGACTCCGACGCGATCTGCGCAAGGCCGTGGCCGCCGCTGAGGCGCGCACCGCGCTGCTCGCCGACATCAAATCCCTGCGCGACCGGACCGGTCAGCCGGGTGTCGCGGCGCCGGACCTGCCCGCCTGCTTCCTGGCCCGTCTCAATCATGCCGAGTGGCGAGCCGCCGACCTGGCGCCGGGCCCGAAACCCAACGAACTGCGCGACCTGCGCAAACTCGTCGACACCATTCGCGACGACCTCAACGCCCGCGACCGCAACGACGACTTCCTCGCCACCAAGACCGAGTCAGTCATCGGCGGCTGCTGGTCGGAACTCGACGGCACGGCCCAACCCTATGCCGTAGCGCTGCCGGACGACTACGACGCCAAACGCCGCTGGCCGCTGCTCGTGCTGCTCCACGGTCAGGGCATGTTCAGGCCGTTCCAGTGCGACGCGCGGCCGCAACCGGGCATGATCGTCGTCGCACCGCACGGCCGCGGCGGCATGGACTACAAGTTCGTGGGCGAGCTCGACGTCCTGCGCGTCGTCGAGGAAGTGTCGCGGCTCTACCCGGTCGACCCGGACCGCGTCTACCTGGCCGGCAACTCGATGGGCGGCACCGGCGCCTGGCAGCTCGCCACGCGCTTCCCCGACCGCTTCGCCGCTATCCTGCCGGTCTGCGGCAACACCGACGTGCGCGTCTGGGCCGAACGCTGGGACTGGATCACACCGCCCGACTCGCCCCAACGCGAAGTCCGCGACTTCCTGCGCGACGACACCGGCACGCTCGTCTACGCCGCCAACCTGCTCAACGTCGGCGTGGTGGCCGTTCACGGCATGGAAGACCCGATCGTCGACGCGCTGCACTCCGAGCGCATGGTCGCGGCTCTGGAGCAGCTCAAGCACCCGGCGGTCGCGTTGTACCTGCTGCCCCTGGTCGAGCACGGCGTGAACGTAAGCATCGCCACGGCGCTCGATGGCCGGCGCCGGATCGAGCGCCCCGAACGCGTCCGCTACCGCACCGCCTGGCTCAAGTACGACGGCGCCGACTGGGTGCGCATCCGCGGGCTCGGCCGGCGCCTCCGGTTCGCGGACGTCGACGCCCGCGTCGACCCCGTCACCGGCGCGATCGATGTACGCACCGCCAACGTAACCCGGCTCGAACTGCTCCCCGACCGCATGCCGCTCCAGACGCCGCCGCGGGAGGTGACCATCGACGGACGACCTGTGGAGTTCGCCCCCGGCGCACGCCTGGAGTTCACCAACGACGAAGCCGGCAACTGGCTTCAGGCAGAGCCGGCGCCTGGACGCAGCGCGCCCTTCCCGCCGCCCAAGTCGCGCGACGTCGAGGGTCCGGTCGAGCACGCCCTGATGTCGAGCTTCCTCGTCGTCGAGCCGTCCGGGCAATCGCCGTGCACCGGCGCCGCCCGCGCCGCCGCCGGCGTGTTCGCCGGAATCTGGCGCGAACGCTTCGCCGGCCCGCCCCGGGTCCGGCGCGACACCGAGGTCGTGGCCGCGGACATTGTCGACCACAACCTCATCCTGTTCGGTGGTCCGGCCGAGAACGCGTTCGCCACGCAGGTGATCGGCGCCCTGCCCGTAACGATCGGACCGGACAGCATCACGCTGGGCGGGACGACGTACGCAGGGCCCAACGCGGGCGTGAAACTCTGCTACCCGAACCCGCTGAACCCGCGCCGCTACGTGGTGCTCGTCGCCGGCACCACGCCGGAAAGCTACACGGACATCAACGTCCGCTTCGGCAACTGGTTCGACTGGATCCCGTACGACGCACGCTCACACTTCGACTATGCCGTGTTCGATGACCGCACCGTCGGTCGCGCGCCGGAGACGTTCCTGGTCTGGGGGTTCTTCGGCGAGAAATGGCAGTTCGACGACGCGCTGCGCTTCGAGGGCGTCGAGTCATGGCGCCATCGGGTTCGCCCACGCGTGCACCCGGCCGACGCGGCCAAGGCCGCTGACGCAACCGGGACCGGGCCGCTCCGGCTCGACTCGGTCGCGGTCGCCGGGCAGTGGCTCGGGAAAGAGTACCTGGAGCGCAACCGCCTGTTCGACGGCGCGCCCCTCGTCTTGACGGGGAACGAGTACGAACGCGGGCTCGCGTTCCGCTGGCCGGGCTCAGTCACGTTCAAGAACCCCGGCCGCACGCGCCTCCGAGCCGCGATCGGCATTGCTTGGGACGGCCGCACCGAACCGTGCGACGACCGCAAGGAGTTCGAGCGCGCCGTGTTCACGGTCAACGGCGACAACGGCAAGGAACTCTACCGCAGCAAGTCCCGGCGCTGGAACGATCCCCCGCTCGAGCTCGACGTCGACGTGACCGGCCACGCCAACGTCACGCTCGGCGGCGGCGGCGGACGCGTCTGGCTGAACACCACCTGCGTCTGGGCCAACGCACGCCTCGAGTAGCCGCCGAATCGGGGCTACGCGCCCCGAACCCGCGCCAAAGGGCCATTGGCCCTCTGGACTCCCGATGGTCTTGCGGAGTGCGCACGACGCTGCAGCGTCGTGCGCACTCCGCAAGACCGGCCCGGCGCTGGCGCGATATCCGACACACCGCGCCGCTGCAACGCGCACCCCTTGGCCTCACCTCCCACGCCGGCCCAAGCACCACCGAGGAGTCATAGCCTCCCCGGAGCCCACGCTGCGGATCGCGGACTTGGCGATGGGCAGGTTTACATTGGTGTTCCAGAGAGGCGGTTTGGCCCATCGCCAAGTCCGCGATCCGCCACCGGGAGGTCTGGAGGGTCAACGATCCTCCAGCGGGGGCGTGGGGGCAGAGCCCCCACACTCGCGCGCCGCCGTCACACCTCGAACACATCGCCGTCGTGCGCGATGGCGAACGGATACGGCAAGGGTGCGAGGATCTCGCGCAGGCACGCTTCACCGTCGGCGCCGTGCCACGGGTTGTGGACGTGCGTGAAGACCATGCGTCGAATGGGGCAGGCCATGAGGACCGGCACCGCCTTGGCCGGGTCGTAGTGCGTGACCTCGCAGAGGCACAGGTCGGACGGCGTCTCCCGTGCCGCGGCCGGGAAATCCGAGAAATCCCCGCGCAGATCGCCCGTCGCCACGACCCGCTTGCCTTCCGCTTCCAGCACGTACCCGAAGCTAGGCACCTGCCAGGCGCGCATGTGCCCGGTCGGCACAGCGGCGACACGCAGCGTCCCGTCGTCGAAGACCAGGCCTTCCTTCCCGACGTGCACCTGCACCACCGGCGACGGCCACGCCACGTGCATGGCGGTGAGCCACTGGTCCAGGGCGGAAATCGCCGCGGCCTCCGGCAGGTACACTTCGGTTCGCTGCCCGGCGGTGGGGTACTTCACCAGCGCCTTGATCAGGTCCGGCAACCCGCCGACGTGGTCCTCGTGCATGTGGGTCACGAACACGGCCCGCAACGCCGCAAACGGCTTGCCCGCCCGGATCATCAGTCCGTTAACCGGCTCGCCGCTGTCCACCAGGTACGACCGCCCGCCCGTCTCGAACAGCGTCGACGAGTTGAACCGGCAGTACGTGTGATCGCCGTGACTCGTGCCCAGAGTCGTGATTTGCATGTCCGGACAGAGCCTCCTAAGTCGTGGCTTACGACCCTTGCGTTCGCGACAGCACGTCACCCGTAGCGCCGCCGCCAGGCACTGGGGCTGCACCCCAGGCGGCGCCGGAACTGCCGCGAAAAATAGAGCGAATCGGTGAAGCCGACCGCGGCCGCGGCTTCCTTGATGCTGATATTGGGGTCCAGCAGCAAGCGCGCCGATCGCTGCAACCGCAGGTTGGCGGCATACCGCATGGGTGAACAGCCATAGTGGCGTTGGAACAGTGCGCTGAACTGGGAGACCGACAACTTGGCGCGGTGCGCCCAATCCGCCAGAGACATCGGCTGGCGAAGGTTGTTCTCCATGTGCCGGCACACTTCCATCAGGCGGGCGGGGACCTCTGGTGCGGCCCCGCCGTGAGCGCGGGCCCGCACCAGTTCGTGCAGCCAGAGGTGCAGTATGCCCTCGAGCATGACTTGGTCCTCGTTGCCGTGCTGCTGCAGTTCGTCGTACAGTAACCGAAAATACCTGAGACAGAGGCTTTCCGCCTGCAGTTTCAGCAGTGTGCTCAGCGGCGTGGCCGTGGCAGCCAGCAGATGCGCCAACCTATCGCCATGGATCATCATCCAGGAATGGTCCCATTCCTGCACTTCGTTGCCGTAGTGATGCCAGGCGCCACGATCCCAGATGATCAGGCATTGTTCGGCCGGCGCCGGGTCTGCCCCGGCGAGCCACACCTGCGCCGGCGAATGGAAGAACATGAAGAGAACAGGGAAACGATCCCCGCCGTGTCGGACCGTACCGGGCGGCATCCGCTCGTGGATCCCGAGCTGTTCGACCGAGATCTCCGACGGCGGCTGTTTCGACCGGTCAATGAACAGGTACTGCGTGTTCTTCATCATGACCCTGTTTGCCTCCCGTCCCCCCAATGCTACCAAGGTCCTTCTGTTCTGCGTGCCCGCCGCCCCCAGCAAACCGGTCGGCGCCGCGGCGGATCATTGCCATCGCCAGCGGCCTGTGGAGTGCGGCGGCAGAGTCCTGCAACGCAGGATGGCGACGCCGCTTTGACTGAGACGCTCTGCCCTGGCGACGCGCTCCAGCCAAAGCGGTGTCGCGGACCTCAGTAGCATTATCCTCCCCCCTCCCGCGCCAGCCGGCCCGTCTGGCAATGGGGCATTCGTCCGTAAGTTCGTCCATATGTTCCGCAATATGTCGCATGCTCTATCCCGTTGAAGACAATAAGATAGGGGGCTAGTAGTACTATGGACCCGTTCCGACAGGCAGCAAATCCATACAGGTTTTCCAAAGGAGGACGCAACCGTGATCGCAAGCGCTGCAACCCCCCGGGGAATGCGAATACGAGGCGCCACCGGGCCCACCGCGAGGTCCTTCACCCTGGTCGAGCTCCTCGTGGTCATTGCGATCCTCGCCATCCTCGCCTCACTGCTTCTGCCCGCGCTGGCCGGGGCCCGGGACAAGGGCCGTCAGGCCGTATGCAATGCGGGCATGAAACAGGTTGGCCTGGCCTTCAATCTGTACGTGGGAGACAACGATGACATGCTCCCCAACTTTGGCCAGGACATCTCGCAGAACGGCGGCTACCCCTTCTGGCCCGACAGACTCAGGGGGTATCTCTCCAACAACTCCGAAATCCTGAAGTGCCCGGCCGGCCCACCGTCAGACACGTACGGATTCGGCGTCAACTATGGCTTGACAACGACTCCGTTCTTCTACTACAACTGCATGGGCACCTACGGCCCAAGCTGGAAAATCCGGCAGATTGGTGACCCGTCGCACGACCTGTGCCTGATGGATTCCCAGAACACCAGGCAGGTGTATACTTTTGCCGCCGGGCAGATGCCGGACCTCGATCTCGATGGTGACGGGACACTGGACAGCAGTTCTGTGTTCTGGGCTGGCGGGGCTGGCAAGTCGCACAACTGTGCCGCGCCGAACCGGCACTCCCGCGGGTTGAACTGCCTGTTCTTCGATTGGCATACGGAACGGCGGACCGCACGCAGTTGGGCCACCGACACGGTCATGTGGAACTGCCGGTAGGCTCTTGCGGCCACGATGGTGCAGCAAGCCGGCGGAGTCGATCCGGTCCTGTCCAACTGGCGCGGTCACGGTCAAGTCCGGATCCAGAGAAGGGGATGGTCCGATGATGAGCATTCGTCCATTGAGAGAACGACGGCTTGCGATCTCGGGGGTCAGGCTGACGCGCCTGCCGATCGGGTTGCATGGTGTCGGACGGGGTTGGGTCACCGCCCAGGCGACCGGCCTGATCCTGGCGCTCTTCGCACTGCCCGTCGCGGCCGGTGTTTTCGATCTGGACCCCACGTTCTGGCACAAGTACCTCGTCCCCGGGGAGGAGATCGTCACGCCGCACATCGCCTGGTGTAAGCCTGGGACCCAGAAGAAAATCAAGGCGTTATTCATTGTCCGGCGCGGCTCGACGCGGGAAGCCGTCGAACTGGCGCAGAGGATGGATTTGGACTACCGCGTCTTCGCCCTCGGCAACGGTGAGTTCTTCGTTGCACCCTACATTCACAGTGAGGCGGACCGGGCTGTTATGCCCGATATGGTAAAAGATCCCCGGGGCATGGCGAAAGAGCTGGAGAAAATGCTGACAGACTCCTACGACCTCATAGTCCTCGGGTTCGTCGGGTGGGACAGTCTGCCGTGGTCGGCACGGTATCTGATCCTCAAGAAGGTCAAGGAAGGTACGCCCCTCGTCGGTCTCGTGTTCAAGATCGACGAGTATCTGGCTCGGGCCACCGAGACAAAAATCACTCCGGAGTTCCAGTTCCTCTTTCCCTACAAGGCACTGCCCGTGTTCAGCAAGTACTCGAGCTTCAGGGATTTCACTGCGAGCACCGTCGCCGTCTCACAGTTTGGCCAGGGCAAGATCGTTCAGCTAAAGGGCCTGCCCCAGGTCGGCGGCGCTTTGACGCCTGGCATCGTGGACGATCCGCTCGCGGCCAGTCTGCTGGATTACGACTACTATTGCGCCTATGTCATCCACCTCATGCGCTGGGCGGTCGGACACGAGCCGAAGTGCCGGATCCGCGGCGTGGACTACCTCCGGATTGACCGGGCTCAGCCAGTGCCGGTCCAGTTCACGATCGACAGCGGCGCACGGCGAAAAGTGGTGTGCCGGTTCATGCTTAGGGACCGCGACAACCGGGTGTTGGTCTCGCAGGAGAAATCGCGGGTGACGGCACCCGGCAGCAAGGCGATCGAGTTCGCCCTCCCGGCGGACCTCGTTGCCGGCGGCTACTATGCCGACCTGTGGGTCGTGGACGAGGGCAGGATTGACGATTTCGGTTCGGCGTTTGTCGAGGTAACCTCCGCCAACAGCATTGCCGGCATTGACATCCCCAAGAGCGTTCGGAAAGAAGCCCCTATCCAGGGCAAGGTCAGGCTGTCTCTCGGCGCCCAGGCGGAGGGCCTTTCCCTCGAGGTGGTGCGGAAAGACAACCACGGCCGCGTGACGCACCGGGTGTCGATGCCCGTGAACGGACGGACGGCGGTGCCGTTCGAGCTCCCGGCCATTGAGCCGCTGACAGTGCTGCAATACCTGCAGGCCGAGTTGCGGCAGGGACCGCACGTCATGGACCGGCGGCAAGCGCCCTTCACGATCGCCAATCTCTACCTGACGCCAGACGATATCGTCTATGTCACCTGGGGCGGTGGCGGTGGCTACCTCGGCGCGCGGTACTTCGAGCTGTTGCGCCAGGCCGGATTCGACGCCATTTACACCCGAGCCGTAGCTCCGCAAGCGGTCAGGGCGAACCTCCATCAAGTCTCGTATGCCACTCGCTTCGCGGACACGGTGAAAGACCGGAAGGAAACCGATCACGTTCGCGTCCCGTGTCTCAATGATCCGGCCTACCTTGAGTCCGAGGCCAAGAACCTGCGCCAGATCGCCACGCAGATGCAGCCATTCTCCGACAACCTGCTCTCCCTCGGCGACGAGACCATGTTCGCGCCGTACGGCTCGGCGGTCGAGCTCTGTTTCTGCCCGTTGTGCGTCGGCAAGTTTCACGCCTTCCTGAAGAGCGATTACGGCACCATCGAGAACCTGAACCAGGAGTACCAGTCCAGCCACAAGTCCTTCGAGGAGGTGCAGCCGGTCACTCTTGGCGAGGCGCGCCAGGATGCGAAGCTCGTGCCGCTATGGGTGGACTTCCGCCGCCACATGGAGAGCACCTGGGCGGGGATGTTCCAGTTCTGCCGCGACACGGTGCAACGGGTCAACCCAGACGCGCAGATCGGCTACGAGGGCAGCGACATGATGATGAACAGCTTCCTCGCCATGGCCGGCGACTACTGGAAGATGTCGCAGGTCGCACGTTTGAACAACCCCTACGAAACTCCGTTCGCGGCGCATGTCGTACCCGATCTGGGGCAGCCCGGGTCCCTGCTCGGCATCGGCTACATCAGCGCCTGCGGGAACATCCAGCGCACCGAAGTGCAGAGCCGTTTCTATCCCTGGCACTTCCTGTTTCACGGGGCCAACTGTTTCATGGTGCACTTCGCAAACCCCGGCTATTCCCCGTGCGGCATGATGGCGCCGGACTTCTCGTGGTACGACTTCTTCAAAGCCAACATCCGGGAGGTTCAGGAGATTAAAGGCGGAATCGGCAAGTTGCTTCTCTCTGCCACGCGGGATGGCGACAAGACCGCCCTGCTGTACTCGGCCAGCAGCGTGCACGCCGCCACGGTGGCGGAGCAGCAGGCAAGCCTGACCATGGAGCGTGTCCTCAGCAGCTACGTGCGGCTCTTCGACGATGCGCGGCGGCACTTCAAGGTTGTGGCCTATGCGCAGGTCGCGGACGGTGTCCTCGAGCGTGACGGTTACCGCTGGCTGATCCTGCCGTACGCTCAGGCGTTGTCGCGCGCCGAGGTGGAGCATATCGTGGCGTTCGTCAGGAACGGCGGGACGGTCATCGCGGACCTGCGGCCCGGGGTCTGCGATGAGCACGGTAAGCCGTATCCCACGGGCCTGCTGGACGAGGTGTTTGGCGTACAGCAGGACACGGCTACGTTCAAGGCGAAATGGGCGGAGGTGACGATCAACCGCCCGGGAACTCCTGGCGCCTTTCCCAAGACACAGGTTGATGCGGGCCTGAAGGTGACGACGGGCAAAGCGTCCGCGGACGCCGGCGGCGTCCCGGCATTGATCGAGAACAGCTACGGCACCGGCAGGGCGATTCTTCTGAACTTCAGCATGGCGGAGTACATGGCCGGCAGTGCGTCATCGCCGCAAGCCGGACCTAACGTCGTGCCGGTTGGTGCGTTCTTCCGAGCGCTGTGTTCCCTGGCTGGCATGCCTGCGGCGATTGAGGCCGATCCGGAACTGCCAGGCCTCCGGACCTATCGTTTCACGTCAGGGGATGCCGCCTATCTCGGGGTGATGCAGGATATGCCGGGGCTGACCTACTTCTGGGGGAATCCTGACCCGAACCGCCCGCAGACGCCCGGCCTCACCCGGCTCACACTGCCGACCAAGTCTAACGTCTACGACGTGCGGGCCGGCAAGTCCCTGGGCTGCACGGACCAGATCGACGGCTGCATCCCCATCGGCAACGCGCAGTTGTTCGCGCTGTTGCCTTACCGGGTGAAGAAACTGGCCGTCGACGTGCCGGGCACAGTGCGGCAGGGCGCGGCACTGCAGTACCAGGTGACCGTGAAAACGGATGGGGCGCGAGCCGGGCGGCACGTCCTGCGCGTGGTGCTCGTCAGCCCGGATGGCGTGGAAGCTGAATGCTACTCCCGCAACGCCGTAGCGGAGAATGGCGAACTGCGCGGCAGGATCACGCTGGCCCTGAACGAGACGTTGGGCAGATGGCGGCTCACGGTGAAGGACATCGCCACCGGCACGACCGCGGAGAAGTCACTTCGCGTCAAGAAAAGCGTCGAGTGAAGGAGCTCAATATGAAGACAACGAGTGCTCTCGCGTGCCTGGTGCTTGGCTTGGCGCTGCCGGCTCTGGTCACCGCCGCTGCGCCACCAACGTACCCCTGTTATCAGCTCACGGGCGAGCCGGTGCTGGACGGGCGGCTGGATGACGCGTGCTGGCGGGGTCTTCCGGAGGCCACCGGCTTCTGCCTCCTGGGCAGCGCGGCATTGGCGCGCGAACGGCAGACGTCGTTCAGAATGGGCTGGACCGCCGACAGTCTCTATCTGGCGTTCCGATGCAACGAACCCATGCCCGATAAGGTCAAGGCGCCGACCAGCGATGGCGACGCCATCTGGGGTGGCGATACGGTCGAGTGTTTCCTTTGCCCCGGACCAGCGACCGAGTACCTGCAACTCGTGACCAACGGCGCCGGAGCACGTTGGAATGCCAGAGGCCCGAATCTCCTGGATCGAGACATCTGGGCCTGGCAGGCCAAGGCCGCCATAGACAACGTGTTCTGGTCTCTGGAGATCAGGATACCGTTTGCCGTTCTCCACAAGACCCCGGTTGCGGGCGAGGAATGGCGTTTCAACCTGGGCCGCTCCGTGCGGGTCGAAGGGGCGACAGAGAAGAACACCTGTTGGGTGCCGTCCTCGGGGTTCAACGAAGTCGGCAAGTTTGCCGGTCTGGTCTTCAAGGCAGGGACGCCTGCCGAGCCGGAGCGCCTCGCGGTCGAGACCGCGATGCGGGCGGCGTACGTCGAGTTCATGTCGAAGCAGGCGGAAGAACTGGATCGCCAGTTGACGGAGATTAGCCGAACCGTTGCGGCCTACGCAGACTTGCTGAACCGGAGCACGGGGAATCCGAAGCTTCGGAAGGATGTGGCGCAACTGAAGGAAACCCTGGACGGGATCGCTCAACTCACGGCCATCAAGGACGCGGACCTCGCAGGCAAGGTCGCCGCCATCGCCAAGTACCGCGACGCCAAGCTGGACGAGAAGCTGGACGAGATCAAGTACCGGGTCCTGTTGGAGGAACTTTTCGGACCTGTGGCGACCAAGTAGGCACGAACGGCGCGGCCCGCGCGCCAGGAGCGAAGACCATGAACGCAGAGCCGGAACCGCTGATCGTGACCAGGCATACCGCCGTGTTCACGGAGCCGCCCAAGAGGGTACCCAGCGACAGGTCCGTGGATGGGCCGATCCTGGGTAACGGCGACGTCGGAATCGTCGTCGGCGGCACGACGGGGAATCAGGTCTTCTATGTCGCCAAGAATGACTTCTGGAGTCAGAATTCCACTCGGCCGCTCCCCATTGGGCAGATCTCCGTCCGGGTCCCTGCGGTGGCGGGCGCCCAGACGGTCGGCTTCGGATATCATCAGGAGCAGGATTTGGCGCACGCGGAAGTCCGGGCCAAGATCAAGGAGCATGATCTCTCTCTGGATGTGCGCCTGCGTTCGTGGGTCGCAGCGGTGCAGAATCTCTTGGTTATCGAGATTGACACCGACAGCCCTGCACCCGTCGATGTCGAGGTGGAACTCAAGGTGATTGCCGGCCTGAAGTCGCGTGTTGAGAGATATGCCGACAATGTGACCAAGAACCCAGTGCGCGAGGTGACGACGGCCTATCCCGTTTCTTCCGGTTGTGACGGCAAGTCGATGTGGATTACCCGCTGTGCGGAACCGAAGGGGCAGCCTGGAAGGGAAGCGGCGGTTGCCGTCCGCATACTCGGGTCCGAGGCAACCTATCAACTGGAAGGGCGGGACCACGCCGTGGCATCGTTTGCGTTGGGTCCAGGAAAGAGCTCTGCGGTCCTGGTCGCCGCCGTTCTGTCCGACAGGGACAAGGCCCAGCCGTGCCAGGAGGCAAGATCGAAGGTTGCGGGCCTCGATGTGCCAGACATCGCACCACTCAACCAGGCCCATCGCGAGTGGTGGCGAGAGTTCTGGTCGGCCTCCTTCGTCGACATCGAGGACCAACAGATCGAGGGGTTCTGGTATGGCGCGCTCTATGAACTGGCCTGCTGCAATCGCGCCGGCAAGATCGCTCCGGGGCTCTGGGGAAACTGGGTGACCACGGACACCGCCTCGTGGCACGGAGACTACCACCTGAACTACAACATGCAGACCCCCTACTACGGAGTGTACTCCAGCAATCACGTCGAACTCGCCAGTCCCTACTATGACGCGGTCCTGGCGTATCTTCCCAAGGGACGGATGCTGGCGCGTGATCTGGGCTGCCGCGGCGTGCATTTTCCGGTCGCGATAGGTCCGGACGGCATGACCGTGGAAGTCATTGATTTCGGGCAGCGCTCGAACGCCGTGTTTTGCGCGCTGAACTTCATCACGCACTACGAGTGCACGCAAGACCGGGATTTTCTGCGGACGGTCGCTTACCCGTTTCTGCTCGAGTTGAGTGAGTTCTGGGAGGATTTCCTGAAGAAGGACGAACAAGGCCGATACGTGGTGCTGAACAGCAACCCTGTGGAAGAACAGGGGACAGGCACCAGAAACTCGGTCATCGACCTGAGCCTGGTCAGGACCCTGTTCAAGACTGTGGTTGCCGCCAGCGAGGAGCTGGGCGTCCATGCCGAACGGCGGGAGAAGTGGCGAGACGTTGTGGACCACCTGGCGGCCCTGCCATCCCGCCGCGGCAAGGATGGCGGTAACGTCTTCATCCCTTGCGAGGACTGGCCCGACGGCAAGACGGAGAACTGGTGCATCGGGGCCTGGGGTATCTGGCCGGGCGGCTGTGTCAACTTGGGCTCCAGTGCGGAGCTTCTGGAGACGGCGCACCGTACGTTGAGTCAGGTGAAGTGGCGCGACAATCACCCGCAGTTGTTCTGCCAGGGAGTGCGTGTCGGGTATGGGCCGACGTTCAGTCTCCTCAAGGAAACCCTGACCCACAGCATGTGCCCCAATTACCATGTGTACTATTGGGGTGGCGGCGTGGAGACATGTGGCATCGTCATGGCCATCAATGAGATGCTTCTGCAAAGCCATGAAGGCTTTCTGCGGCTGTTTCCCGTCTGGCCCAGGACTCTGGCGGCACGTTTCGGCCGCTTGCGCGCCGCCGGGGCCTTCCTGGTTTCCAGTGAACTGAAAAACGGGGCCGTGCAGAGCCTCCTGATAGAGAGCGAAAAGGGCAAGGACTGCACGGTCCTGAATCCGTGGACGGACAGCCCTGTCCGGCTCCGCCGAGATGGCCACGCGGCAGAAACGTTGGCCGGCGCCAAAGTGACGTTCAAGACGACCCCCGGCGAGGCCATCAGCCTTGCCAGAGGGTAGACGACCGTAATGCCCCCCAACTTAAGGGCCGCCGCACTCGGGGCGAGGGCTGAGGGATGAAACCTGAAACCTGAAGTGGATACAGGTGCGACGCATGGTGTTCCGGACTCTGGACCTCAGCTTTCAGCTTTCAACCCTCAACCCTAAGTTGGGTGCCATTGGGGTAGACCGTGGCGGCAGCATTCCACCTACGCAGGCACGCCGCACAGGGGGTTGTGCCAAACTCGACAAAGAGGAATGACGAACAGCTAATCGCTATCGCAATCGTGATCGCAATCGGTTCTCGACCCCGTGTCCACCGCGCTGCAGACCATCGAAAAGCGATTGCGACGAGGATTGCGAGAAGCGATCACCGGAACGGAGACGGACATGAAGGAATTGCGGGCAGTCGACAAGGACACCTTGGCGTGGCACGAATCCGAGCGACCGGAGTTGACGCACGGGTACCTGCGGGTGGTCCCCTGTTTCAGCGCCGCCAAACACGGCACCGAACTGGCGTTCCTCACCGGCAAGGTCCTGCAGCGCGGTCCGTGGGACCCCGAGCTGCAGTTGCACCGGCGCGACACCGGGCCCCGCCGACCGTACCCGTTCGCTCTCGGCAATGCCACGGTCGGCAACGTGGCGGAGACCGGGCCCGGCGTGACGTCGTTTGCATCCGGCGATCGCGTCCTGGTCGAGGAGGTGCCGTTCCGCGACGAACACGTCGTGCCGGCGGTCAAGTGCCACCGCATCCCGGAACAGATGAGCTGGAAATCCGCCGTCTGCCTGGACCCTGGGGTGTTCGCCTTGGGGGCCGTGCGTGACGGCCATGTCCGGCCCGGCGACCGCGTCGCCGTGTTCGGCATGGGCGCCATTGGCCTGATGGCGGTCCAGTTCTGCCGCTTGGCAGGGGCGACGCTGGTTGTCGCGGTCGAGCCGGATGCGCAGCGGCGTACGGTGGCCCGCGACCTCGGTGCCGATGTGGTCGTGGACCCAACCGCCTGCGACATCGGCCTGGAAATCCGGCAAGCCACCGGCCGCCAAGGCGCCGATGTCTGCATTGAGTTCAGCGGCAGTGTTCAGGCGCTGCAGCATGCCATCCGGGGCGTGGCCTTTGGCGGCAACGTCGTGTGTGGGGCGTTTCCGGGGCCATACCCGGCGGGATTGGATCTGGGCGCCGAAGCTCACATCAACACGCCGAATCTGATCTTCTCGCGTGCCTGCAGCGACCCGAACCGGGACCATCCTCGCTGGGACCTGCGGCGGATCAAAGACTGCTGCCTGCAGTGGCTGGTTGCCGGCAAGGCGACCGGTGAGGGCATCATCGGGCCGGTGGTCCCGTTCAACTCTCTGCTCACCGAGTACCCCCGAATCGTCCCCGATCCCCGCCTCGGGGTCAAACTCGGGGTGGCACACTGACCGGTTGCGCGTTCCTGACACCTCCCATGAAACTCGTGCGCTGTTTCCCGCCGCCACCCAGCTCGTCTGGGTGGGGCGACGATTGGAAATAGGGGCGGCCACCGCCCCCCTATTTCCAATCGTCGCCCCACGGGCACAAGGCCCGTGGCGGCGCGGAACCACTCGAGTTTCACCGCGAGATGACCGGGCGGTCCACCGCCCGGGGGACACCGAACACCGAACACTGGCCCTCCTGCTCCGCCCCCGCGCCACTCAGCGAGTCAGTATCTGCGCCGCGAGGTGCTCGTACGCCGGCCACCCGGTTTCCGGCGCCCGGATCTCCAGACACATCGGGGCGCGCCGCAGTTGCCCGGCTTCCCAGGCCCAGAGGAACGAACTCAGCGAAATCAGCGGCCCATGCAGTCCGTGAAACGCTCTGTGATTCCGCACGGCGGTGCCGTCGTTCACCACTTGGTGCAGATGATAGCCGGTCACCGTCGCACCGACCAGCGCATACCAGGAACCGAGCGGGAAATCGGTTGCCAGCAGACCATTGTTCCGGGCGTGGCCGATGTCAAGGTGCACACCGACACGGGCCGCGGCCGGGAGACGTTCGCGCATGCACTGCACCCAGTCCAGGCATTCGGCCGGCGTGAATCCGAAACTCCGGTTCTCGTCCAGCGACTCTCCGGGCGCCGCGTGCATATTCTCGAACCCGATGGTCATGCCCTTCTCCGCAACCACTCGAAGCGACTCGGCCAGAAACGCCGCGAACGGCTCACGCGCCGCGCCGCCCGCCCTCATCTCGCGGACCGATGCGCCCGGCACGTGAATCGTCAGCGCACTTGCCTCTGACACCAGGGCCAGGTCGAGCGCACGCCGCCAGCCCTCCACGCCCTGCACGGCGTGCTGCGTGCGGTCCCAGCGCAGGTTCGGCATGTGGATCGACAGGTGCGCCCCGCCGGCCTGGCGCCACGCCGCGAGCGCCTCCGCGACAGCGGCACCCGACCGCGTCCCCGCGTCGTCGGCCCGTAGCTCGACGACACGAATCTGCCGCCGCCGCGCTTCCTCCAGCCCCAACAGCGTTTCCTGCATGCAGGAGAACCCAAGCAGGTCCACGAACCCACGCCGGTCCGTTTCGGACCAGCGCTGCGGGATGCCGTGGGGGAAGACCCAATCCCGGCGCTCCCACCCGTTCGCTCCGTCCTCGAACACGGTCACCGACGGCGGACCGCCAACGGCCTTGTCAGGATCCAGCCCGCGAACCAGGTGCACCGGCGTCGCGTGCAGGCATCCCGCGGCGTCCCGGTGATGGTGCGCGCCAATGAGCAATCGGATGGGGTGAACCTTGACGACTGCACCCAGCCACTCGCGGTCTGCCGCGGGCAGTTGTTCGGGCGGGACGTGCGTGACCAGCACAACATTCCCGCCGGATTCGCTACCCAGGGAACGGACCACATCCCGACGCCCCGCTTCCGTCGTCTGCCCGGTCGAGGTGTCGAGCAGAACCACAGCCCAACCCGGCCCGTTCGCGGAACCGGCACTGGCCAGACAGCGCTGCACGTCCGGCCAGTCGCTGGGCTTCCGTCGGTCCGAGTTGCCCGGCGTAATGAGGTGGCGGAATCCGCGTCCATAGCGGTCTACGATGTCCCGGAACCGTCGCGCCGACCCGCTCGTCCCCGCCGCGGTCATGTCACCCGCGAACACCACCAGGTCCGGCGGCTGCCGCGCCAGGCTGTCTAGCGCCCAGACCAGCGCCGCCTCCTGGGCCGTCCCGCCCACGTCCGGCAAGTGCACATCCGCTATGATCGCAATCGTGATCGACATGCCATCCGACTTCCCGGACGCCGGAACCCGACGCCCTGACATGCATCATGCCTTCGGGGTCGCACCGCATTGCGGAGCCCGGCCGCGGAGTCGGAGTCTAGCCAACCGGACCGCTTCGTGCAGACGTCGCTCAAGCTGTTCCTTCGGCAAGGCCTCGGTCCAGTAACTCGATACCTTGATGCCACTGCGCGCCATGTCGAGAAGCTCGATCGTCTCCTCGCGTTTGCTCATGGTTTCACCTCCGCCTCGCAAACTTGTACTCGGGGAAGGTGTCGAATAGCACCAGGCCATCGTCACTGACGTCAACCGCGTCGACCAGCGTCCCGTGCAGGTTGCGGCAGGTGGCGCGCAATGGCTGCATCTGCTCCTCGGTCCGCTGCCCCGCGGCGACCAGGAAGTCAGCCAGGAACCACAGGGCCTGTAGCAACGAGAATGCCTTAACCCCGTTCAGGCAGTAAATGCCCCTGCAATGCCGGCAGATGTGGGATTGCACCGCAGTCTCGCTTGGCGCCAACGGGTCGCGGAGCACTTTACGCCCCAGCGTGTTGTCAAAGTAGAGGGCGCGCAACCGGTCGGCGAAGAACGCGGCCGTGGCCCAGGACATGCCCTGCGTGTCGTGCAGCCAGATCCAGAGATGCGAGCAGAGGCGTGTCAGAGTCTTCCTCTTCGGGCGCTCGTCGAGGGCTGACCAGTCCAGCGGTGCAAACGCATTCGTCAGCGACTCTCTGGCACCACTCTCCGCCATCCCGTGCGAAAAGGGAAGCTGCAGTGCGTCGTAGGCCTGAACCAGAGCGACAACGGCCTCATCCGAGGCATCGCGCCGTTCGAGAACGGGGACCGTCGCCTCGAACGTCAACCACGGCACCCCCGGACCATACCCGATCACATGCGAGGAGCAGGCGCCGGGCACGGCAGTGGCCCGAGCCAAGGCGAAGACGTCGTCCTGCCGGTTGGCCACCAGCAGGATCTCCAGCAGTTCGGCCAGGTAATCGGCATCGTGATCCGGGTACGCCGTGAAGCGGTCGAGGATTCCACTCACCTCTTCCGTTCGTCCGCAGGCGATCAGCGACGTGGCCAGGGTCGGGTCCAGATACTGGAATATCTGGTCGTAGACCAATGGAAAATCACGGCGCAGACTCAGCAGGCGGTCAGCCAGTTCCGCGCGACGTCCGGCCTTGCACATGGCGACCTGCCACTCCAACAGGCACTCCTGGTGCAGGTGGAGATGCGGCACTTTGTCGGGGTGTTCCGCGAAGAACGCGTCCATCATGGCGTGCATCGCGTCCAAATCCCGCTGCCGATAGACCGGTTTGAAACGCTGCCACCACGCGTCCACAACGGCTTCCACTTCCGGCGTAGCGTCCGGAATTGGCGGCGGTTGTGGGTAGTGCCTCAGGGGCGCGTCGGTCCACGACCCGCACCGATCCGTGACTTGTGGCTCGTCCGCCGGTATGTCCTCTACATCGGCGTCCATCTCCCAGTCGCCGTCCTTAACGGGCGTCCTGTCGGGCTCCACGTCGTGGCGAGCCGGCCCTGCGGTTATCTTCGCTTCCTCCTCCTTGCGCCGCTCCTCGCGCGCCAACTGCGCCGCGTCTTCGTCCGCGACCAGGCAGCATTTCTTATACTTCTTCCCGGAACCGCAATGGCACGGGTCGTTGCGGCCGATCTGGTTCTTTGCGTCGTTCACGGAAGACTCCTCTCCGCCCGCCCCGCTCCGCTTACGGCGTCAGCCAGCGGTCGAGCCAGGCGAAAGCCTTGTCCTGCATTTCGGCGTTGAACTCGTGCGGGCCGTCGTAGGTGACGCCCTGGAACCGGTCGGGGACGCCGGCTTTCTTGTAGACCGCGCCGATCTTGTCGAACGCCGCGTACACGCCGTCGAGCGGGAACAGCCCGTCCTTGGTACCGTTGATCACCATCAGCCCGCCGGGCGCGTTCATCGACACCACATCCGGCAGGTCCATGTACTTGTACAGGCCGGGGATGACTTTCATGAACCCGATGCTGGTCAGCTTGTTCTGCAGCATGGCGCCGTAGGTCGACATCCAGCCCACCACGACCGCCGCCTTGATGCGCGGGTCGAGCCCGGCCAGGTGCGCGGACCGGAACCCGCCGACCGACAGCCCGCAGCAGCCGATGCGGTCCGGGTCGACCTCCGGCCGCGTCGCGAGGTAGTCGACCGTGCGAATGTCGTCCATAAACATGACGCCCGACCAGGTCACGCCCGCCTCGAACAGCCCGGTCGCGAACAGCGGCGCACTCGCCGAAGAGCGCCGGTTGAACTCCACCACCTGTTCGGAGGTCATCGTCTCGCGCTCGCGCCACGCCGGCGGGTCGTTCGGCAGCAGCATCCGCCGCTCGCCCCAGTAGACCATGTCAATAGCGATGACGACGTACCCACGTTTCGCCAACTCGCTGCCGTAACTGCGGCCGGAGTAGGCGGTGCGCTTGAACTCGGTCAGCGCCGGGTGCTCGTTCTCCGTGGCGATCACCTTCTCCTTGCCCCAGGCGAAGAACGCGCCGTGATCGTGCAGCGCCACGATCGCCGGGCGCCGCTTCGCCTCGCCCTTGGGCAGCAGCACGAACGCCGACACGCGAATGTCCGGCGTGGTGTTGAAGTAGACCTTCTCGCGCACGTACTCACCGCAATCCACGCGCTCGACGACTTCGGCGCGGGGCTCACACTTCGGCGGGCTGTACTGCAGCAGGTCGAGAACCTTCTCGCGCCCCTCGCGCTTCCACGCCTCCACGTCCTTGAACCGCTCCTGCAGGAACGACAACTCCAACGTCGAACGGTTCGCCGTCGCCTGCACGAACGGAAACAGACTGCCGGTCTGCGCATCCGGGATCGCCACGCTCTTGCCTGCCGCGTCCATGGCCTCGCCTCCGAATAGATTGAGATTCACAATGCTCGCGACACTGAGCGCCGCCGCGCCGAGCGCCACCGTCTTGCGGAGTCCGCACCTCGTCCTGCTCATGATCCGGGCCCTCCTGTTTGCAACCGCCGAAACAGTACAGCGCCGGCCGAGCGGTTGCCATACGCCTGATGCGTCAGCGCACCCCTGGGCGGCAGACCGCCCGGTCATCTCGGAGTGAAACTGGCGAC
>MHBL01000336.1 GCA_001803235.1 Lentisphaerae bacterium RIFOXYA12_64_32
TGTCTTTCAATCATTCTGGCTACTGACTTCTGAATTCTGACTACTTCTGCAATTACCTCAAGTACATAGGCCGATTTGCGGATGTTCTTAGTCTACGGCAAGGCGGTGTGTCATGGACAGAATCGCATTGAACCCGGCCGTGCACTTCGGCAAGCCCTGTGTGGCTGGCACGCGCATCACGGTGCAGGATGTGCTTGAACTCCTGAACGAAGGGCTGTCTTTCGCCGAGATCATCCGTGACTACTATCCCGCCCTGGAGGTCGAGCACATCAAAGCCTGCATCCGGTACGCCATTGCGCTCGTGGCGTCGGAGGACATCCACCTCACTGCGGTCCCGGCATGAGATTCCTTCTCGATCAGGACGTGTACGCGGCCACGGCTCGGTTCCTTGTCCGTCTTGGGCATGACGTCCTGCCGGTGTCACACTGAGGGACGCGATTGCTGAACCCAGAGTCATGTCCCCTGAACCTCCTATGAGTTCCGCGAGATTACAGCAGAAATCGGCTGGCTGCGAGCGGCCGGCGCCGCGCCGCCGCCGCGCCGCTGACAGTCGATCCTCCCGCAGCCCCGGCGTCCGGATACAATCCCAATCGGCTGAGCCGGTCGCGGTAGCGGAGACGTCACAGCAGGGCGGTGGGGACCCGCGCATGCCCACCCTCTTCGTTGTCTCCGACGGCCGGGGCGAGACCTGCGCCCAGGTGGTGCGGGCTGCTCTGGTCCAGTTCGAGGGACAGCCGTGCGTGATCTGTCAACGCGGCAACGTCCGGACCGCCCGGCGCGTGGAGACGGTCATGAAGGAGGCCCGCGACGCGCGGGCGGTGGTCTTCTACACCCTGGTCGGCGACGCCACCAGGGATGCGATGGCACGCGCGGCGCGGCGGCTGCTCGTGCCGGTGGTCGACGTGCTCGGGCCGGCGTTCTCCGCGCTTCACGACCTGTTCAAGCGCGCCCCCTGCGCGACGCCCGGGCTGCTCTACGCCTCGAACCGCGAGCATTTTGACCGCCAGGAGGCGATCGAGTACACTTTGAAGCACGACGACGGACAACACCCCCACGAGTTGGACGCCGCGGACGTCGTGCTGGTGGGCGTGTCACGTGTTTCGAAGAGCTCGACCTGCTTCTACCTCGCGTACGAGGGGATCAAGGCGGCCAACGTGCCACTGGTTCCCGGCGTGCCGCACCCGCCGGAACTGCAGCAACTGAAGCCCGAGCGGGTGATCGGGCTGCGCATGAACGTGCACCGCCTGATGACCGTGCGCGAGGGCCGGGCCGGAGACCTGGGCATCGAACCGACAAACGATTATTTCTGCGAGCGCGCCATCGCCCGCGAGACGATCGAGGCCAACCGGCTGATGGACGCGCACGGCTGGCGCAGTATCGATGTTTCGTACATGGCGGTCGAGGAGATTGCGCGCGATGTCCTGGCCCTGACTGCGCGCCGCCGGGGGCACGGCGGCTAGCCCGGCCCGGCGTGACGGCGAAGTCCGCCAAGGCGCCAGTCGGCGGGCGGGTCCGGGGTCGAGATTGCCTCAAGGGCTGGCGTCACCGGGACGCACCCCGACCACCGACCAAAGGTCACGCGGTCCTCGTGGCCCTTCAGGTTCTCCACCATTACCTTAGTACGCGCTCGAGGGTTCGACAGCGATGACATGCGCCGCGCCGGCAGCAAGAAGCATGGCCACGATTCGCCCGGTGCCGCTGCCGATGTCAGCGACTCTTCGTCCCTTCACGTCGCTCAGGCGGATCAGAGGCCCAAACTTTTCCTGCAGGAAACTCGGGTCGCCGTAGAAGCCCGGGTTGTCCCTGTAACAAGACCACTGCTCCCCGAAATCCTCGATCGTGCGTTGCTGCAGAGTTGGCATGGATATCCCCGAGCGGGTTCCGTTCTGTCGCACCCGCCTTCTCTCCCGCCCCTGCCCATCCTCGGTGACCGACCGAATCAGTCCTTCTCCAGGGCCGGGCGCGGGCTCCGGAGCGGGAATACGACCACGCAGACGCCGGCCAGGATCAGGGCGGTCCCGAGGATCATCGGAGCATTGATGTGTTCACCGAGGATGACCGCGGCCAATACGGAAGCGAGGACCGGCTTGAGGAAGAACGCCATCGACCCGCCGTTGGCCGAGGTCTTCATGATGCCGTGGTAGTACAGCGCGTAGGCGACCGCGGTCCCGAACACCGCCACGTAGAGCAGCGCGATCCACGTCTCGCGCAGGCCGTGCGTGCCGTGCCGTGCCAGGCTGACGCCGGCCCAGGGGACGAGCAGCAGGCTGCCGGCGGCCGCGGAGAATCCCATCAGGAGCATGGGCCCGTAGGCGGGCATGACGCGTCTAGAAATACAGATGCTGAGCGCGAAAAAGAACGCGGAGAGCAGCATCAGCCCCAGGCCAAGCAGTGACGCGGTGGTGAACGCGCCTGATTCCCAGGCGAAGCAGGATACGCCCAGCGCGCCAAACCCCACCACCACCCACTTGCGCAGGTCCCAGTGCTCGTGGTTCACGAACCGGGCCAGGACCAGCACGAACACCGGATTGGCACTGAATACGACCGCAGACGACGCGGCCTTGGCAAACGTCAGGATCGCGGCGTGGAACAGCGAGATACCCAGTGCGATGCCGACGAAGCCGTTGAGGAAGAAGATGCCGTAGTCGCGAGCCCGGAACGCCTGGACCTTGGTCCATTGCGACGGCACGGCAATGGCCAGCAGGACCACGGCAGTAACGGCGAACCGAAAGAATGTGAGGGTGCCGGGATCGATGCGGTGGCCGATGATCTTGCCGGCGATTTCGACCGTACTGAACAGCCCGACGCCGCCAAGCAGGCTCAGCACGCCGAGCGTCTTGTCTCTGGGCATGAATGAATCTTTCCTGTGTGGCCCATCAATGTACCCTCGGCGCGGGAGGTTGCCAGCCTGCCTTCAGGGGAGGGCTGGGAAAGATGGAGGAACGAGCCGGCCAGGGCTTGCCGAAAAACGGGTCGGGGATCGGGCTGCAAGGCCGAGGCTACAGCAGATTCTGAGCCTGAGTACATTGCTGTAATGGCCGCGTCGCACGCGGCTTCCGGGCTCCTGCAACGGGGGTGGGCCAGAAACGAAGAAGCCGGCAGGAGGGAGGAAGTCTCCTGCCGGCTTGCCGCAGGGAGGCGGCTATCGTCGGTATCCGGAATGCCGGCCGCCATGTCCTCCCGACGGTGAGGAGGGGTGATGGGACCCGTTCGGCGATCCACCGTAGTAACCACTGCTGCTGTGCCCCCCGCCGGTGTGGGCGCCCCACTGCGACCCGCCGTGGTGTCCGCCCGAACTGTAGTAGATGCTGAGGCTGCTGCCGCCGTGATGGTAGTATCGGGGCGGCGTGTACCAGCCGTTGCTGTACGAGACCGTGGAGTAGGACGGCACGTACCAACCGGAACCGTAGACCACCGTCGTCGGCGCGCAGGGCGGCGGTGCGTAGACCGCGGGCGCGTACACGACTTGCGGCGGCGGCGCATACACGACCGGCGCTGTCGTGCAGGCCACGGGCGCATACGTGACCGCGGGCGCGCAGCCGCTGACAACGACTTGGCGCTGCGGGCAGAGGGCACCGTTCAGCAGGACCTGTCCGATGGCCACCCCCGTGAGGATCTTGCCTGCCGTGGCCCACTCGTGGTCTCCCGCGTAAGCCGGTTGCGGCTGCAGGGCCAGTACGGCCACGCTTGCGGCGCCCATCAGTGCTGCCAGTTTCTTCATTGCGACATCGCCTCCTCTCGCATTTACCAAGACTATACACCGGATCGGATCTTCTGGCCTCTTGCCTTCGTCGGCTGGGATCGCTTTTCCAGCGTGTTCTGACCTCTTTGACGCACCGCCCTGGCGGGTTATTCAACCGGAGTCGACGTAAACGTCCCAGGCAGACCGAATGGCCTTGCGGTGAGAGCCGGTTTGGCGGGATCAGAACGCCCAGACGATGCGGGTGAAATAACTGGTGTCCAGGCGCTGATTGTCGTCGGCGGGTCGGTTGTTGTACTCGTTTCGGATCCCAAGGCGCAGTCGCCAGGCCTTGGACTCCGTGAGCGGGGTTTCCAGAGCGCTCTCGTGGTTGACCAGATAGTTGGCGAGTTCGTCGAAGCCGGGGATGAAAGACACATCGTTGAGCAGACGCAGACGCTCGGGCAGGCACAGCAAGTGGTGCAGGGCCACGTCAAGACCGGGGGTCAGGTTGGACTCGCCATCGCGGTATGGCTCCTGGCGGCAGAGGAACCCGAGCCGGCCGCGGAGTTCGTGGTCCTTGTCGCGGATGAAGTAGTAACCATACCCACCGGCGCCGGCGAGGCGGTGGCCACCCGGACTTTGCCGTCGGCAACGTCCTCCACTTTGCCAGAATGACCCGGATAAACAGTGAGTAACGCCCACACATGATCGGGCGCGTCCGCCCGGGGGGCGCTGACGCGTCGCGGAAGCGTGCCGTCGTATTTCTTGACTTGGCCCCGCAAAACCATAGAGTGAGGCGTGTCGACCGGAGCGGGTCACTGCCAGGCAAGCGGTATGTCGCCTGACGGGTGGGCGTCGTGTGTGCAGAGCGCGGATCACGAGGTGGAAGTCGTGCCTGACATCTCTGTCCTGCCAGTCGTTCAGCCGCGGCCGCGTCGGTGGCCTCGGAAGGTGTACCTCTGTGTCTGTGCGGTTGCCGTTCTGTGCGTGGTTGACGCCTTCCTGGTCGAGCCGAACTGGGTCAAGGTCCGCGATGTCCGCATCGGGGACCATCCAACCCTGACTGTCGTGCACATCTCGGACCTGCATCACACTCGGCGCCGGCGTGCGTTCCTCGAGAAGGCGGTTGCCCGCATCAACCGCATGGATGCCGATCTGGTCTGTTTCACCGGCGACCTGACCGAGACGACTCATGACCTCGCCGCGACGGAAGCCGACCTTGCCGACGCCTTGGAGGTGTTGGCCCGCATCAACCGACCCCTGTTCGGCGTGCCGGGCAACCACGACTTCTGGTCTGGCCCGCCTTTGGAGAAGATACGTGCCTGTTTTCGCGCCACGGGCGGGGCCTGGCTGGCGGACGAGAGCACTGTGGCGCTGGACGGGGCTGTCGAGATTACCGGCCTTCGTGGCGGGGGGCGGGCATCGCCCCCGCCACAGCCCGCGACTGGGCCGGTCACGCCGGCGCGACACCGAATCCTCCTGGTGCATCTGCCGGCTGTGGCGCAACGAGTCGACGACGGGCCGTTCGACCTCATCCTCGCCGGTCACTCGCACGGCGGGCAGGTCCGGGTCCCGTTCTGGGGTGCGCTCATTCTCCCGCACGGGGTCGGGCGCTGGGATCGCGGGCTGTTCCAGACGCCAGCCGGACCGCTCTATGTCAATCCCGGCCTGGGCACGTTTTTCATCGGCGTGCGGTTCCTGTGCCGCCCGGAGATCACCGTGATTCGTTTGGGGATGAGCCGGGTCAGGGCTGTTTCAAGATCGGGTCACGCCGCATGGGAACGCTCCGTATCGACGCGCGTTCAGTAGGGCCGGCCTGTCCCCAGGCCGGCCCCCCCCGGCGTGGGGACACGTCGGGGGTACTTGTCGGTCCCGCAGGCGGAGAATCTTGAAACAGCCCTGGAGCCGGGTTCCCTCCCCTTGACTTAGCGGACGTGATACCCTATCATAGATACATTGTAGAAGGGGGTTGGCGGACACCGGGTGCGGGCGCCGGCGACTCAGGTTGGGGCAAACATTCTTGAACTCGCGAGGCGAACATGGCCAAGGCAGTCATCGATCCGGCGGAAGTGCGGCGGTTTGCGCACGACTTGAAACGTTTCAGCGGCGAACTGCAGACGCGGCTCATGGCGCTGCACGGCCGGTTTCAGGCGCTGGGCGACACCTGGGAGGACCAGGAACACGAGAAGTTCGCCAAGGAGTTCGACCTGACGCTCAAGGCTCTGTCCAAGTTTGTCGAACGCTCCGACCAGCACACGTTGCACCTGTTGCGCAAAGCCGAGCGCGCCGACGCCTATCTCGCGCAGCGGTAGGGTGTTGTCGGTCGGGAGTGTTGCATCAATGGCAACGGTATGGTGGGGTTTCAGGTTTTGGGGAATTTCCGCGGGCACATGCCTCCTCCGGTTCTTTTTGCCGTACCCGAAAACCTGGCCCCCGAAGCCGCTCGGGATCTTCGAGGTCATCGAGATCATCGACGCCAGGACCTGAAACCTGAACACTGAAACCTGGGTTCCCCGTGGCCGATCGCGTCAAAGTACAATCGCTCGATGCGCTGCGTGAGTTCCGCACGCAGGTCTGCCTGTTTACGATCCGGGCCCACACGGCGCTGGACGAGATTGCGGGTGAAACGCGGGGTATGAGACCGTGGCTGCAGGAGGACCGCTTCCCCTTCTGGCGCGGCCAGGTGCGCGACCGGCTCCGCCGCGTGGCCGACGCGCGTGCGGCGCTGAACCGTTCGCGGCTGTCCACGACGAAGCGCTCGCACCTTGAAGAGGAGCAGGAAGTGACGGCGGCCCTCGCCGCCCTGCGCGACGCGGAGGACAAGGTCCGGGTCGTGCGGACCTGGGCGAAGAAGTACGAGTCTGCCAGCCAGCCGCTGGTGGGGCGCATGTATGCGCTGTCGCATGTGATCGAGCAGGAGATGCCCAAGGCCATGGCACTGCTCGACGGCCTGATCGCGAGTCTGGAAACGTACCTGGCAACGGACGCGCCGGCGGCGTCCGGGGCCGATGCGGAGTCCGCATCCGACAGCCCGACCGTGCACGATCCGACCGCGGAGACGGTCGGTTCCGCCGAATCGGGAAACCCCAGTCCGCCCCCTGCAGCAGCGGGCGCGGCGGGGGATCCCGCGGGTGCCGGGGCAGGGCAGGCGCAGTGATGGCTGGAGGAACGGACGTATGCCTGTGCAATCGGGTCGCACTGCCTTGGCCGAAGCCGCGCGGGAATTCTTCGCGCAGTGGGAGCAGGCCAAGGGGTACTGGACCGACCGGCAGAGCCGTGAGTTTGAGCGCACGTACATCGAGCCGTTGCGCGAGGCCGTCAAGGCGGCGCTCAAGTCTTCCGAGGAGATCGAGAAACTGACCCGAGCCGTGAGGCGCGACTGTGAATGACGAGCTTCAACTGAGCACGGTGTTCCAGGTCCTGCAGAAGGTGACGACTGTCCCGGCGGGATTTGCCGTGCGGGAGAAGGAACTGGTCAGTGCCTGGCAGCTTCGGCTCGCCCAGGCGAAGAGTCTGTACGAACGCCGCGGGGCGGTCATCGCGCAGCGTCGTGACGAGGCCATTGCGGCGGCCAGGGCCGAGTCTGCCGCACGGCAGCAGCGGGCGGACGAACTGCACGAACTGGACCGCAAACGTGTTGTCCGGGCGCACCGCGAAACACGGCGCCAGATCCTTGAGCAAGTGGCGCACAAGGAAGGCTGCGCCCGCAGCAAGCTGCAGGAATCGCTCTGGGTTCAGCGCAACACGTTCAACGCCAGCCTTGAGAAAGCCGCCGCGGAACACGAACAGATGGACGCACGGCTGAGCGAACTCGAGACGCGTCTGCTCGCCTTGGAGGGGGAGTGCCAGAAGCTGCCCGGCCCGTACCGCCGCCTCCTGAAGCCCCCTGCGGAGTCCGTGCCGACAGCGGACGCCGAACCGGACCAGGCCGCCGGGCCGGCGCTGCTGCAGACACTGGAAAGCGGGATCGTGACGCTCGAGAACGCGATGGCGGGACTGGGTCAGTTCCCGACGCTCGGCCTGGTGGCGCGTGCGTCACTGCCGGCTCTGATCATCGGCGTGATCGTTCTGCACGGAGGCGTGTTCCTCCTTCTGCGCAGCGTGTTTGCGCCGGGGCAACTGGCGCTGGGCGTTATGGTGTCCGCACTGATCCTGATCGCGGCGTTGGGCGCGACCCGGCTCGCCTGGCAGTCGCGCGCCAAACCCTTTGTGCAACCTGTCCTGGAAACGCTGCCCGAAGCGCGCAAGACGTGGGACCTTTGTTGCCGCGCCCTGGCTGCAAAGTTAGAGCGGGAGCGCCAGCGCCTCACGGACGAACGCGACCGGCGACTGGGCGAACTGGAGCGCGAGCTGGATTCGATCGGCGGCAAGTTCGCCAGTGAACGCAGCACCGGCCTCACAGAGACCGATGCGCGGCGCGACCGGCTGCAGCAGCGGGCCGAAGCCTTGCGCCAACACCGGCACGAAACGGCCGAGCGCGACCTGGCCGCGCACACCGAGCAGTTGACCCAGGCTGCCGCCGCAGACGTGGTACGGCTCGACGCAAGCTACGTGGCCGAACGCGAGCAGCGTTGTGCGCAGGAACGGGACGAGTGGCAGCAGTTGGTGGCGGCCTGGAAGCAGGAGGCGGAGCCGCTCTGGCGCGCCATCGTCTCGCTCAACGAGAGTGCGGCGACGCAATCCCCGGCATGGACGGCATCCGGCTGGGCCGAATGGGTGCCCCCCGCGACGTTCGGACCGGCGGTGCAGTTCGGGCGGATTCAGGTGGACGTAGCGGCTGCGGCCGGGACTGTGCCGCAGGATCCGCGGCTGTGCCTGCCGGGCCCGGCGCAGTTTGCGCTGCCCGCGGTGCTCTCGTTTCCCCACTCCGGCTCGCTGGTCATCGAGACGGGCGCGCAGGGCCGGGAGCAGGCCATCGAGGCGCTGAACGATATCATGCTGCGACTGCTGACCAGTCTGCCCCCGGGCAAGGCCAATTTCACCCTGATCGATCCGGTCGGGCTCGGGCAGAGCTTTGCCGGGTTCATGCACCTGGCCGATTACCAGGACGCGCTGGTCAACGGCAAGATCTGGACCGAGACGCGGCAGATCGAGCAGCACCTGGCGGACCTCAACGAACACATGGAAAAGGTCATCCAGATGTACCTGCGCAACGAGCACGCCACGATCACCGACTACAACCGCACCGCTGGCGAGATGGCGGAGCGCTACCACTTCCTGGTGGTGGCCGACTTTCCCGCCAACTTCAATGAGGCGGCCGCGCGTCGGCTCATCAGCATCGCCACCACCGGGGCGCGCTGCGGGGTCTACACGCTGGTGAACTGGGACCGGCGCCGGACCCTGCCGCAGGACTTCGTGCCGAGCGAACTGTGTCGGCACAGCACCCACCTGGAGGCAGAGCGTGACGGCTTCGTTTTTCCCGGCCGGAACCTGAAGGGCACGCGGCTGGAGTTGGAGGTGCCGCCGGGCCCGGAGCTCGCCACCCGGCTGCTGCACACGGTCGGCAAGGCGAGTCTTTCCTCGACGCGGGTCGAACTGCCGTTCCACGCCGTGGCGCCGTCGGACGCCGAGTGCTGGAGCATGAGCACGGCCGAGGAACTGCGGGCGCCGATCGGCCGCGCCGGCGCGACGCGCCTGCAGTACATGACGCTTGGCAAGGGCACGCTGCAGCACGTGCTCATCGCCGGTCGCACCGGGTCGGGCAAGTCGACCCTGCTGCACGTGCTGATCACCAACCTGGCCTTGTGGTACGGCCCGGATGAAGTCGAGTTCTACCTCATTGACTTCAAGAAGGGTGTCGAGTTCAAGACGTACGCCACGCTGCGGCTGCCGCACGCGCGTGCCGTCGCCGTGGAGAGCGACCGTGAGTTCGGCCTCAGCGTGCTCCAACGCGTGGACGAGGAACTGCGCCAACGCGGTGAAATGTACCGCAAGGCGGGTGTTCAGGACCTGGGTGCGTATCGCGCCGGGCCGGGTAAGCCCCGGTTGCCGCGCACGCTGCTGATCATCGATGAATTCCAGGAGTTCTTCGTCGAAGATGACGCGGTGTCCCAGACCGCGGCGCTGTTGCTGGACCGCATCGTGCGACAGGGCCGGGCGTTCGGCATCCACGTACTGCTGGGCTCGCAGACCCTGGGCGGCGCCTACACCCTGGCCCGGTCCACGCTCGGGCAGATGGCGGTGCGCATTGCGTTGCAGTGCAGCGAAGCCGACTCGTACCTGATCCTGAGCGACGACAACGCCGCCGCACGACTGCTATCGCGCCCGGGTGAGGCCATCTACAACGATGCTTCCGGCATGCTCGAGGGCAACAGCCCGTTCCAGGTGGTGTGGTTGCCGGACGACGAGAAGGACCGGCAGGTCGCGCGCATCCACCAGGTCGCCGAAGCGCGCGGGTACAAGGGCGGGGAGACGATCGTGTTCGAGGGGAACGCGCCGGCCGATGTGGCGCAGAACCGGCCGCTGCGCGCCCTGCTCGAGCAGCCCCGGCCAACCACGGCGCCGCTGTCGGCGCGCGTCTGGCTCGGCGACCCGACGGCGATCAAGGGGCCGACCGAGGCGACATTCTCGCGTCAGAACGGCAGTCATTTGCTGATGGTCGGGCAGCGCGAAGAGAGCGCCCTGGCGCTGCTGCTGACCGGGATCGTCAGCCTGGCGGCGCAGTACCCGCGCGACGCGGCACGGTTCGTGGTCCTGGAGGGCAGCACAGCGGAGTCGCCATACCACAATGCCTTCGAACAGATTGGACGCCTGCTGCCGCACGAGGTGGTCCTGGTGCGGCACCGCGACCTGCCGGGTGTGTTTGAGCAGTTGGGTGCGGACCTCGCAGCGCGCAAGGACGAATCGGGCGATGGCGCGGTCGGGCCGGACGTGTACGTGATTGTTCACGGCCTGCATCGGTTCCCGAAACTGCGCCTCGACGACGAGTACAGCTTCTCACTGTCGGCCGACGAGGGACCGCCGAGCCCGGCGCGAGTCTTTCTCTCTCTCTTGCAGGACGGGCCCACGCTCGGACTGCACGTCCTGGCGTGGTGCGACGCGGTCAATAACGTCAACCGCATGCTCAGCCGGCGCACCCTGGCCGAGTTCGAGATGCGTGTGCTCTTCCAGATGAGCGCGGCGGACTCCGCCACGCTCATCGACAAGCCGCAGGCCAGCACGCTGGGGCTGCACCGCGCCCTGCTCAACAATGACCAGGAAGGGGTCACGGAGAAGTTCCGCCCGTACGCGTTGCCCGACCCGGGCTGGTTCGATGACGTCCGCAACCGCCTGGCGTGAAACGGCGCCGTGGCGCCGGCGGCTCCCATGTTACTCGCGGACTGCGATAGAGTGGCCGGAGCGGCTCGCTCCGGCGGTTGCGGGACCGAGCCGGCCCCGCCACTTTGCCAGAACGACCCGGACGGACAGTGAGTAGCGCCCACACATGATCGGGCGCATCCACCCGGGAGCCGCTGACGTTTCACCGCGCACCGGCATCCGCGCTGGCACACTCCAGGGCCGCCGCGTATATTCCGCAAGATGCAGACGCCATTCTCCACAAGGGCTCCGCCGATGCGCGATCTGAACTCCGTGACCTTGGACGTCTGTGAGATGTTCCGCAGCATTCAGGGCGAATCGACGTATGCCGGACTGCCGTGCGTTTTCGTGCGGTTGACGGGGTGTAATCTGCGCTGCCGCTACTGCGACACCGGCTACGCCTACGAGGAAGGCCGGAAACTGTCAATCAGCAGCATCATCCACCGGGTCGACGAACTGGGCGGCGGACTGGTCGAGGTGACGGGCGGTGAACCGCTGCTGCAACCCGCAACCCCCACCCTTCTCTTCGCCCTGGCGGAGAGCGGTCGCCGCGTCCTGCTGGAAACCAACGGCACCCTACTGCTGCCCGAGGTCCGGCCGTACCATGTGATCATGGACTTGAAGTGCCCGGGCAGCGGCCAGTCCGAGAAGACCGAGTGGCGCAACCTCGAGTTGCTGCAGGCCGGCGACGAGATCAAGTTCGTCATCTGGGACCGGGCCGACTTCGACTGGGCCGTTGAGACCATTCTGACGCGCGAACTGGACGGCGCTGGCTTGCCCCTGCTGTTCTCGCCGGTCGCGGGCAAGATCGAACCCGAGCGCCTGGCCGAGTGGGTCCTCGCCACCGGACTGCCCCTGCGTCTGCAGCTCCAGCTCCACAAGCTCATCTGGCCGGGAAGAGAGCGCGGCGTGTGACGGTGATGCGTGTTGCATCAGTGAAAGGTGAGAACCCGTGTGGCGCTGCCAAGGTGCAGGCCAGGTCTCCCGGCCTGGCTTGCTTCGGCCGCGTCACCCCATCGCACCGGGTCAGGCGGCCCGGCGCCGACCTTTGAATGACGCTCCATAAGGACGCTTCCCGCAGGCTTGACAATTTCGTTTGCCGCTGTAACTTTAATATTAAAGCTAAATACCGGCGTGACGGTTCCATCACGGGTAGGACGGGCAGGACACAAGGGGGGTCGCATGCAACAGGACCAGAACACGTTTGCCGCGCGCCCCGGGAACCGCAACCGCCCTGAACGCGGCGTGCTTCAGCCGCGCAGCGCGGCATGCCGTGCTGGGGCACCGCGATCCTTCACGCTCATTGAGCTGATGGTGGTGATCAGCATCATTGCCATTCTGGCCAGCCTGCTGCTGCCGGCGTTGCGCGCCGCCCAGGATCGCGCCCAGCAGGTCAACTGCGTCAACACGGTCAAGCAGATCGGCACGGTGTTCCTGATGTACTGCAGCGACAACGACGAGTGGCTGGTCCCCGCGTATATCAACACCGATCTCAGGCCGGCGTGGTACCAGAAGGGCTTCGACGGCAGCCCGGAGGTCTTCTCCAAGGCGCAGACCGGCGGCACGAGCACAGCCTCCAGTCCGGTGTGTCCCGGGATGAAGGAGCCGGTCACGACCGCGGGGCGGGGCGGTTACACGGTAACCCGTGCCGTCGGCTACCGGGCAATCGCTGCGGACGGCAGTGTGTACGTCGAAGGCGCGTACAGTCGGATCGGCGAGTTCAGGAAGCCGGACGCCACGCTCTGGGCCTGTGACGGCTACACCGGGTGTGTCAATTCTTTTCTCTGGAACACGATGGACCCGCTCTATCTCGAGCAGAAGCCCTACTTCCGGCACCAGTACGGGCTGAACGTTCTGTTCTTCGACGGGCACGTGGACTACCGCAAGTACGGCCCCTCAAGCGTCGTGAAGTGGAGCAAGGCCGGCACTTGATGGTGAGTGTTCGGTGTTCAGTGTTCAAGCAGCGCGATGATCTCGAAGACCTCGAAGATACCGATGATCCCGACCAACGCGCGTCGTCCCTGACACCAAAGCCCTGCGATCGGTCCCCGCCACCAAGGCTACCCATGCCCCGACGCCCAGTCAAAGCCCGACGCAACGGCAAGGCGACGCTGCAGACCATTGCGGACGCGGCAGGCGTCTCCATGATGACCGTGTCAAACGCGTTGCGCGGCAAGACCGGCGACCTGTCGCCGGAAACCCGTGAACGTGTCCTTGCGATTGCCGGAAAGTTGAAGTACCGTCCGAACCTGCTCGTCCACGGCCTGAGGACCGGACTCAGCCAGAACATCGGTGTCATGGTTGGGATCCAGAACCCGTTCGGCGCCGGACTGGTCTGCGGCATCCATGACGGGTTGGCGGAGCAGGGCTGGCTCTCCACACTTCACTGGCCGGGTGCGCCAAGCAATGGCTCAGGCGCTATGGAACCCCAGAAACGGGAACTGGCTGCCGTCCATGCTTTGCTGGACCGGCGCGTCGATGGCATCATCCTGCTGCCCTGGCACGAGAGCGTGGCGGACGTGTATTTCCGCGAGGTCTGGGAGCGCGGTATTCCCATGGTCACGATCGACCGACCTCTTCCCAAGACCCGTGCGGATTTCGCAGGCACGGACGACACGGCCGGCGCACGCCTGGCCGCCGAGCATCTCCTGGCGCTGGGGCACCGGCGTTTCGCGGTTCTCGCCGGACCGGCGTCGATCGGTACCTACGCCGAACGCACGCGCGTTTTCCACGACACGGTGAAGGCCGTCAAGGCGCGGTGCCGCGTGGTCGTGGCCGACGGGCGCGAGTGCGATGCGGACTCCGCATGTGCCCGCATTCTCGCGTCCGGCGCCACGGCGGTGTTCCTGGTCGGTGGGGGTTTTGCGGGCGCATTCTACCGCAGCGCGGCAGCCCGTGGCGTGGTCATCGGCAAGGATGTGTCCGTGGTCACCATGGGCAGCCCGGACCTGGTCGCTGACCTGTGCCCCGCAGTCACGTTCATCTGCCAGGACCCGGTCCGGATCGGCCGCGAAGCGGCGCGCCTGCTCCTGGACCGCATCGCCGGGAAGACGTCTCGTCCCGACCCGGTGTACGTACGGCTGACGCCCGAGTTCGTGGACCGCGAGTCGACCGGCCGTGCGCCGTCTCCGTCTTGAACACGCAACACTCCTATGAAACAACGAGTCGAAACCAAACCGTCGGCCATCCGATGCCTTGGAGCGCGAGACTCCGTCGAGCATCCTTTGCATCCCCGAATGCTCGACGGAGTCTCGCGCTCCAGTTCGGGTCGACGTAAGGTGCTTCATCTCGAGATGACCGGGCGGGCAACGCCCGAGGGCTGCTGAACACAGAACACCGAGAACCAAGGAGTACTTCAACCCATGCAATCGCTCAGAAGCCGCCAAGTCCACCTTGACTTCCACACCTCCGAGCTGATGCCGGCTGTCGGCAGCGCATTTGACGCGAAGCAGTTCCAGAAAGCACTCAAGCTCGGACATGTGAACTCCATCACGATCTTCGCGAAGTGCCACCACTCCTGGTCGTACTACCCGACCAAGGCGGGGATGAAGCACCCGACGTTGAAGACCGACCTGCTCGGGCGGCAGATCGCGGCGTGCCACGAGATCGGCGTGCGTTGCCCGATCTATGTTACGGTCGGCTGGTCGGCGAACGACGCCGAGAAACACCCGGAGTGGTGCGCGCGCAAGAAGGATGGCACCCTCCACACCTGCAACTTCGACGTCACCGCGACGCCGGACACGCCCAAGCCAATCGTCTCGTGGAAGTTCCTGTGCCCGAGCGGCGCGTACCGCAAGCTGATCCTGGCTCAGACCCGCGAGCTCTGTACGGCATATGACGTCGACGGTCTGTTCTACGACATCTGCTTTGGCCCGGCCGTCTGCTACTGCGACACCTGCCGCGCGGGCATGGCCAAGGCCGGGGTCGACATCGAGAACGAGAGTGCCGTCAAGGACTACACCCGGAACAAGTGGGTGGACTTCATGCGCGCCTGCCGCGCGGTCATCCATGAGCGCCACCCCGACGCCACCGTCTTCTTCAACGGGGGTGCCGGCATGGACACGCCGCAGGCGGTTCTGGACAACCAGACGCACCTCGAACTGGAAGACCTGCCCACGACCTGGGGCGGGTACGACAAGTTCCCGATGCGCGCCCGGTACCTGCGGCGCCAGGGCAAGCCGTACCTGGCCATGTCCGGCAAGTTCCACACCATGTGGGGTGAGTTCGGCGGGTTCAAGCATCCGGACGCGATCCGTTACGAGGCGGCGTCCATGGTCGCCTACGGCGCGTCGTGTTCGTTCGGCGACCAGGCGCATCCGTCCGGCGCCATGGACCTGGACACGTACCGGAACATCGGCGTCGGCTACAGCTTTGTGCGCAAGATCGAAAAGTACGGGATCGGCGCTACGCCCCTGGCCAGCCTGGCCATGATCGCCGGCACCGGACCGGGTCGGGCAGCCGACGCTATGGCGCACGCCGAAGGCGTTTCGGCGATGCTGCTGGAAGCACAGCGCGATGTCGAGGTGGTCGAACCCGGCGACGACCTTTCCCGGTTCCAGACGGTGATCCTGCCCGGCAGCCGCTTCCTGACCGCGGAGTCCGCAGCCCATCTCAAGGATTACGTGCGCCGCGGTGGATCGTTGCTGGTGCTGGGCGAGTCCGTGCTGGCCAAGGACAAGGACGAACTGCTGTTCGACATTGGCGGCGAGTACCTCGGCCCGGCGGCGTACAAGGAGGACTACCTGGCCCTCGGTCCGGTGCTCGGCAAAGGTTTGGTACAGTCGCCGTTCCTGAACTACACCGCCGCGATCCGGGTCAAGCCCGCGGGTGGCCGTGTCCTGGCCGCGATTCACGAACCGTACTTCGACCGCACCTACGGTCACTACTGCTCACACCAGAACACCCCGAATCGCCTCGAGCCCGCCGCGCATGCGGGCGCGTTGCAGAAGGGCCGAATCGTTTTCCTGGCGCATGGCCTTGGCAAGATGTACCACGAGCACGGCGCGCGGTTGCACCGCGACGTGTTCATCAACGCGCTGGACCGCCTGCACACCCGACCGCTTCTGCGCACCTGCCTGCCGAGTTCCGGCCGCGCCACGCTGGTCACGCAACCGCGGCAGAAACGGCACGTCGTGCACCTGCTCTACGCGCCGCCGCTCAAGCGCGGCCGCTGCCTGGTCATCGAGGACTTGCCGCCGCTGTACGACGTCCCGGTCGCTGTCCGCGTTCCGGAGAAGATCGCCCGAGTCCGGTTGCCGCTGACCGGCAAGTCGCTGCCGTTCAAGGTACGCAACGGCGTGCTCGAAACGGTGGTCCCCGAAGTCCACGTGCACCAGATGCTGGTGCTGGAGTGGGGGAAGTGACGTGGCTGAGTGATCCATCCGCCGGCCGAGAGGACGATGATCCAGAGACTCCGGCGGGGTCCGCAGAAATGGACCCAGATTGCGGCTGTTCGTAGTGGGCTCGCAGTGCGCGGAACGACGTGGAGCGCCAAGAGCCCATCTGGCGTGCCGCATCGGCGTCGCGCGAGGATGGTGTCTTGCCCGGCGGAAGACCGCCGGGACTGCGACACCACTACCAACGGGCCGCTGACGCCGCTTGTCCGCGCAGGGCCGTCTTACCGCAAGGACGGACTTGCCCGTACAGATCGCATGAATTCGGCGGGAGGTGATGGTATGAAGGTAACGACGCTCTTGTGTGCCATCGTAGCGGGGGCTCTGGTGGCGGCAGCGTCAGCACAGGAGAAGACGGAGGATGCCATGGCTCGAAACGAGGACACGGGGCGGGCGCTGTGCGAACTGCTGGACCTGACTCGGCCCGGGCTGGCGACGGTCAGGCAGTGCGCCGATGCCGAAGACTACCCAGGAGCGCTGGCGGCGTATCGCGACCGCGTCGTCGACCTCGCAACCAGCCTGGATATGGGCGAGCCGCCGGGGTTCTGGCTGTGGAGCGCCACGAACGCCGAGGAGTTGCTGAAGACGGGCGACGTGGCCACGGCCCAGTACGGCGAGTTCAGCAAGGTCAGCCGTTACACGCTCGGCCTGCCCGGCCAGGTCGATTGGAACAAGATCCCCGAGGACGGCTACGACGTGGTCCTGCGCGACGTGGCCACCATGCACTGGGTCGGCCGACTCACCGAGGCCTATCGCACGAACCGCGATCCCGCATACCTGAAGGCATTCCTCGGCTACTGGGACGACTTCGCCCGGAACTGGCCCGCGGCGCACCAGCAACTGCTCCGGGACGGCGGCGGGATCAAGTGGGACGTGCGGCCGCACGTGCGCCAGTCCATTCCCTGGGCCAGCAAGAGCAAGCTGTACTTCGCCTGGCGCCTGGACAATCTCTTCTCCTGGCTGCCGGTCGCCGTCGCGGTCTCGTCCGAGCAGGCGAAGGCTGCGCTGGACCCGCGCCAGTTGGCCGCCGTGGTGCTGCACGTGGCGCGCTACGAAGTCCCCGGCGCGATCCGCGGTCTCGAGAGCGTCGGTACGCCGAACCAGTTCGTGCACTGTGCCGTGGGACTGCTGAAGACCTCGCTGGTACTGCAAGACCTGCGCGATGCTCCGGCCTGGACCGAAACGGCCATTGCGCGCATGGAGTGGTACCTCGATTCGTGCGGTTACCTCGCCGACGGCTCGGACATGGAGCAATCGTTCAACTACAACCCGGGCCTCATCCACGCACTGGATGCGGTCATGGCACTGGCCCGCAACAACCCGCCGCTGAACGGACAGGAATTGCCGTGGCTGGCCAAATTCCAAGAGGCCCGCGACGGGCGAGAACGCTTCCTGGATGCCGTCGTCATGCCGGATGGCCGCCGCCCGGCCACCGGCTGCGACAACACCTGGAGCCACTCCCGCGAACGCGCCGTGGCCGCGTACGCCAAGGCCAAGGGCACGCTCCCGGTACTGCGTGAACAGATCAGCAACCGCCTGCTGGGCGACGGCACGCTGCCCGCCCCCGCCTTCACGTCGATCTACTTCCCCTACGGCGGCTGGGTCGTGATGCGCGACGGCTGGACGCCCAACAGCCTGTACGCGTTCATGAAGACGAGCCGGCCTGGGCCCGGACACATGCGCGAGGGCGGCAACGGCCTGGCCATGGCGGCGTTCGGCCGGTACCTCCTCGTCAACTCCGGCGCCGACGCGTACTCGGACCGCGGCGTCTACAGCCGCTACTTCGACAGCACGGTTTCGCAGAGCTCCGTCTCGGTCGACGGCTTCTCGCAGGAACTGAATGCGGCGCGCGCCAAACCGCAGTACGGCCAACCGATCGCCGCCCGCTGGCACACGTCGGCGCTTTTCGACGTGGCTGAGGGCGTCTTCGACAGCGCGTACGGTGGCTGGAACTTCCGCACCGGTGAGAGCGCCAAGGCAGCGGTCAACGATGTGCGGCACGACCGGCAGGTCGTCTTCCTGCGTCAGCTCGGCGCGTGGATCGTCACAGACCGGCTCGTCAGCGCAGGCACACACGACTACACTCAGTCATGGTGTTTCGGACCGGAGTTCAAGGTGGACGAGGTGACGGTGAGTGCGGACGGTCGCGCAGTCGAGACGGCAAGCGGCACCGGGGCCAATGTCGCCCTGCGCTGGTTCTCGCCATCGCCCGTGACGTGCAGCAAGCACTTTGGCGAGAAGTCGGACACGACCGCCCTCGGCTGGCGCGCCCTGAGCTGGAACGAGGCAGAGCAACGCTACACTCCGGCGGTGGACCTGCTCACGGAATGGACCGGGACAGGCAACCAGATCGTCGTGACTCTGATCGTGCCGTCGCGGGATATGACGTCGCGCCTCGTCGAGTGCCTGGATATGAGTCGGCCCGACCTGGCCGGGTTCCGCGCACGCCTGGCGGACGGCACCCAGGTGACATACCTGGCTGGCGCCGGCGGCGCACTTGCGGTGGACGGCGTGAACATCGAAGGCCAGGCCCTGCTCGTGGTCACGGACGCGACGGGGCAGGTCCGCGGCCTGAGCCTGGACGGGAACGGCGGCGGCCAGGAGTTCGAGCTCGGCACAGGGCGCGAACTCCGCAAGCTCGCCGACATCCGCGTGCCCGCCGGATTCCGCTGGCTGGGTGACGACGGCCAGGTCAAGCCGGCATACGAGTGAGGAATCGCGCCGTCCCATCGATGGCTGCGGACTGGCGTTCTATTCTCGTGCCCGTGCCCGAACTGTCGCGGCGCCACTCGGTCTGCGAGCGCGAGGGATGAGTCGCCGGATAGAGAACTGGCCAAGGAGTCCCAAACCGGAGGCACCCATGCAACTGACACGCGCACATTGCCTGTTCGGCACCGGGTTGCTGCTGGCGGCCGTATGCTCCAGTGAATGCAGTGGTGCAGAGGCACCAACGACGACGGTGCCGCTGACGCCGCCCGTCAAGGGAACGATCCTGCACGTCGCGCCCGGCGGCGCGGACACGAACTCCGGCACTGCGGCGGACGCACCGTTGCAGACGCTCCTGGCCGCGGCGGCGCGAATGAAACCGGGCGATACCTGCCTCATTCACGCCGGGGTCTACCGCGAGACGCTGGCGCCGCCGGTTGATGGCACGCCGGAGGCGCCGATTGTGTTCCAGGCGGCGCCGGGGGAAACCGTGACCATCTCCGGTCTCGATCCGGTCACCGGCTGGGAACGCGTAGACGCTCAGACATTCCGCGCGGCGGTCGACTGGGACTTGGGCGCGGGTAACCAAGTGTTCCGGGACGGCAAGCCGCTCACCGAAGCGCGCTGGCCGAACCGTACGGGGGACGACCCGTTCAATCCCGAGGGTGCCCAGGCGGAGTACGAGGGCAGCGAGTTCGACCGCCTGCGCTGCCTGGCGTTTCCCGAGAACTGGACTGTGGAGACACTCGCTGGCGCCACGGTTTGGTGCATGGCCCTGTACCGCTGGTCAAGCTGGACCGCGCCAGTGACCGGCTACGATCCGGCCACGCGTACGCTTCTGGTCAAAGGTCACGACAACTGGTGGGTCAAGGAGAACCACAATCCGGGCCGCAAACCGAAGTACGGCGCCAAGCATCCGGCAGAGTTTGTCATCAGCAACGCCCGCGCCCTCCTCGACGCACCGGGCGAGTGGTTCTACGACAGCGCGGCGAAACAGCTCTATCTCGCGGTCGCGGCGGACGACGATCCGAACCGCGCCGTCATCGAAGGGAAGCGGCGGCAGGCGGCGGCGGACCTGACCAGCCGTGCGCATGTGCAAGTTCGTGGCATACAGGTTGTGGGTGCCACACTGGTGCTGAAGGACGCGCGCGACTGCCAGGTCGCGGGGGTCACGGCCCGGTACATCTGCCACACGCGCGGCGGCTACGCGACCTCGCGCATGCCCGGCGACGAGGGCATCATCATCTCCGGCAGCGGCAACGTGCTGCGCGACAGCGAGATCGCGTTTTCCACGGGCGCGGGAGTGGCCCTGCACGGCACGGGCAACGCGCTGGTCAACTGTTTCATTCACGACACCGACACCATCGGCTCCTACGCCTGTTGCGTGAACATGCGCGGGAACGGGCACCTGCTCAGCCACAACACGTTACGCGACACCGGCCGCGACTGCCTCCAGTACGGCGGCGGGACCGGGCACCTCATCCAGTACAACGACATCTCCAGGGCCGGTCGCATCTGCCACGACACCGGGGCGTTGTACGGCAACGGCGATGGCGGCAACACGCAGATCTGCTACAACTGGGTGCACGACGTCAACACCGGTCTGGGCAACGGCATTTACCTGGACAACTACAACGCGAACTACCTCGTGCACCACAACGTCGTCTGGGCCATCTCCGGCAACGCGGTACAGCTCAACCAGCCGAACAATTACGGCATGGTCTTTCACAACACGCTGTTCGGCAGACTGACCGGCACCTACAGCCCATGGAAGGGGCAGAAGACCATGTTCGGCACGCTGCTGGTGAACAACCTGGTCAGCGCCGTGTCGCAGATGAAGCCCGGCTACACCGAAGTCGCAACCGTACTGCACGGCCTCACGCCGCCGGAAAATGGATTCGACCCGACGCGCGACGTTGCTCAGGCGGGAGTGGACAAAGGCGTGCTGCTGCCCGGGATCAACGACGGGTTCACAGGCACGGCGCCGGACTGCGGCGCGTACGAAACGGGCCAGCCGCTGTGGCGCGCCGGACACGACTTCGCTCACCCCCCGTCGCCGGTGCATGCGCGCACGACGTCCTTTCACCGCACCTACCTGGTGAACGGCTCGTTCAACGACCACGCCAAGGGTGTCCCCGGCGCGTGGAGCGTCACCGCAGGCGCGGCTGAGGTGAAACATTTCCCTGGCTTCAACGACCCGCCGGCGGACGAGCGCTTCTCCGTGATAGGCAACAGCCTCGCGCTCAGCGGCGACAGCGACGCGCGCGTTGAGCAGATCGTCGAAGGGTTGCCGGCGAACGCCGAGCTTGTCTTCGCCGCCTATGTCCGCTGCGAGGGCGCGAAAGACATCGTGCTCAGCATGCGGACTCCGCAAGGCGAGCTCGGTTCCGCCCGGTATTCCGCGACGGAACCGGCGGTGTGGCGACACGTGGAAGCGACCTTCCGCCTGACCGAAGCCGCCCAGGTCACGGTCGTGATCACCAAGGAAGGCGCCGGCGATGCCTACGTGGACGACGCCGGTTTGGTTCCGGTGTGGAATCGGAAGCAGGACGAACCGAAATGACTATGGCGTTGCGACGGGAAACGCCGATTGCCGCGGATGAAGTCCGGCAACAGGTCCAGGTCGAGCAACGCCGCCGGTGGAGAAGGACCGCAAGCACATGCCCCGCAAACCCAACATCGTGTACTTTACGCGTGTGAGGTCGGCGGAACTCACAGGCTCGACCGCGCACCCGCACGTTCCCTACTGCGGGCTGAAGCACGATTCCTGGGTGCGCGCGAGGTAGGGCGGCACACCCTCGAGCGTCAGGGCGAGGTCGCCGGCGGCCCACAGCACCAGCCCCCAGACCTTGCCTTTCTGGCCGGGCATCGGCGTAACCTCGATCGTCCTGCGGCCGGAGAGCACGGGCGGCGCCGTCGGCGCTGCTGCCCCGGCCCCGGCCCCGGCCCAGGCAAGCTGCGCCTCGCCGTCGTGCACGCCGCGTTCCATGGCGACCCGTTGGTTGTCCGGCGCGATGACGGCCGCACCGTAGGCGCCCTTGTGGAGCCCGGTCACGGAGATCTTGAACGTGGTCGCCGTGTCCGGGACGAAGAACGCGTACCGGGCCTTGCCCGCCCCGCCGATGCTGAAGTCGGGCCCCACCTCTACGACCACGTCGACATTGTCGCCGGCGACGCCCCAGACCGAACGCTGGTCGTCGCGCACGAGAACGTTGAGCACGGTACCGGGTTGCGCATCGGGCAGCGGAATGGCGATTTCGCACTTCGCGTCCGTGTCGAATGTCTCCGTTTTCAGCACGGCCCCCGCAGTGTCCCGCAGCTCGAGCGTGCCGGTGGGCCACGCTTTCGGACGCGCCCCGTGCGGAGTTCGCAACGCGGTCACGCGGGCCTGCGGCCCCCGCACCTTGACCCAGAACACCTTCTCGTCCGGGGCGCGGATGCGGAATGCGGCGGCCGGGGCGAGACGCAGGACCATTTTCTCCATCCAGCCTGCATCGGATTCGAGCACCCGACTGCCCTTGTCGTCGCGGTGAGTAGCGTACCAGGCGTGCAGCATAGCGAGCGCTTCGCCGGTGAAGACGAGCCGCTGTGCGACGGACTTGCCGAAACCGTCCGTGCTCGCCTCGCCGACGACCGCGGTGAGTGCGTTCTCCGCAATGGTGGCGAAGCGTTCCTCGCCGGTCAGGAGCGCGGCGTAGGCCGGAGCGTGAAGAATGAGCAGGTTCAAGCTCGTCGTGGCGTCATAGTAGGGCTCGCCTTTCGGCGACGCGGAGTAGGGCCAGCCGCAGGCGCTTTCGTCCCACGACAGGCAGATCCAGCGCGTCCCGGCCACGATGGACTTCTCGACTGCCGGGTCGTGAGTGGCGCGGTGGTAGTCGCGCAGGCCGGCCAGAAGGATACCGATGAGGAACGTGTTGTTGCCGAACGCGCCCTGATGTCCGCCGGCGTGGTCCTTGGGCAGCGGGTGCGGCCAGGTTCCGCCCTCGTCGAACTTCTGCTCGCGCAGGGCCACATCGGCAATGCGCTTCGCCGCCTCGAGGTAGAGCGGATCCTGGATGGCCTGATACAGCACCATGATGGCGTGCAGCGACCAGCCGCCGCTGCGCTCGTGTGTGCCGAGGGCCTTGAAGTTCGGCGACATGGCCCAGACGATATGTTCGCCGAGGCCCATCGCGGCTTCCATGACTCGGGGGTCGCCGGCAAGGAACCAGGCGTCGACCATGCCGCCGGCCCAGGTGTGCCCGTTGCCGGCGCCCGTCATGACATCGTACCGGTGCGACCAGCGTGCCAGCGGCAGGTTCTGCGACCACTCGCCGGTGTGCCCGATGGAGTGCAGTTGGTTGGCGCCGACGTTGTGCGGGTCGGGGTACGCGTGGACGCTGTCGACGTTCGCCTGGTGCCGTGCCGCGGTCAATGCCCAGCGGTAGTAGTCACGGTTGCCCGTACGGACGAACTGGATGAACAGGCCGTGGGCGAAATCGTACTCGTTGTTGGTCCAGTTCCGGCCACGTTCGCCGTAGGAATCGCCGTAGTTGAAGAACCCGTACTCACGCTGCTGTTCTTTCAGGGCCAGGTGCGCCTCGAAACACTTTGCCACATAGGCGTCCCAGGCGGCGAACTGCGTCCCGGTTGGTGGCGCGACCGGCCCGAACGCCGCGGTCTCCGCATACCAGTCGGCGGGCACGACCGGGACAACCGCGCGGTGCACCTCGGCGTCGAGTTCTTCCGGGGACACGCGGCCGCTGAAGTCGAGCGTGACGTTCTCGGTGATCGACATGCCCCACTTGAACCGATACTTGCCTTCAACGAACGGGAACAGCAGGTAGTGCGGCAGACCCTTGCCGTAGTCCGGACCGGGCTGCGGCGGCAGCAGCGCCAGGGTGAGGTCCTGCCCCGAGGCGGCAATGGCCTTCGGCCAGCGTTGCCAGAACTCGTGCATCGCCACCCCGATCGGAGCGCGTTCGGTGACCAGCATGGCGACGCCAGGCGCACGCACCTCAAGCTTGCCGCCGGCAGGTTCGGGCGTCAGGACAAGGGCCTGGTCATCCGCCTGGAAGACACCCGCAGCCGGCGCACCGGTGGCCGGCAGTTCGCGCACGTCGCGGCCGCCGTCTTTCCCCGGCAGGAGCACCGCGAGGGTCTTGGCCCTGGCAGCCACCTTGAACGGGAGTTCGAGCGACGTGATGTCCGTAAACTCGTTGTCCAGACAGGTGTCGACGTGAGTGCAGGCGAGCGTGACGAGCGGCGAGCCGTTGCGGAACGTCAGGCGCACGATGTAGCTCATCAGTGTCCTGCCGTCGGCGGACGTGTAGTCGCCTTCGACGCGAAGCACGACCCGGCACGGACCGTTCTCCTCAACCTGCACGGACTTCGGCGGCGCGTTGGCGGTGGAGAAGACGGCGCCCCGTTCGTCGACCAAGCGGATCCCGTCGGGTGCGGACTCCGCAACACGCTCGTCATCGCCGAACTGGCCGTCGGCATTGGCGTCATGCCAGACGGCGGCCAGCAGGTTGAAACGCGTCTTGTTGACCGTGACTTTCAGCGGCCCGGTCACGACGGTCACCAGCCCGTCCGCGTCCGTCACGCCAAGCCCGGTCGGTTGCGGACTCCGCACCACCGCGCTGCCGAATTCGACGGTGCAGGCGCATTCCTGTCCGGTAGCGAGAGGCACGGCGGTGTCGAGCAGCAGCCACTTCAGCGAATCGTCGGGCCAGAATGCCGTGGCGGCAGCCTGCAGCGGCAACTCCGCGTTGTCCGGCCCCAGAATCCTGACGTTCGCCGTGTCGTAGAGCGCACCCTGCGGCAGCGGGAAGCCGAACGAGAGCCGGGCCGGTTGCCTGGCCACGCCTGCCTCGTCGAGCAAACGGATCGGCACGGCACGGCGTTCGACGGCGCCTGGCTTGTTCGGGGACCGGGCCGCGGCAAAGGGCACCGCCGGACGCGTGCGGCCGAAAGTGATGGGAGTGCGCGGGGTCACTGGGTCGCGTCTCAGCCCCTTGTCACCGAGTTTCTCGAGTTTGACGAGATGATCATAGTAGCGGTAGTCGCTGAGCGGGCGCAGGTCAGATGCCTTGTCGATTTTCCTGTTGGCCACCTGGCGATCGGGAAACGCGGGCAGGCGCACGACCTTGTGTTCCGTGCATACGTTGCGAAGTCCTTTTCCCTGGAGCAAGACATGGAAGCCGGCTTCCCAGTTCCCCTCGCGCAGCGCCAGCGGCGCATCGATGGCAGCCCAGACAATGGCCTCAACCTGCATCGCCTGGATGCCGGGCTCTGCCCCCACGGGGCCGCCGAAGTCACTGACCATCGCCCTGCCCCCGGATGCCGAAACCATGAGATCGACGCCCTGGTGGCTCTTGTCCTCGCGTCCAGTGGCGGGGTTGTTATCGCTGTCGATGTAGACGATGAAGGAGTCCGCCGTCAGGTCCGGCTTGCGGGAGAAGGCTAGCTTGAGCAGGAACCGGCTCGCCCCCACGTGGCAGACCTCGAGGGCAGACAGGTCCGCCGGCGCCTCTGCGGTCGGTGTGGCAGCCGCGTCGGCCGGCGGCGCGGCGCAGACCGCGACAAGCTGCTGCGGCACGTCCGGCAGCAGGCCGAGTTCTTCCTCGACGGCGTCCGGGATCCCGTCCTGGTCCCTGTCCGCAACCTGGGCCGGAGCGGAAAGGGCCCCGGCAAGTATGACGAGCCCGACGCTGCGGAAGAGCCCGGCGCGAAACCCCGGACGTGTGTACTGGCGGTGTGCGGTCATGAGGCGTCTCCTTTCCGTCAGAGACAAAGACTAGAGACAAAGACCCATCTTCGTCTCTCCGTCCAGTCCGTCTTTCCGTTTTCATGCCAAGTTTGGCACTACCTACTGCGGCCGGCGCGAACCAGGCGCACGGGCCGTCGGCTACGGGAGGCACTTACAGGTAACCCCGCGGCGAGCGCGGCGCAAGCTTTGGGTCATCGCGAAGCCTCGAGCAGAGGGAGCAGGCATCGGTGGCCCTTACCGCCACCGGTGTCCGGCTCGCGCCGGCCGCCAGAAGTCCCCCCGCCATTCGTCCGTCCATGCGGAAAGGCCTTCCCTGGCGGCTACCAACGGCGGATGTCCAAATCGCCACGGGCACGGGCGGAGGCTCCCACTCGTGCCCGTGCCCGCCGTGATGCGTCAGTGGCGGGTGGAACGACGGCGTGCTGGCCCATGCGTGAGACCCCCGTG
>MHBL01000337.1:0-24848 GCA_001803235.1 Lentisphaerae bacterium RIFOXYA12_64_32
GCTACGGCAGGCATGCAAGACCCGCGGCGGCGCGAACCGGCACGAGTAACACCAACCTATGATCGGCCGTTCCGCCGGCCTGGGGCGCTGACGCATTACGTACTGGACGGTTAAGGTGGCAGAATCACAGCCGACACGTAAAGTATAGGTCTGTTTGCAGAGAACCGCCGGATCAGCCTGGTGGGTTGTGCGTGTCGTTACAATGAGGGTTTGTGTCCGGCGCAGGGCCGCCGGACCGGGGTAGGGTTAGGCATCCTGGTGGTGTGAAGTTTACGGGCCGCAAGAACCGGATTGTTGCGGGGCCGAGTACGACGACGGTGAGCCTAGGAGAAATTTGGATGAGCAACGTGCGCAAGATCGTCCTGATCATGACTGACACGCAACGCTGGGACATGGTCGGGTGCTATGGCAACCCGGACATGAAGACGCCGGCGTTGGATGGCCTGGCGCAGCAGGGCGTGCGATTCGACCGCGCGTACTGCTGCCAACCCGTGTGCACGCCGGCGCGGGCCGCCATCTTTACCGGCACATTCCCGCACTCGAACGGCGCCTGGGCCAACTGCATGCCGTTCGGCGACAACGTCAAGACGATCGGGCAGCGCTTGCATGACGAGGGGTTCCGCACGGCCTACATCGGCAAGTGGCACTTGGACGGGGGCGACTACTTCGGTGTCGGTCGCTGCCCGGACGGATGGGACGAGAAGTACTGGTACGACATGCGCTCGTACTTGGAAGAATTGTCGCCGGAGGACCGGGTCCAGTCACGCAGTGCGAAGCTGAATGAGGACCCGAACCTGACTGCAGAGTTCACGTTTGGCCACCGCTGCTCAAGCCGTGCCATCGATTTCCTCAAGGACCACTGCGACGACGACTTCCTGCTGGTCGTGTCCTACGACGAACCGCACGGGCCGAGCGTGTGCCCGAAGCCGTTCTCCGAGATGTACAAGGACTATGAGTTCCCGAAACGCGAGAATGTGCGCGACACGCTCGAGAACAAGCCGGAGCACCAGCGGGTCTGGGCCGGCGACCGGTTGAGCGCGGACAAAGACGCGTTGCAGATCAAGGCTCCGGCCTACCTAGGCTGCAATTCGTTCGTGGACCATGAGATCGGCCGTGTGGTCGATGCGATCGACCAGTTCGCACCCGACGCGTTGGTCATCTACACCTCCGACCACGGCGATTTCCTGTGCAGTCACTCGCTCTCCGGCAAAGGCCCGGCCATGTACGACGAGATCACGCGCGTGCCGTTGATCGTGCGCTGGCCGGACGTCGTGCCCGAGGAGTCGGTGCATCCGCACCCGGTGTCGCACGTCGACCTAGTGCCGACGATCCTGGAAGCGGCTGGGGTGGAGATCCCCAAGTTGCTGGAAGGTCAGAGCCTGCTCGGCGCATTGCGCACTCCCGAGACACGCGTGGACGATGCCGTGTTCATGGAGTTCTCGCGCTATGAGGTGGACCACGACGGGTTTGGCGGGTTCCAGCCGGTGCGCGCCGGGTTCGACGGGCGTTTCAAGCTGGTCATCAATCTGCTCACCACTGATGAACTCTATGACGTGCAGAACGACCCGGACGAACTGAAGAACCTGATCGATGTGGCAGAACACACGGCAGCGCGGAACGCGCTGCACGACCGCATCCTGGACTGGATGAACCGGACCCGCGACCCGTTCCGCGGCTACTACTGGGAACGCCGGCCCTGGCGCACCGACGCGCGCTCGGCGTCGTGGGGCTACACCGGCATGACACGCCAGCGCGAGAACGAAGAGTACGAGCCGCGCCAACTTGACTACGACACCGGCCTGGAGATGACCGAAGCCGTGCGCAAGAAGCAGACCTGAGGCGGGCAAGAGAAGTGGCGTCGGTGAGGGGGCAGCGGTCGGGGCGGCGGAGCCCGTCCCGACCGTTTGGTCCGTTCGCTCCCTCCCCGCCCCCCCCAAGACGAGGTCCGGCCAACCGGAGGTGTCCAATGGTCCCTGACAAGGTGCAGAAGGTCCGCCTCAAGACGCCCGCCGCGAAGATGCGGCAGGACCTGAAACGGTATTGCGCCCTGGCCGGCGAACTCGGCGCCGCGGACGCGCGCGCTATCCCGGCCCGGCAGGTGACCGTGGACGAGCGCGTGACGCTGAAGTGCTGCGTCCCGAAGTGCTTCGGGTACGGCACCTGCGCGAACTGCCCCCCGCACTCCATGAAACCGGCCGAGACGCGTCAGATCGTCGGCATGTACCGCTGGGCCGTGGCGATCAAGCTCGACGTGCCGCCGGAAGTCATTGTCCGCGACAAGGCGACCATCGAGCCGCGCGTCGCCGCGTACCAGAAGGTCTTCAAGATCGTCAATCAACTCGAGAGCGCGGCGTTCTACGACGGGCACTATCTGGCGGTCGGGTTCGCGGCCGGGAGCTGCAAGAGCACGTTCTGCTTCGATCAGGAGTGCCAGGTCCTGAAGGGGCAGAAGTGCCGGTTGGCGCTGCGGTCGCGCCCGTCGATGGAATCGGTCGGCATCGACTGCTACCGCCTGGCTACGGAACAGGGCTGGGCCATTTACCCGATCGGCAGCGACGCCAAGCCGCCGTGCATCCCGCACGGCACCCTCATGGGCCTGATCCTGGTCGAGTAGCCCGGGGCGTTGCAGGAACCCGGAAGCCGCGTGCAACGCGGCCACTACAGCAGCAATGAAGCAAGCTCAGGATCGGCTGTAGCGCCGGCGTTCCAGGCCGATCCCCGACCCTCTTGCTGCGGGAGCCCAAACTCAGTCCGTGCCCACGAGCGTCCAGTCGCCGTGGCGCGGAGTGAGCCTCCAGGCCATGTGGCCGTCGACCCAGAGCGCGTTGAAGCCACTGTTGTGGCGCAACGCCAGGTTGTTGCCCGCTAGGAGCATGCGGTTGGCGATGCAGTCCGCGGCGCCCGAGTTCATGGTCGCGGCCGAGCAGCCCAGGTCGGAGGCGTAGATGGTGGCGTCCGGGGCGGTGACCTCGCGGTCGCGACGAGTTCTCTTTCCCGTATCCGAGCGCACATAGCCCATCGATGAGGTGGCCGCACCATAGCCCGAGCAGGGCATGTCATAGGACGGCCGGACCGGCCGGTCCTCACCGGCACCGCAGCTACACTTGTTCCCGGTCCAAGGCCGCACCGGGCAGCGCAGCATCTCGTTGTCCGAATAGCCCTCGCGCACCAACTCGTACCAGTACTGGCTCATGGCCGGCGCGTCGCGGTCGAAGCACTTCAGCACGTAGACGTCGTCATTCTCCCGCGGGTACATGAGCAACGCCATCCCGAGCTGCTTCAGGTTGCCGCCGCACACGATCTGCTTGCTCTTCTCTTTGGCCTGGGTCAGGGCCGGCAGCAGCATGGAGGCCAGGATCGCAATGATGGCAATGACCACCAGCAGTTCGATGAGTGTGAACCGGCCCGTGGTCAGAGTCGCCCGCCTCCGGCGACCCGGCAGCCCGCCTTCATCCCGAGGCGGGTTCATCTTGTGCGGACTCCGAGTCATGGTCCACCTCCGAACGACCGTTACGGCGCCGTGCAATCTGTCAAGCCAACCTACACTCCCGACGAAATCGTGTCAAGGCACCCGTCCAAGCGGGCAGCGGCTGTTTCAAGATCCGCCGCCGCACGGTGAGATCGGCCTTGAGGCACCGGAAAGAGGTGGCGCGGGACCTCTGGGACCGCAGCAGAGTGCGCCGGGTCCGTCTCGGACCCAGGCCCTAGCTCGAGGATCCGCCGTCGCGCGTTTGGCGTCCGCCGTCGCTCTCGCTATCGCGGACAGGTCGCCGGACAGAGCCGCCCGGCGCACCCCGCTTCGGCGCGGGACGCGCCGCGGCCACCGCACGCCCGAAGCGGAGTTGTGCCCCCCCCCCGGTGCTGTTAAGGTTCACCTGTTCCGCGTGTCCGCCGTGCTTGGCAAACGCGTCGGTATCGCGGCGAATCGTGGCCATCGGCAGCGGCATGTGGAGTGCGGCGGCAGAGGGCGAGTGAGCGCCCGGCGACGCCGCTTTGGCTGTGGTGCGTTGCGCGGGCAATGCGCCTCAGCCAAAGCGGTGTCGCGCCGCCCGTGGCGGACTTGCCACCGCACTCCATAGGGTGACGTCGACGAGAACCTTAGCAGCATTGGTTGTACGCCCCCCCCGGTGCCTCCGGTAGGGTGAATCCGGGCGCCGACTATTGCGCGTCGGCGGCAAACGCGCCGATGTACTTGTCCCCTCCGTACATGTCGGCGCGGAAGGTGCCGCCCATGCTGTTGGCGGTCGGCCCGAAGAACGAGGCGTCAACGCTGCTGGAATCCGGGGTGGAACGGGAGCGGTCGAAAAGCACGTTGGTGATCGTGCCTTGAACGCCCTGGCCGGACTCGTGGATGGTGGCCGCCACGTCCATGGAGAAGCCGCCGGTCTGCATGAAGTCCAACAGCCCCGTCACGGAGCGGGCGTTGAACTCGACCAGGAAGCTGGACGTGCCTTTGTACTCGGCCAGGGAGCCTTCGACGGGCAGGCGAGTGCACAGAGCACCCCCCGCGTAGCTGCCGGTGGCGCTCGGGTCGTTCATCTGGGCACGGATGTAGTCCTGTGGCGTGCGTTCTCCGGCAACCCAGTACCCAGCGGGCACGCCCGGGGAGGTTTCGGGTGTTGAGTAGAGGGTGGAGCTCTTGGCGAAGTCAATGCCCCAGACGCCCCAGTTCCACCACGTCCCGCCGCTGGTGCGCTGCACGCTTGTGCCGAGGCCTTCCGTCGCGGTACGGATCTCGCCGTAGAGATTGGTCACCGACGCCTCAGGGCTGTCCTGGAATGTGGCATCGAACTCGTAATCGCCGACGCCCCGAGCCTGAAGGTTGGGGACGGCCGCAAAGACCAACGGTCCGGTCGGCGTGCCGTCGTCGCCCATCAGGTTCAGCGAACCGCTGCCGTCCAGGCTTCCGGGCGCCCCGCTCTGGGTCCTGAACTGGAACTGCTCGGATGGGTCATCCGTGGGACTGTACATATCATCGTAGTTCTGCAGGATCTCCGTCGAGCCATAGCCGGTGCGGGAGCCCCTTGTGTAGGAGATGTCCGCAAACCCGATGGCGTGGCCGTAGTGCTGGTTGTAGGGGAACCCGCTCGGTTCAGTGTCGGGGCCGGTCCCGGGTTCACCGCCAACCGTGCCGCCCAGCCCAGCGCCCAGACCGTTCTGACTGGCGGTCGTGGACTCGTCCTGCAGCCAGTCGAGGATCGCCTGCAGTACGGCATACTCGTCGAATTCCATGCCTTCGTCCTCCAGCAGTCCGCCTTCGAACCCGGGTTCGCCCGGCAGTTGGTCAAAGTCGCCCTGGCCCTGCGGCTGCGGCACGCCGTCGTCGCCGGCGCCGAGCCCCAGGCCCATCAAGCGGTCGAGAAGGGCGCGGATCTCTGTGGCGGTAAACAGCCGCATATCTTCCGGGCGCGAGAATGCGGTTCGGACCACGGTCCCGAAGTTGGGCCGCCGGATCTCGACCGTACCGGCCTGGTTGCTGATGTAAATGCCGATCCCGCCAATGAAGATCACCGTCAGTTCGCCACCGTTCAGGCTGCCCACAAAGTACGAACCGCGAATCCCGATCGTCGCCGTGGCCGTCTCCACTTTGACGTTTTCCGGGGCCATCTTGGTGAGGGCGCCGCCGACGACGCGGAACACACCCTCTTCGACGTGAGTGACCAACTCCCCGCGCCCCTGTTCCGGCTTGAACTCGTACCCCGTCAACTCCATGACCGTATTGCGCCCCAGGCTGATGGTGGTCTTGTCCGTGAACATGATCTGGACGCGGCCGCGCGCGCCGGTCTTGATGGTGTCCTTGCGGAAGACCGGGGCTTTGAGCTGCAGCGGGCGCTGCGCCTTGTCGGCGCCAATGGCCAGGACATCACCGCGTACGGCGACCACAGTCGCTGCCGGTGCGTCGTTGGCGGCCTCGGCCGAGGCCCGTTGCGTGGCCTGCAGCGTCAACAGTGCCGTCATTCCCAACGCCATGGACCAGGCTCGATTCGGATTTCGGCTCATCATATCGCACGTCCTTTCAACTGTCGGTTACGCCGCACCCCGAGGGTACGGTGCACCGTTGACTCCATCACCGTTGCAGGCAGAGGTCCGCCGTGGACGCCGTCTGCTCACGGTTCTTCCGATGGCCCGAGCGGCGGCCCCACATCGAGGGTTCCGGACTGGTTCGAGCGCAACCAATAGCCCTGGCCGGCCGTTGCCTGTCCTTCGGAGACCGGCTGATACTCAGCATCGGCTGTCGACCAGCCGTACATCTCCAGGGACGGGCCGACGGGACGGCCGCTGATCCGGAACGCGATGCCGTAAGGCGCGGTCAGGTTGTTCACTGATCCGACCGAGTTCCATCCCTCGATGACCGACTTGCCCGTGTCGGCTATGTAGTAGCCGGTGAAATTGATGCTCTTGGCAACGCCGGTCCAGACCCAGTACGCGACTTTCGGTCTCACGGTCGTGGCCAGGTCGAACCCGGCCGTCGTGCATTCCCAAGTGGTCCCAAATGCTGCCAACAACGCCGCGGGATCGGCTGGCTGCAGCGGCACGGAGATGAAGTTCCAGCCCTGATTCAGGTTCAGGACAAAGGTCGTTTCAGCTCCGGCAACGACGGTTACGTCGATCTGACGGGTCACCGTCTTGCCCTCGTCGTCGACGGCTTCGACCACAAGACTGTACGAGCCCTCGGCCGCGGGTGTCCAGGTCGTCGAGTACTCCCCGCGGGTGCCCCGCGCCCTGCCGGGCCAGGTCCCGAGTTGCTCGCGCCCGCCCCTGGCCGTGTCGGCAGAAATCGTAACCTCCTCGACGGTCCCATCCAGATCGAGGGCGCTGGCCGTCACGACCACGGCTTCGCCCAGTCCGAGCTTGGCATTCGTCCCGGGCTGCGTGATGCGGGCGGCCGGGACCAGGTTTTCACCCGGCAGGTTGGTGTCGACAGGCCGGAGCAGGTACGCTCTCTTCTCCACGCCCTCCCGGTCGAATTCGCCTTGACCGACAATGGCCATGTCGGCGTTCACGTCAACGGCCCGGGTGAGGACGATGGTGGCGCCAGATGCCTCGGTGGGGCTGGGAATCAAGTCGTTCAAGTCGGCAATGTTGCCGTCCTGCCACAGGACGGCGTGCGGCTTGCCGTCGGCCGTTTCGGCCCAGCCGACGATCAGGCCACCGTCATTGATGGCCAGTGCGGCCGCGCCGCGGCCGCTCAGGGTCGGCAGGTCCGTCATGCCGCTGCCGGTGTCAACCCACGGTCGCGTCACGGTGCCGGCATCGGTCCGATACCCCACGATCACGCCGCTGGCATTTACAGCCTTGGCCTGGCTGTCGCGGCTGTTCAGGGTGTCAAGCAAGACCGGCGGTTGGCTGCCGATCCACTTCACGGCGCGCCACGCGCCGTTCGCATCGCGGGCCTTGCCCACGACCACGCCGTTGACGTTGGCGCCGTACGCATAGGCCGAGCCGCCGCTGCTCAGTGCGGCCAGCGCGACGGGCGTTGCCCGGCCCGAGGGCGCGGTGATGGCGCGCATCACGCCGGTACTGTCGGCAACGGCGCCGACGCCCGAAGGACTTGCGCCGCCACGGATGCCGAACAATTGCGCCGTCCTGCCGCCCAGGGACGTACTCGCGACCAGCGTGGACGCGGAGGTGTCTTCCACGTCCCACTGCACACCGTTGGTGTACCCGGGCTGGACCCAGTACCCAACGACCCAGCCGCTGTTGTCGATGTCCTGGGCCGTGACGTAGCCGCTGGCCTCCACCGGTAAGTCGAGAGTGACGGTGCTCCCGTCTACCCACTTGAACGCGCCGCGGCTGCTGGACCCGTTGGTGAACGTACCGATGATTTCTTCGTTATCATTGAGTGCCGTGGCCTGGTTTTCGGAACCGGGCGCGTCGTCCCCAATCACGACCAACTCGTAGTCCGGTGTGACCTGAAGCCGCTGTGTCTGAGGGGTCGCGCTGTTTCCGGCCTGGTCGGCGGCCGTGGCCGTCACGGTGTAGTACCCGTAGCTCAGGTCGTCGCCGGAGTAGGAGAGGGCCCAGGCGCCGCGCGTCAGGATCGCGGCGACATTGTCCAGCAGGGCGGTGCCCTGCGCGTCCATCAAGGTGACGAGCACCTCGGCGACGCCCGACGTTGCATCGGACGCCGAGCCGGCGAACGCTGGCTGGGCGATGGTGGTGGCCGTGGCGGAAGAGACGTTGACCTCAGGGGCCGTGGCATCGACGCTGAGGGTCCCGTAAGCCGTACTCGTGTTGCCGGCTTGGTCCTGCGCCGTTGCCCTGACCGTGTAGGTGCCGTCGTCCAAGGTGTAGCCGTCCAGGGCATTGCCCACGTCGAAGGTCCAAGTCCCGTCGCCCAATTCGGCGTAGCCCGAGGCACTGGTGTCGCGGTCGGCCCAGACGGAGATGTAGACACTATCAATCCCGGACGTGGCGTCGGACACCGTGCCGGCCAGATCCGGAGTGTTGGAGCTCGTCCAGCCCGTCGGACTCTCATACGCCACATCGGGGTTGACGGTGTCGACGGTGAGCGTGTCAAAGGCGGAGCCGATGTTGTCCAGGGAATCGCCGGCCTCGACCGTAACGTCATACGTGCCGTCGGCCAACGAGTACCCCGTCAGGTCCAGGGACCAAGTCCACAATTCGGTGTCGAACACGACCGCGGGCGTGGTTTCCTGATCGTAGGTCGTCCCGTCGATAGTGACCGAGACCCACACCGGATCGGTCTCGAAGGTTCCCGTCGGCTTCGCGTCGCCCCACAGCGACGGCTCGGAAACGTTGGTGACGGACGGGGAGTCGATGGACACCTCCGGGCCAAGCAGGTCAATCGTGCTCTGGGACGTAGCAATGCCCGTATTGTTCGTGGCGGTCAGTCTGACCGTGTACTCGCCCGTTCCCGCATAGGTGTGAACCGGATGCTCTTCGGTGCTGTCCACCGTCCGGTTCCGTTCCACGTAGTCGAACTCCCACGCCCAGGAGGTCGCGCCGGTCGACTGGTCGGTGAAAACAAACGTCAGGCTGCGGGGATCGGTGGGGGCCACGGAGAACATGGCGCTCGGCGCGGCTTCGGCCGGCGGTTCAATGGTCAGCAGCGCCCTGGAGTCGGCCGCCTCGTTGTTCTGGTCGTCGCGACCGCCGACCACAATCGCTTCCGTGCCCACGTCGCTGCTCTCGGTGACCACATACGTCAGTGTGTACGTTTCGCGGCCGCGCTCGTCTCGCCCGGACCGGGACGGAACGCCCAGGTTGACCGCACCCCACCGGGCGCGCAAGTCGAGCAGAGACGTCGTCGCCGTGAAGGTAATGGTGACGTTGACCGTCAAGCCGGACCCGACGGCCGGGCGCGTCACTACGGGCGGATCGACGACGACGTTGGTGATTTCCGGCAGGCCACCGGTGTTCGCCGCGGTCCTGAAACCCCACACGCTGCCGATGGTGCGGCCGCCGCGGCTGTCCGTGGCCACGATGCGCCAGTAGTACTGCGTGTCGTACTGCAACCCTTCCGCTTGCCACTGCGGCAGGTTCAGGCGCGGTATGATGCGGGTCCCCGCCTCCGCGCGGTTCGAACCCGCCACGGTCAGGTCCGGGTCTGTGCCGAAATAGACGTCATACAACAGTGCGTCGGACTCGTCGGCATCCGAGCACGTCCAACTCAGCAGCGGCGACACCCCTACGCCGGTGGCCGCGTCGGCTGGCTCGGGTGCCGATGGCGTCTCCGGCAGATTGTTCGAGCCGGTGAAAAAGGAGAAGACGCCGGACCGACCCATGTAACCGCCCGCCCGCGTGCTGAACGCCTCGGCGTAGTAGCGAGTGGCCGACGTCAGGCCGCCCAGGCGAATCTCGTGCGCGGTCACGTATGCGCTGTCGAACTTGACCTGGTCCTGAAGGTCAGGATTGGTCCCGTACCGGACCAAGCTGTCGCTGGGCGAATTAGTTTCCCACACGATGATCGCACCGGTGGCCGTCACGTTGATGGCCTCGACATTGGTCAGCACCGGCAGGCTGGTGTTGACCGTGAAGGACCAGGACCGGGCCGTCTCGTTCCCCGCCTGGTCGCGCACGACGAGCACGGCCGTGTGGCTGCCGCCGCTGAAGGCTAGGACCGGCTCGTACAGGATCTGACCCGCCGTGACCGTCGCCGAACTGGTCACGTTCGTGCCGTCAATGGTCAGTGTCACCAAACCGGTGTTGATGCCGGAACGGTCGGAGTAGGCCGCCCCGACCCGCGTGTAGGCGTTGTCGAGCGTGGCGCCATCGGCCGGGAACAGACTCGATACAACCGGCCCGGTCGTGTCCGTGGTGGAATTCGGCGTTGAAATGGTCGTGGACGCGGAGTTGTTGTCGGTCCGGCTTTCGTGGGCACGTGTCCACACGCTGCAGGCCACGGTCTGGTCGCCGCCGGACGGCGTCCAGTCGATGGCGAACTCGTTGCGGTCATAGGCGCTGATGAAGGTCCAGAACCGTGTCAACACCACGGAGTCGACCGTGACGGTGACCAGAGCCACCTCGGACACGCCGCCTTCGTTGTTGACCCGGACCTGCAGCTTGGACTCAACTCCGGCGCGCGGCGATGCGACCGGGCCGTAGCTGATGTCTGACTCGTAAACGGAGAAATCCGGCCGCCGCCGGTGCGCCTGGATCCAGGACCAGATGACGTTGCCGATCGTTTCCTCCGTGGCGAAGATGGGGACCACGGCATCGGTCAGCGTCACCGCGATGAAGAAGTCGTAGGCCGACGCGTAGTGGCCGGGGTTGAAGTTCGAGCCGACCGCTGTGATGGTGTTTACCGACGGCCCCTGGCCCGTGCCGTAGTTCAAAATGCCCGGGGCGACCGGGAACGTGAGGTAGCCGGACGGCACACTCTGGGACATGGACAGAACCGGGTTCCCGTTCACGAGAAGGTTGAAGTCGTGAGGCTGGGTCTGGCCGTACCTGTCCGGGTTCACCTGCAGCCCGCCGCGCGCGTCGCTCACATACCGCGGGTCCACCCACGACGGCAACTGGCAGTTGCTGCTGACCCGCGGCCGATTCGTGCAATACCAGTCCCTGCCGCTGGTCCGGCCTTCGAGCATGTCCAGGACCTCGTTGAGCTGGCGGTTGTGGTTCGACACGACCTCGATCCCGGTCTTGAACGTCTCCAGCGCCGCTTCGAACATGGGGCCGAGCAGGGAGCCGACCACCGGCACCTCGCCCACCAGGTCACTGCCCACATTGAGGAAATCATGGAAGAGTTTCACCGGCGTCCGCATGTCGTCCGGGATGCCGCTGTTGTTGTTGACGTAGTCGCCCCAGCTCTGGCTGTCGTTGTATTTCTCGACCCAGCCGTTGGCCGTGTTGTAGTAGTCGTTGACGGTCTGGGCGGTGTCGACGCCATGCGACACGACGGTCACGGCGCGGTTGACAAAGTTGGTGGCGCGACCGCGAGAGTTCGTCTCCACCGGCAGCGTGGCCTGGAACAGAATCCCGACCTCTGCGCCGCTGGGCGTGTAACTGAAGCAACTCCAGTTCCCCGCCCCGCCCACGTACACGGCTTGCGGGTTGCCCGGGGCCGGGTCGGTGGTCGGTGTGTCCTCAAACGTGTAGATGACGTAGTCGGTGTTTTCTGTGTCGGGCAGGTAGAACTTGACGACGCGCCGCGTGTCGGTCATCTCCAGGACCTTCACTTGCAGGTCGCTGGTGAACGTCGTGGTCGGCGCGGGCAGGTGCTGAGTCACGGGGGCAACGTACAGAGTCTGACCCTCGGGCGTTTCGAACTCGAGGAACAGGTCGGCAGAATCGCCGGCGCCAAAGGCCGTGATGTTGCCGCCCAGGTACTGGAACCCGGTGTAGAGTTCCGGATAGACCCAGAACGTCAAGCTCTGCCCGGTCCGCAGGTACCCGTGCGTGACGTCCGGCTCCAGGCGCACCTCACCGAACAGATCGTTGTCCGGCACGACGCGGAAATCGGTGACCGGGTCGCCGTTGTTGGTCAGGCGCACCTGCTTGCCCAGGGTCGCCGGGTCGGTGCCGATCACCTGCATGCTGAAGTCGGTCGAGGGGAAGTTGACGTGCAGGTTCAGGGTCGCGTCGTCCAGGATCGGGTCGGGCAGGCGCGGGTCTGTCTCCAAGTGCAGGTCGAACACGTAGTCGCTCACGCTGGCGTCCTGGGTGAATATTCCCAGCTTCACGGTGGTCGAGGCGCCTGGCGCCACGACCAGCTCGGTGTCGTGCCCCGCACCGACGAAGCCGACCGCCAGTTCTTCCGCGATGTTGGACACGGTCAGGTAGACTTCGTGCGGCACCGAGTCGGTGTTGACGATACTGATGTTTGCTTCGCCGCCGTAGTCGCGGGTCACGGTCACCGGGTACGTGTCACGCGTGAACACCACGCCGTTGTCGACAATGAACGCCCACTCGCCGCTGGCCGGAAAGCGCGCCTCGCCGAAGTCGCTGACGCTGTGGACGTAGAAGAAGTATTTCCGGTTCCGCTCCAGGTCAGCCAACTGCACGATGTGCCGGGTGCCGCGCAGCCCGGTCGCCAGGGTGTAGGTCTCGTCCCGGCCGGTCCAGGCTTCACTGCGGTAGTAGACTTCGGTCGTCGCGTCGACCACCGTGGTCCACGAGATGGTCACGTCGCGGGCGCCGAACCGCGTGTTGTTCGCCGGACGCAGGTCGGCGATGCTCGGGTCCGGGTCGGTTTGCACGGCGAACGAACGGGTGTACAACTGGCCGCGATTCGCGGACAACGCCGTGACGCTGACCGTGAACGTGCCCTGCGCATCGAGCCCGACCAGCCGGAACGGCACAGTGGTCCGCGCCCCGGCGCCGAGCTGGACGGTCGGGGTCAGGCCGGACACCCAGGCCTGGGGAATCCCGGCCGCGCTGAGGCTGAACGTGTCCGTGACCCGCTGGTTGTTCACAAGCGTGAGCTGGCACTGGACGGTCCCGCCCATCGCGACGGTTTGCGAACCTGTCGGCGTCAGTGCCATTTCGATCGGTTCCTTGACGTCGAGATAGACGGCAGCCGACGCCACCAGCGGGTCGTTGCGCGTCTGCAGCCACTCGGTGGCCGTAACTGTAATCCCGAAGCTGCCCGCGTCCGGCGAGGACGCCGTGAGGATGAACGTCGCCTGGCCCCAGGCCGGCACGTCGACGAGCTGCGCCTTGTCGAGCTGTGCGGTGACGCCGGCCGGCTTCGTCACCGCCAGGTCGTAGGTCGCAATCGCGCTTTGTCCGTTTGCGAGCGTGAACACGTAGGTCCGGGTCTCGTCCAGCAGCGCGGAGCGGCGGCTGGCATCCGATGTCAGCCGCGCCGTCGGCGTGTTGTCGATCGCGAACGGTATGCTGGTGGTCTCGACCCAGCCGCCGTTCGAGTCCGTGGCGCGCACCAGGAGTTGTGCCGTTCCGTCGGCGAACGGCGCGCCCCCGGCCAGTTTACCGGTGTCCCACACATAGCTGTCCGTGGTGGACGCGCCCGCGTACGCCTCCGAATAGATCAGGAACCGGCCGCCGTTGCGCACTGCGTAGAGCGAGACAAGGTCCAGCGTCAGGCCGCCGTCGCCCACCGCGGCGGTCCAGCCGACCGTCTGCGTGCCGCTGTACGGCGTGGCCGGCGTCGAGGACGGCGGGAACGCACCGTCGAACGCAATCGTCGGCGCGGCCGTAACCGTCGGAATCGTGGGAATGGTAAACGCCGTGCCGCGGCCGCCGTCGCCGCGGATCTCATCGCTCTCGACGACTTCGTTGCCCGAGTCATCGAGAACGGTCAGGGCGGTGACGTTGCGCTTGGCGATCCAGATCAGGTTCACCGTCGCCCGCGCCCCGGCGGCAAGCGTGTTGCCGACCCGCGCCGTGTACTTGGCCGCACCGTCCTCGTAAAGCGTGACGTTGAAGCCGTTCAGGGTCGCGCCCTGGCCGTTGTTGACCACCTCGAGCGTCAGCGCGATCGCAGCCCCTTCGCCACGGCTGCTGGCCGACCACGAAACCGTGCCGCCGTCCACGTCCAGCCGCGGGTAACTTACGGCGACTGCCTGGTTCAGGCTGTTGTTGGCCTCGTTGCTCTCGGCAATCACCGCGGTGTGGTCTGCCGTGACCTGCACCGTGTGGCCGCCGGACCGCGCGGTCCACGTCGCCGTTGCCGTCTTGCTGGCGCCGGCGGTCAAACCGCCCGTGATCGTCCGGTCGGCCAGCGTCGTGCCGTCGACCCGGAGTCGGACCGGAATGTTCTGCAGTGTCGCGCCGGCCCCGGCATTGCGGATCGTGGCTGTCAGCGTCACGGACTGGCCCTGGTCCGGCGTGGCCGGGTCCGCCGTGATGCTGTCCACCACCAGATCCGGGGCGGCCACGATGCCGTAGTTGCGCGACAGGTAGTTGTTGTTCTCATTGCTTTCCGGGATGAGGCTGACCGGGTGATCGACGTGAATCCCGACCACGTGCGACGCGCCGGACTGCGCGGTCCACGTGGCTGTTACGGTTTGCGCCTCGCCCGGGTTGTTCGGGTTCATCTGCACCAGCCCGGTCGGGAACGTCCGCGACCCGACGGTCTGGCCGTCCACGTCGAACGTGACCAGGACGGGGAGTGTGGTGCGGGCGCCCGTGTTCCAGACTTTGGCCGTGAAGGTGACCGTCTGCCCCTGGGTCGGAGTGGCAACGTCCCAGGTCAGGTCGCTGACCGTGAGGTCCGGGCGCAGCACCTCCGGCAGGTTCAGCACGGTGGAGGTGTTGTTGGCGTCCGATGCCTCGGTGACCGCGTCGGTCGGGTCGACCACGGCCTGGAACGTGTGCGTGCCGGCCGTTACGGTCCACGGCACGACCAGGACGACTTGGTCATTGCTGGCCTGGAGAACTCGCCCGACCGTCTTGGTCCCGACGACCGTCCCGTCAACCTTGAATTCGACCGCGGTCTCTGCCGGGGCGGTTGCCTGCCCGATATTCTGCACGGTGGCGACCAGGTCGATGGTCATGCCCTGCGCCAGGCCGGTCGAGGGGACGGTCGAAACGTTCGGCACGGTCAGGTCGGGCAGGGCGATGTCACCCAGCGCTTCGCTGCGCACGTTGTTGTCGTTGCCGGTGCCGTCGTTGTCCTGGGTCTCCGGCACCGCGCCAGGGTTGCCCGGGTCGACCGTCGCTTCCACCTGTAGGCTAACACCATAGGTCGCTACCCAGATCGTGGAGACCTGCCCGGTCGCGCCGGCGGCCAGGCCGCGGTACAGTGTCGGCGTGCCGACGACCGTGCTGCCGACTTTGACGCGGACGGGGATATCGTACTTCGTGGTGGCGCCGAGGTTCTGGATCGTGACGTAGAACGTCGCCGCCTGGCCCTGCTTCAGCGTCGGCGGCGTCCAGGAGATGTCCGTCACGGTCAGGTCCGGATAGGCGATGCCGGCGACCGTGCCGGTCGCTTCGTTGTTCGTCTCGCCGCCATCGGCCTCTTCCGGGACCGTATTGTCGGGGTCGACGACCACGCGCAACGCTTTCTGGGCTCCGGCCAGGGCCGTCCAGGGCAGTTGTACCTGGACGCTGGCGCGGCGCCCGGCTGCCAGACCCAGCGAGTACACCGTGTTCCCGACCTTCGCGCCGTCGACGTAGAAGTCGAGCTTGATCGGGGACTTGGTGTCGCCCAGGCCGGTGTTCTTCAATGTTGCGTAAAGGTGCACGATGTCGCCTTGCACCGGGTTGTCCGGGGTGACGCCGGGATTCTCAACCTCCAGGTCGGGCAGCGCGAATGCGGCCAGGTCGAGCACGGCGGTGTTGTTGGTCTCAGCCGTGCCTTGGATATTGTCTTCGGTCACCACGTTGGTCGAGTCGGCGGTCACCGTGACGTCCGGGTCGCCGCCGGGCACCGCGGTCCAGTACCGGGTGACCGTCCGCGACGCGCCGGAGGCCAGGCTGACCACCTCGACGGTGCCGAGACTCGTGCCGTAGATGCGGAAGTCGACCAGGAACGGCACGACCACGTCGCCCGTGCCCTGGTTCCTGACCGTGGCCGAAAACTCGACTTGCCCACCCTGCGCCAGCGGCAGCGGTGTGGCGTTGACGGACGTAATGACCAGGTCGGCGGGCGCCGACACGGTCACCTGCCTGGTGATGGAGTGCGGCAGGCCGTCGGCGTCCTGCACCGTCAGCGTCGCGTAGTACGTGCCGATGGCCGTGTAGTTGTGCACCACCGACGCGCCCGAGGCCGTGCCGCCGTCCGAGAAACTCCAGTCGCGCCGGACAATCGCGTCCATGCCGGTGGTCGAGGCGTCGTTGAAGGTCACGTCCACACCCGTGCGGAGGCGCGTGACCAGGACCGGTGTGGCCGGGGTGAAGGTGAAGTTCGGCACCGGTTCGGTGTCGCGCACCGTGATCTGCTGCTCCATCACGGTGCCGGTCACGTCGTCGTCATCCTTGACCGTCGATCTGATCGTGTACGTTCCGTTGGCGGTATAGGTGTGTGTCGGATGCCGCGTCGTGCTGTCGGTCGTGGCGCCGCCGGCCACGTCAAAGTCCCAGTCCCAACTGAGCAGCGCGTCCGGGCTGCTGGTGCTGGTGTCCGTGAACTGCACCTGCTGCCCCTCGAACGGCGCGGCAGGCGTGGCGTAGAAGCCGACCGTCGGGTGCTTGTCCGTGACGGTGACCAGCGCGGTGTCGGTGGACACGAGTCGGGTCCCGCCTTCGTTCTTGGCGCCGTCCCAGACCTCGACGCGCACGGTGTACGAACCATTGTCGTTGGCGCTGAAGTTCACGACCTGGCCGGTCGCGTCGTCGAACTGCCCGTCGTTGTCCAGGTCCCACGCGTACGTGAGCGTGTGCCCGTCGGCGTCACTTGAACCTTGAGCGGTCAACTGGATGGTCGTGCCCTCGACCATGTTGTACGGTCCGCCGGCCTCGGCAACGGGCAGGGTGTTCGGTATCACCTCGACCGTAGTGTACTCGGTGTTGGACAGCCGCTCGCCCTCGGGCAACCCGACGCCGTTGTCGTAGACGGTCAGACCGATGGTCAGCGAACCGGTGTTGAAGAAGCGCCAGTCGAAGACGGATGCCGTGCTGGCGTCGCCGGTCTTGTCAATGGTGGACCCGCCGCTGAGCAGCCAGTCGTACTGCGTGATGTAGTCGCCCGGGTCCCACTCGGTCGAACCGGTGCCGTCCAGTCGCGCCGGTACGCCTTCGTAGACCGTGTAGGGGCCGCCGGGATCGGACTGCGGCGGTTTCACATCGAGGATCAGCGCGGTGAACGTGTCCGTGTCGGTCTGCGGAGTCGGGGTGTTGTCGTCGGTGACTTTCAGCGTGACGGTGTACGGGAGGTAGTCTGCCGCCGGCTTGTAGGGCAGCACCCAGGTGTGCTCGATGGCCGGGGTGTCGGTGGTGATGTCCGTCACGCTGTCGCCGTTCAGGTCCCAGTCGTAGACCACGGCGCGGCCGGCCACGCGGCGCGTCGCGGTGTAGTGGAAGCTCTCGCTCTCATACCCCACCGGCGCATCCTGGATCCACTCGTACTTGACGAGAGTGCGCTCCGGATCGAGGTGATACGAGTAGGAAGCATCGAGCATCCGCGCCTGGTTCTTGCCCCAGACCAGGTTCGGGCCGGCCTCGGCGACGGGCACCAGCTCGAACAGGCTCTGGCCCAGCATGATCACCGACCAAGCGGTGGCCAGATGGGTGCTGACATAACCGTACCCCGGATCGCTCCCGGCGGCGACCCAGGAACCGTCCGCGGCCTGCTTGCCGATCAGCCAGCGCGCGATGCCGCTAGTGTTGTTCCCGTACCAGTCGAAACCGTTCTTGGTCAGCAGGGTGATTGGGTTCGGTTTGGCCAGGCGCATGGCTTTGACGAACGCGTAGCCCGCGTAGTAGTTGCTGCTGCTGTACAGCGTGTTCCAGTTGTCGGCATAGTAGTTCTCGGTGGTCTGCCACTTGGTGTCGCTGGTGGTGAGGTCGTCGAAGACCAATTGCACCATGCCGGAAGCATTGGTGGCCAGCCCCGTCCCCGACCCCGTGTACCCGAACTGGCGGCTGCCACCCTCGGCAGCGTAGGGGAAGCCGGTATCGCCGTCGGCCCGGTAACTGCGGTAGCTGTAGTTGAGCCAGATCAGGTTGTTGTCCTTGACCCACTGCGGGATGGCGATCCCGAAGATGTCCTGGGCCGCGAGCATGCCAATGGCGCCCCACTGAGCGGCGCTGTTGTCCGAGCCGGTGTTCCACGAGTACTGCCAGCCGCCGCGGCCGCCGCCGGATTCCTCCTGCCCCCAGGCGTACATGTCCACCATGTCTTGCACGATATCGTGGAACTTGCGACCGGCAATGTAGGAATTGGGGGCCGTGACGTAGGCGTTGGCACCGGGGACGTACAGGCGGAAGTTGGGCATCTGCGAGGCGCAGATCGCGTCCATGACCTGGCCGCCTTCGTAGATCGAACGGTTGCTGTTGACCTGGATGCCGACCGTATTCCCGTTCGTGTCCGGGTTGCCGTAGGTCTGCACCGTCATGGTGACGGTGTTGAGCCGGCTGAGCATGTTCTCGAACCCCATGCGCACGTCACAGACGTATGGGTTGGCGGATACATCCCCCAGCAGGCCGTGACCATTGGTCTGGAACGCTTGCAGGGCCGAGGCGGTCGCCCCCGCATAGTGGTACTGGCCCGTATGGCCGGTGTAGTTGTACAGCCACGCACCATTGTTCGCATCGGTGGTCCGGTACTGGGCCTTGTGCAGGCACCACAGTGCCTTGTCGACGGCCGTGTTGACATCCAAGTCCAACGTTGTGGCAGCGTACACGCGCAGGTAGTAGTTGTCCGCGGCCTGATTGCCGTCGCAGTCTTTGACGGTCAGCGTCGCGGTGTAGGGCTTGCTTTCGACGCCGCCGGGCAAGGCGCCGTAGGTGTGACTGATCTCGAGGTTGTAGACAACCGTGTAACCGCTGGCCGTGGAGGCGTTTGCCCAACTGCCGTCCGTGGGGTATCGCGTTCCGTCGCCGAACGTCCACTTGTACTGCAACGGCGCGCCGGCGCCGTTGCTCTTGCCGTACACCACGGCCTTCAGCAGTGTCGCCTGCGCGGCAATCGCCGTGTGCGGAATCTCGGTCGTGCCAGCTATCTGCCAGGGCACGCAGATCGCTTTCGGGCCCTGCGTGATCGTCACCGTGGTGGTGTCCGTGTAGGGGACCGTATCGACCGTGGCCTGGACCGTGATCGTGTACGTACCCACCGCGCCAAACGAGGACATGGGATACTGCCCAGGCTTCTCGTACGAGCCGTTGTTGTCCAGGTCCCAGGCAAACGCCGGTTCCGTAACCGCTCCGGTCACGGCAGCACGGAAGATGATCGGCTCGTTGACCACCGCGGTGTACGGCCCGCCCGACGATACGGTGACACCCTGCGCCAGGCCCGTGTTCGAAATCAGCAACAGCCCCGTCAGAACGGCGCTCGCCAGCGTTGCGGTGGTCCGAGTCTTCATGGTCATCATCCTCCAAGTGCATTTCGGTAATGCTGGGTCAGGCCTTGGAATTTGCAATTGGCGCTAGGCCCGCGCCAATTGCAAATTCCAAGGCCTGACCCAGGCTTGCCTCAAAAACTCCACTGCAGGCTGAGCGAGGTCAGGTTGCGGTTGTACTCGTAAAGATCGATCTCCGACCGGGCTTCGGTATACGTGTTGTTCAGGTCGACCGCCAGGCCGTGCGGCAGCTTCTTGCGCACCCCGACCAGGACGTCGTGAATCTCGTCCTGTCGATCCTCGGCGAACACCGCGTAATCCGACTTGTAATCCACGTACTGGAACCGGTATCCGGCATAGGCGGCAATCCCGAACGGCAGCTCCCGTTCGTAGCGGATCTGGGTCCAGTACCGCGTGTAGGACAGTTCGTCTTCCTCGACGCCGCCTTCGCCATCCCGCGCGTCCTCCATGTCGAGACCGACACGGGTCACCAGTTGGTTCTTGCCCCACACGAAGACCGGCCCGGCACTCAGGCCGAGGTTGTACGCTTTGCGGTCCGGCGCCTGGTCGTACTCCTTGCTCATCGCCGTGATGTCTGCGGCCAGGATGTGCCGGCCCCAAAGCGCCTGCGCCAGGCGGAGCTGGCCGCCGAACGCGTTCAGGTAGCTGTCGCTCTCCTTGGTCAGGTATTCGCCCACCAGCATGACATCAATCAGGCGCCGGCTCTGCACCAGGCTCGGCCCGGTCGCCAGGCGCACGTACTCCAAATTCTGGTCGTGCTCGTGGAAGTAGCTGGCATTGTAGAGCGTGAGGGCCGAGCGCCAGCCTAACTCCGAGTCATTGATCCGATACCGGTGTTCGGCCTGCAGCAGAGAAGACTCGAAGAAGTCCGCATCCTCGCCGTCCACGCGGACCGACGGAACCAACAGTCCCGGAGTGGTGATCTGACTGCTGTTCGGGCTGGCCGCCACGTTGGTGTCATAGTTGATCCCCAGCGACAACGACCCGGAGAAGAAGTTCCTCTTGCCCGAGGCGTCGATCTGTGCGATGACCCGCTCAATGTTGCGCTCCACGTTCTCCGGCGGCCTGGCCTTCAGCGCGTCCTCGAAGTAGGACTTGGCCGTCTGCGCCACGCCCAGCTTCAGGTAACTGCGAGCCAGTTCGACCCGGGCGCGCTGCATGTTCGGGTCGATCATCAGCGTGCGCTCGAACGCCAGGCTGGCGTTTTCGTAGTCGCCCAGGCCGTAGGCGGCCAGGCCGAGGTAGAAGTTCACCTGCGCACTGCCCGGGTCCTGTTCGAACAGTGCGGAAAACGTCGCGTACGCGTCGGCGAACTTGCCCTGCTCGAGCAGGGCAATACCCGGCTTCAGCCGTTCGTCGAGCCCACCTGCGGCGCGCACAGAGTTGCCGGCGCAACACAGCCAGACAGCGACCGTCAGGACCATGACCGGAACAACGCGGAGAGAGAAGTGCAGTCGCATCTGTTTCATCGGAACCCCTTGCTGTCAACGTTGTCGCAATACTGTGTGAACCAAGAGATCAAAAGAAAAAGACGATCCATCCACTGGACGCAAAACTATCCCCCCCCCCACAGAAAGATGGAGTTGAAGTCATCCCGCGACTTCGATTCACAAACACCCTTACCTAATGTAGAAGCCGTCGCCCAAATCGCAAGCCGTTTGGCGGTAATGTGCCAAAGGTGGCTGCCACGCCCTTGCTCGCGCTGCCCCGCCGCCACCGCCTTACGCTGCCACGCCCTTGCTCGCGCTGCCACGCCCTTGCGGCGTGGAGCGACCTGCTGACCCTCAGCTACAACCGACGCCTTCCCAAAATCCCTCCTTCGACCGAGGCACGAGGGAGAAGGGTCCCGGGCAGTGGCTGCTGCATCCACCGCCCGCCTCCCGGGCCGCAGACGACCGGACCGCCGCCACTGGCGTTGTAGGTCGGGTCAGTGGCGCGGGACCTCCGGGACCGCGGTAGGGTGCCTCGGGCCGGTCCCCGGCCGAGGACCTCGGGCCGAGACGGCCCCGCGGCACTCCACTTCGGCCCGGGACGGTCCGAGCCACTGGGAGCGCGCTTCGGCGCGAGACGCGCCGAGCCACGGCCTGGGAGAAGCCTTCTCACTCACCACTGCACTCCGCGGTGGGGACCGCCGGGTGTCTTGATTGCCCCGTGTCGGGGAGTATCTTGACGGCGCCGGGATACGGACGCGTATTTCGCGATGAGGAAGGACTGCGGCATCATGAATTTGTCTTTTTGCACGTACCGCGAGAAGGTGCTCGGTTGCTGGCTTGGCAAGGCCGTCGGCGGCACGCTGGGCGGCCCCTACGAGGGTCAGGACGGTCCGCTCAATCTGCGTTTCTACAAGCCGGTCCCGAAGGAGATGCTGCCGAACGACGACCTCGACCTGCAGGTGGTGTGGCTGGAGACTATCCGCCGCTGCGGGCTGCCGGTCGATCGTCGCACTCTGGCCGACGCCTGGCTGCGGCATCTGCAGTGCTGGCCCGACGAGTATGGTGTCGCCTGCCGTAACCTGACGCACGGGATCTATCCGCCGGCGTCCGGCGCGTTCGACAACAGCTTCACCGCCGGCATGGGCAGCGCCATTCGCAGCGAAATCTGGGCCTGCCTGGCGCCGGGCGATCCGGAACTGGCCGCGAGCCTGGCGCGCGAGGACGCCTGTGTCGACCACGCGGGGGAGGGCATTCACGCCGAGGTGTTTCTCGCCACTTTGGAGAGCGCCGCGTTTGTCGAGACCGACATCCAGAAACTCCTGGACCTGGCGCTGGCCGCCATCCCGGGTGAAAGCCGTGTCGCCCGCGCCATCAGCGACACGCGCGACTGGTGGGCCGCGTCGCTGGACTGGCAGCAGGTGCGCAAGGAAGTGCTGTTCAAGTACGGCAGCCCGAACTTCACCGATGTGGCGCAGAACCTGGCGTTCACCGTGCTCGGCTGGCTGGCTGGCGCCCCGGATTTCGGCGCCGCCATCTGCACCGCGGTCAACTGCGGCAAGGACACCGACTGCACCGGCGCCACGCTCGGCGCACTGCTCGGCATTCTCGACCCGAAGGGCATCCCGGCCAAGTGGCTCAAACCCATTGGCCGCGACCTGGTGCTCTCGCCGTGCATCACCAGTCTCACCTCGGCCGCGACCTTGGACGAGTTCACCGACCGCGTGGCGGCCCTGGCTTTGGACGTCCTGGACTACTACGGCTCCAGCGTGTGCCTCGTCGACGCTCACGACCCCAGCGCGGAGGAGCCGCCTATGGCGTCGCCGCGCCTGCCCACGGCCGACGCCGTGGCCTTGGACAACGTCGTCGCGCCGAACGAGGCCCTGATCGCGACCGAGCCGCTGGTGGTCAACCTCGTGTACCCGCGCGACATCGCGTTCGTGCCCGGTGAAATGCAGGACTGCCAGATCGCGGTCAGTAATCCCGGCGATGACACTGCGCACGTGGAGTTGAGTCTGCGAGGGGGTGACGGGTGGGACGTCGAATCCCCGGGGCAGCCGTTTGACCTGGCGCCCGGCGAGTCGACCGTGTTCATGCTCAGCATCACACCCCCGCCGGCGCGCGCGGTCCGTACCTGCTGGAACCCGCTGCGCCTGCGGTTCACCGTGAACGGGTTGCCGTGGACCCTCACCGCTGGCCTGCCGCTCACCATCCCCTGGCGCCGCTGGGAACTGGACGAATGGCCCGAAGCGCGCTGTCCTGATCTGCCGGCGAACGCCGGTATCTGCGAGGTGCCTGGCCACACCCAGCCGCTGCCCGAAGGCGTTACGGCGTTCGCGACCGACGTGAAAATCCCTGCCCGCAAGACGGTCCGGATCCTTGCCCTGGCGCCGCGCCCCACAAAGGTCTGGCTGGACTATGAACTGGCGTTCAGTCACGACGCGCCGCCGGCCGTACCCGCGTTCCACCGCTGCGGCACTACCGGTAAGGACGTCTACCTGCACGCCGGCTGGCATCGGGTCATCATCGCGGTCGAGCATGGCGACCCGGGCGAGTTGTTCTTCGGCCTCGGCGACGGCGAGACCTGGGACTGGATCCGCCACGTCGAATGGCGCCTGCCCTGCGAGGAAGAGGAGTAAACCGCACCGCCTGCCCAGTGGCGCGGGACCTCCGGGACCGCGGTAGGGTGCTCGGGGCCGTCCCGGCCCGAGGACCTCGGCCGGAGATGCGTCTTCGCCCAGGCAGTTTCCGCCGTCGCTTGGGCTATGGCGGACATGTCGCCGGACACAGCCGCCCCGAGGACCTCGGCCGGAGACCGGCCCGAGGCACCCTGCTTCGGCCCGGGACGGTCCGAGCCACTGGAAGCGCGCTTCGGCCCGGGACGGTCCGAGCCACTGCCTGGAGAACTCGGCCGGCAACGCGGCACGTCTCCGACCGCGGTCTGGTTTTCGCCGCCCACGACCTCAGAGTTCCCCGGCCAGGTCAAGGATGTCCCGTTTCACGGCGGACGTCAGGTAGAAGCCGGCCCGGTCCAGCGCGGCAAGGCAAGGCAGGACGCGGGGGATGATCCCTGCACGCTTGCTCTTGAGCAGTACCCCGGCAGTGCCAGTACACCGCAACGCATGCAAGCCCGCGATGCGACGTCCGAGTCTGTCGTCGATGATCACCAGGCAGGCCTCTTCCATCTCTGTTGCCAGGGCCAGTACGCTGGCCTCGCCTGCGCCCAGGTCGGGGATCAGCGACAGAAACGGCGGAACGCTGACCTGCCGCACCACGACCCACGGCAGTGCGGTCACGTCAGGCACGTCCTCCCCTTGACTCGCTCCGGCCGCAAGCTCCTGCACGACTGCGGGAGTGACGGTCACGGATCCGTAGAGCCGTTTGAGGACATCCAGGCAGCCAATGCGGTGCAGGTAGAACAGTGGTGACGTGTTGCTGATGACCGTGTGAACGGGCTCAGGCATTCCGGAGGTCCTCTTCCAGTTCCTGGCGCGTAGGATCCATGATCGAAACGCCGAACTCTTTCAGGCGCTGCAGAAAGGCGACACGCGTTAGGCCGGCCAACTCCGCCGCACGCCCGGACGACAGGCGTCCCATTTCATAGAACTTGACTGCCGCGGTCAGGCAGAGGTCATGTGCAAAAGCTTCGGGCGACTCCTTGAGCGAGACAAGGACCGCATCCGAGCATTCGACTTGAATGGTCTTCATGATATCCGACTCCGCGGGACATTCCCCGGTGTGACTCGTCGTCAGGGAATATAGTGAACCTGGGTGGAGAAGTCCACAAAGAGGACGCCCCCAGTGGCGCGGGACCTCTGGGACCGCGGCAGGGTACTCGGGGCCGTCTCGGCCCGAGGGCCTCGGCCGGGGATCCGTCTTCGCCCAGGCAGCTTCCGCCGTCGCTTGGGCTATGGCGGACATGTCGCCGGACACAGCCGCCCCGAGGACCTCGGCCGGAGACCGGCCCGAGGCACCCTGCTTCGGCCCGGGACGGGCCGAGCCACTGGCAGCGAGATCGGAAGAGCAC